>VXNF01000081.1 GCA_009840735.1 Acidimicrobiia bacterium | reverse complement strand
ACTTCTCGCTGGGGTGGCTGTCCGCCTCGACGACGCACCGCCCGACCAGCCGAGGTGCCAACTCCCGCCGGATCGTCTCAACCTCCGGCAACTCAGGCACCGCAGCCTCCTCCCGGCCCAACCGACGTCCGCCAGCGACCGCAGCAGCCTGTCTCGTCCCGCAGCTGTCGAGTATGCCCGTGCGACCCGCCAAAGTGCACTGCTCGCTGGTTTCGGCATTCCTTGGGTTTGAAATGACGTACAATATCGTTATAGTCTCAATACGCCGTCTCTAGCGGTACTCGCCACGTCGCCTTGTGCAGCCCCAGCGCTGCTTGGATTCCGAACCGTTCCGGTCTTCTGCCGAGCTTCCCCCTGCCCGCGAGACAGCCGACTGGAAGGAGTCGCGCATGGAGTCCACAGCATCGCCCGAGGCGCTAGCCAGGCACGCGGGCCGCAAAGAAGTCGGCATTGAGGCGGCGGCAGCTGACATAGCCCACGAAATCGCTAGCCGGGGCGACCTTCCGGCCCATCCCCTCGGGGCCTACCAAGTGGTCTGGTCTGCCGATCGACGATGCATCTGGATTGCCTTGGCGGTCGGTCCTTGCATGGATCCGCGATTTGCGCCCCTCGAGATTCACGCAGCGCAGTCGTGGACGTGGAGTTGCGTCGACCCTGAAGATGATCGCTTCGAGATCGGCTGGTGTACGAGCACTCCTGCCGAGATCGTGAACCTTCTCGAGGAGACCCTGGCGGGAGGGTCCGCGCCGGGCGCGGGTCCCCTGAAATAGGGTGTTGTCATGACGAGTCTTGGACGCCGCGACGAGAAGGCGTTCAACGCGTACCTCGGAACTGCCCTGACCGAGTGCCTCCGGCAATCGGTGGTGTCCGCCGAGCAGTCGATGACGAGGAGACCAAGCGGCACGACTGGACGCCCTGACATCTACGTGGAGACGCCGGGCCGGGAGCGTGTTCTTGTCGAGAACAAATTCGCTCGCAAGCGCGCCACCAATCAATCGGGGCTCCGCATTCAGGTAGAGGAGCGCTTTCTCGAGAGGTGGGCAGACACGGACGAGCCGATTCGCGCAATTGTGGGAGTTCTCACTCCCGACGAGTTCGCCACCTTGCCCGAGCCTGATGTCTCGGACGCGGTGCGAACGGGCAGAGGATTCCGCTGGGCGCTGTGGAGGACCTCGACGAAGGACGCGTTCTCCAGATTCCCTGCGGAGGGATGGCTAGAGGGCTCGATCTCAGCTCTGGCGGCCTTCATCGACCGGGCCGGCGAAGACGCCGCCGACGCCGATGCGATGGCTGACTCCGTCGCCTCGTGCCTCAGGTCCGCTGCCAGCGAAGCTGCGAAGGCGAAGCACGCCAGCATGGAATTCGGCGCGGTGCTGGATCAAGCACCTGGAGAGCAAACGGACCGTATGGCAGCCGCGGTCATGCTCAACGCGGCGCTATTTCAGTCGCACATTTCCGCCAACCACGCTGAGGATCACCCGGAAGTGCAGTCGCCGTCGCAGATGTCGGCGCGCGGTGAGATCAATCAAGCTCGAGTCGCCGAGGTCTGGCAGGCGATTCTGGACATCGACTACTACCCAGTCTTCGGCGTCGCCTTGAAACTGCTGCATTCCGTCTCTGACGAGGAGGCGGCTCGGCGAATGCTAGAGGTCCTCTTCAGGACTGCCGCGGACGTCGCGGGGCGCAGTGGGGCGGGGAGCGTGGTTGGACGGTTGTTCGGCACGCTGATCGCTGATCGCAAGTTCCTTGCGACGTTCTATACGCGGCCCGCCTCGGCGGCGCTGCTGGCCGAGCTGGCCGTCTCTCGCCTCGACGTGGACTGGTCGGACGCAGCGGCAGTCGCGAACTTGCGTGTCGGTGATCTGGCTTGCGGCACCGGCGCTCTACTGAATGCCGTGTATCGCCGCATTACAGAGCGGCATCGCGTGTCGGGTGGCAGCGGCGGTGCGATTCACCGAGCGATGGTGGAGGAGACAATGATTGGTTGCGACATAATGCCGGCGGCCGTGCATCTCACAGCGGCCCGTCTCTCAGGCGAGCATCCGGAAATCGGCTACACCTCCACCAAGACCTGGGTGATGCCCTACGGCAAGACTGAGCGATTCCAGCACATTGAGTATCGAATCGGCTCGTTGGACTTGCTTGGCGGGAACGAGATCCAAGTGCTGTGGGGCGACGGGACCATCGCCGTTACAGCCAGAGACGACCTACCACAGACCTCCGCCCACATTCCCCACGAGTCTTTGAACCTCGCGATCATGAACCCGCCGTTCACACGCTCGACCGGCCAAGAAGCTGAGAGGGTCGGAATCTCGAACCCGGCGTTCGCTGGGCTCGACAACGAACCCGAGGTGCAGAAACTCATGTCCAAGGCAGCCGCTGCTGTGCGAAGAGGCTTGGATTGGACCCCGGCGGCACACGGCAACGCGGGCATCGCCTCGTACTTCCTCGATCTCGCACACGCCAAGGTCAAGCCGGGTGGGGTGATTGCGCTGGTACTCCCTGCGTCCTTCGTGTCTGGCACGTCGTGGGCGAGCGCTCGCCGCCTGCTAGCTGTGTCGTATCGGGACATCGAGATCTGGTCGATTGCCCAGCGAGCGCACCGCGGTTCGACAGGTCGCGCCTTTTCCGCGGACACCGGCATGGCCGAGGTCCTGGTGCTAGCGACTCGAGCGACCGAGCCGGAGAGTCCCCCCGCCGCCTCGCATGTTGTCCTGTCGGACGCGCCGAGATCACAACTCGAGGCGGTCGAGATCGCCCACTCCGCCAGAGCGGCCGAGCGTGACGGCGAAATCGCGGTTGGTCGCAGCAATATCGGATGGAGAATCTCGACACACTTCGGGCCGGACGCAGTCGGGCACCCCAGCGGGGTGTCGCGCTTTGAGGTTGCGCAGGCTGCCAGCTGTCTCGTGCGAGGCAGGCTGAGACTTCCTCGTCTGGCCGGCGTCGCTGTCGAACTGGTTCCCCTCTCCGTCCTCGGCGCGCGCGGTATCTACCACATGGATATCTCCGGTTGGAATACCGACGGCACCACCCGAGGTCCGTTCGACGTGGTCCGCCTCGAGGACCGCAATCATCACGCCGCCTCTGAGTGGCCGGTGCTGTGGTCCCACGACCATGCGTCTGAGGGTCGCATGCAGGTGCTGCCGTGTTCGGAGGGTCGGGTCCGTCCCGACGCCGGGGACTCGAGCGGCACCGGGCGCGGGGCGAAACCCATGCTCAAGCGAGCGCAGGATGTCTGGAACGGCCGTCCCGGAATTGCGGGCGCGACCCGCCTTCACGTCAACCGGGACTTCCGATTGAACTCGCAGCCTGCTGCCGCGTGCCTCACGCCGAGCGCCGCGCTCGGCGGGCGTGCATGGCCTGCGTTTCGGCCGAGTCCTGGTGGTGCCGACCTTCGGGAGACGTGGGAAAAGGCTCTGTGCGTGTGGCTGAACAGCACGCTCGGTCTGATTGGCAGGTGGTACGTCTCCAACCGGCAGCAGCAAGGACGGGCCATTCTGAGCGTGACCGCCATCGGGATGATCCCGGTGCCCGACCTGCGCAGAATTCCCTCCCACCGAATAGTTGCCGCCGCCAAGGGCTTCGATGACCTCGCCGACGAAGCGATGCTTCCCGCGAACGAGGCGTACCGCGATGGGACCCGTGTCATGGTGGATGAGCGCACTCTGTGCGGCCTGCTCGGGCGTCCCGAAAGTGAACTCTCGCACCTTGCTGTCCTCCGCCAGCAGTGGTGCGCGGAACCGTCGGTGCATGGGTGGAAGAAGACTCGGCCCTGACCTGTCACGGCAATCGGTGAGATCTCGAAGTGGTCTGGGCCTCGGTCGTAGCTTGACAGCGCCTTCTCGTGATCGCTGAGTGGCGTAGCCTGTGGCTGATTGGCATCGCCGCAGCGGCATGTCTCGAGAATTGAGAAGGGATCGGTTATTGGCCACCGAAATTGAGGTGCAATGGACAGAGCAATACAGCGGCTACTGGGAGACTGACATTGTACGCGCCGCGTCCGGCTTTGTACCGTGGCAGGGCACCGTGGGCTACTGTCGACCTCTCAAAGACTACTCCGTTGACATAGCCACATGGACAAGAAACCAGGGTCGCTGGATCGGGTCTTATGCGAGCCTGGCTGAGGCCAAGTTGGCGGCGGTACAGGCGCTATCCGCTCTCGCCGACGACTGTTGAGGCCTCGAGGTCAGTGCCCGCGGGACGTAGTCCGCGGGCTCAGACGGCGGTGGCTAGGGCGGGGGCGTCGGGCTTGAGAGTGCCGG
>VXNF01000104.1 GCA_009840735.1 Acidimicrobiia bacterium | reverse complement strand
CACTGGTGCTGGGACAGGAACTGCGTCTCGGACCCCGCGGCGGTGACCTCCGCGTCGTGCGCTCTCTGTCCGCCTGCACTTGAGCGCGTCCGGTGTCGAATCGCCGCGCCCGACTGTCGAGGTCCGGTGGGCCGGTGATTGTGCTACGGGACTGTCTCGAAGTGGAGTTCGGAGGCCTCGAAAGAGTGCGAGCGGGCCGAGAGGTGATGAGTCTCGACTTCCACGACGTTGTTGGCGGCGTCGTAGTCGAGCACGACCCCGGGTGCTACTTCGACCGACTCGGTGATCTCGGAGTCGTCGAGCCGCAGGTACAGGGCATCCGCATCGGTGTCGACTCGGAGTCTCACAGTTCACCTCGCATCGAACGATCGAAGAAAGCCGTCACCACCCGCCACGGATCCGCGGTGACGTTCACCAACACCCGCAGCACGCGGCCCCCACGCTCAGGGATGGTCCGGTAGAAGCGCTCCACCTCCGCATCGCAGGGGTCGCGGGGCCCCGGCGGTGAACGCGTCGCCGACTCGCCGCGGAATCGCGTGCGTCGACTGGCCATATGGTCTACCGTATGCTCATGGCCAGACGTGAGGTGCTCGTCCAACTCGATGACGATCTCGTGACGGAGTTGGACCGCATAGCCGCGGCGCGCCGCACCAGCCGATCCGAATTGCTCCGCCAGGGTGCGCGAGCGGTGATCGAAGCCGCTGAGGAGGCCGCGGCCGACGCCGCATTGATCGCCGCCTACCACCGGCAACCCCCCGACCCAGCGCTGGCGCGTTCGGCAGCCCTCCTAGCGGCTCGGATTGCGCCCGAGTGGTAGCACGCAACGAGATCTACTGGGCCAACCTCGGTCGTCCGGCCGGCCGGCGTCCCGTCTGCGTCCTCACGAGGGATGCTGCGGCATCGGTCCTGAATGCAGTCACGTGCGCTCCGGTCACCCGCACAATCCGCGGCATCCGCTCGGAGGTGGAGATCGGTCTCGACGAGGGCCTCCCAGAGCCCTGCGTCATCAATTGCGACAACATCCTCACCGTCCCGCTCGCCGACCTCGACCCACAACCGGTCGGACACCTCCGCGAGGTGGCCCGCGCCCACCTAGACCGAGCACTCCGCTACGCCCTCGACATCGCCTACTGATTGAACCGTGCGCGCCTATCGGACGCCGCGCCTGCCTCGGCGATGCGTCGCAGCCGCCATCCTCGAGTCCTGATTCAACACGGCTTGGGGGGTTCGTCGGGAGCGACGCTCAGTAGAGTCTCCCGATATGGGGGATGACCTCGTAACGTTCCGACTCGACGGTGAAGTGACAGTCGACAAGCGGCGAGGGTCATGGCTTGGGGGGTTTGCGCTGGTCTTCGGTTGGTTGGGGTAGGTCGGTGGCGGCGATGAGGGGGTTGGCGAGAATGTCTTCGAGGAGGGCGGCGGCTGTGGGGGTGACCTCGACGGTGTGGTCGAGGATGGCGAGGAGGCGGAGCAGCTCGTCGGTCTCCCTCCAGCGGGTTGGGCGGATGTCGTCGAGGGGGCTCGACTTCTTTCCTTTGCGGGTCTTCATGCGGTAGCCGAGCCAGGAGTTGAGCACGCCCATCCCCGACACCTCGAAGGCCCAGACCGCGGCGCTGACCGGCGCAAATGAGCCGGTGCCGACGGTGAGGGTCTCGGTGTCGGCGTCGTAGCTGCACTTCTTGGGCATTCCTTCGACCGGGGTGACCTGTCGGGCGCGGCCCGCCGGGAGGTCGGTTTGGCCTGCGGGGGCGAAGCGCTCGCCCCAGGTGTGGTACCAGAGCAGATCTCGCCCCAGCGCCACCGCCCGCCCGAACAAGTCCGCGTCGGCGGTGATCGGAACGTGGATCGGCCCGGCCGCCTCGGCCAGCTCGGCGGCGAACCGCTCGCTGAACGCGCCGGTGCCGGCGAGGGCATGCACGTACGCCAGCAGATCCTCGGGTGAGACCTCGACTCCCAGCCGCTCACCGACAGCGGCCAGCAGGCCATCGGTGACGTTGGGGAGCCGAGCCTCGCCGTCGCAGTAGAGCGGCATGACGTTCTTGGCTCCGCGACCCGAGAAGTGGTCAAGGTCGGGCACGTAGGGCGTGACCGTCAGCGCCGGCCCCCGCCCGAGCTTCGTAGAGGTGAGAGTGGTGAGGAACACCTGCCGCGGCCCGCGGGCACGCCACAGGTCGGGCCCTGGGCGATCAGCCAGCCGATTGTCTGAGATTACCCAGTGCCGGTCGAAGCTCCGATAGCCGTATTGCTCGAGTCCTTCGGGTGTATCCCCGATGTCGAGTTCACGAACCGCCCGGAGACTGCCCTCGGGAGAGCGCAGCGGCTTCGGGGTGTCGTGCATCTTGCGGCCAGAGCGGGTCTCGACGAACAACTCGCGCCGGCTGCGGGGCACTTCCTTGACCAGGCGCTCCCAACGGCTTGTGAGGACGGCCCGGCTCTCCGCTATCGGCCAAATACGACCCAACTTGCAGCCCGAACGGATCCACGGGAACAGATCGGTGACGGAGGACCAGTCGTAGTAGTTGGTGTCGCTGCGGTACACGAATACGTCGAGGTCGTCTCCCGCGACCGCTTCGGTCACGTCGCCAAGCCTGATCTCTGCCAACCGAACCAGCTTGTCGGCTCTGGTGCCATCGATGCGCAGATAGCGCACGACGCAGTCATCGCCGGGCTGCTCGTTGCGCCGCTCGCCCTGGCAGAGGCCGATGGCGATGGCGACGGGGGTGCGGATGTCGAAGACGTTCTCCTCGGTCTGCGCGCCGCGGCCTTCGCCGCCGAGGTCGATGATCCATAGCTCGTCGAATGCGTCGCGCAGCAGCGCCCGCAGGCCGCCCATCGACACGCCGTCGAGATACGACGAGGCGGTGATGAACGCCACGACGCCCGGCCCGCGGGGCAGCTCGGTGGCCTGCCAGACGGCCCAGCGCCAGAAGTAGACGTAGTCGTTGTAAACGTTCTTGAGGTGGTGCCCTCGCTTGGCGGCGCGCTTCGGCTCGGTGATGTCGCTGAGCAGCGGAACCAGCTCGTCGGACCGGCTGCGCCACCCGCGGCTTCCGAGACCCTGCGCGAGGCCGCGGGTCACCACGCCGGGCGCTCCGTAGCGCACCACACCGCCTTTGCGCCTGCCGGTGTCGCCCGCGTCTCCGGCGGAGCGCTGCTCGCGGTCGTAGGGGGGGTTGCCGATGACGACGGTGAACCGCTCGGACTCCTTCAGGTGAGCGGCGCGTTCGCCCTCGGCGGCTACCGGGTCGGCCATGGTGCCGAACTGCTGCTGAGGGGCGCGGTGATCGAGCGCGTCGGTCAGCAGAATCCGCGCTGGCGCGCCGTCGCTGTCGCCACGATCGGCTATGGCGGCCTGCAGCTCGAGAGCGACCTTGAGGTGGGCGATGGTGTACGGGGCCAGCATGTTCTCAAAGGCGTGCATCGCTGGCAGGACGTGGGAGCGCAGGTGCTCTGGCCAGGAGTCGCGCAGGGGCATCGCCGTGTGACTGGCTTCGGGCCGCAGCGGACCGTCGCCGAGGGGAAGCCTGGCCGCTGCGTTGGCGGTCTCGGCGCCGCCGGTATAGCTCTCGCGGGCGCGGCGTAGCCATTCGATGAGGAACGTGCCGGTGCCGGTGGCGGGGTCGATCATCGAGACGAACGGCTTGTGCGGGTCGACACCTTCGGGCACCTCGAAGCCGTTGCGGTCGGCCACCTCGGCCCAGGTGGCAGGGTCGGCTATCCCCAGCGGCAAGCCGAAGCGGCTGCGCAGCACCTCATCGACCATGCGCACCATGAACTCCACGACCGGTTGGGGCGTGTAGAAGGCGCCGGCGTCGGCGCGCATCTTGGCGTCGTAGCGCTTCAGGAACTCCTCGTAGAAGTGGACTACCGGGTCGCCGCCCTTGGCGGTGGCGCCGAACTGATCCAGGATGGCCTCGACGTTCGTCTCCCGCAGGTCGGCCACAAGCTGGGGCAGGCCGCTGCCGGGAATGTCCAGCGCCACCGCCTGGTCGTGGACCTGCTCGAAGAACGACTCGAGGAACGGGTTCGCCAGCGGCACCGACGAGAAGACCGGTGAGGAGCCGAAGCCCTCCGGGTCGGTCACCCGGCTGCTCAACACGCCGTAGGTGAGCGTCTGGGCGCACATGTCGGCGAACCGCGGCCCGTCCACGTCGCTGACGAGTTGGGCGCGGACCTCGCTCAGCAACCTCGAGAACGGTCCCTCGCCCGCCTCGGCGTCGAGAGCCGCGGCGATCTGGTCCCGCAGGTCGCCGGCTGTGGACGCCATGCGCTCAGCCAGACGGGCGGCGTCGCGGATCGTCTGGCCCGCCGGCAGCTTGAACGCTC
>VXNF01000026.1 GCA_009840735.1 Acidimicrobiia bacterium | reverse complement strand
AGGGGTTCGTGTGCAGCACGGTCGCCATCAGTAAGGAGACGCCGTTCTGGGACCTCGGCAAGGTGTTCAGGTCGGCGCTGGTGAACTGCCGTGTTCCTGAACGAAACGGTCGCCCGATCGAGGAACTGGGCTTGGCGCTCGACACCCGCTCGGCGGCCTACGACGATTTCTTCCGTTGGTCAGACGACGAGACCGCCAGCGGTCTGAGTCCGATGTTCCCGGCGAGCCTGCTCGTCCACGAACGCCTCAACGACCCGGAGTTGACCCGGCAGATCGAGGACTTCTGGGCCGGAGATCCGCTGCGGAAGGCGCAGATCAACAGTGGCTTGAGAGGAATCGGCCAACTTGCCAACTACCGCTTCAGGGCGCCGAGAGTCGCGGAACTCCCGCCGCAGCGTCTGCGGTTCATGTCTCGGCTGATCAGGGCCGCCGGGTACAAGGGCTGGGTGGTCCTTCTCGACGAGATTGAGCTGGTCGCCCAGTACTCGATCCTGCAACGGGCTCGCTCCTACTCGGAGTTGCCTCGCTGGCTCGGGCGCGCACCGGGCGGATCGGAGCCAGGGCTCGTGGCAGTCGCGACCGTGACTGGGGACTTCGCTCTGGAGATCATCAGCCCCGACGGGACCAAGAAGGATCGTGACTACGTCGCCGCCAAACTGGCAAAGCGGTATCAGCACTTGACCGGCCTTGCTGATACAGGTATGAGGATCCTCGAGAGTGAAGCCATGCCCTTGGGTACGCCGGACCTTCATGACGTCGCGGCGACTCTTGAGAAGGTGCGGCAGATCTACAGCACGGCATACAGCTGGGAAGCACCCGAACTTCCGCTGGAGCCTCGTGGAGCCGGATTCCAGAATCGGATGCGCTACAGGGTGCGAGCCGCGATCACCGAATGGGATCTGCGACGGTTCGATCCCGCCTACATTCCGCAGATCGAGGGGCAGGAGTTCCACCACGGCTACGAGGAGAACGTGGACTTGGAGCGCGCTTCTCCCGAGGACGAGGACGGCGGCCCTGCGGGAACCGATGGTCACGCGGGGAGCGTAGAGCCGGCGAACGAGTCCCGACCCGGCACCGATGCCGTTGAGGCTGCCGACGCCGCTTCCCATCAGCCCGACTCCCCGGGTGGAGCGGCTGCGCCCGCCTGAACCGAACCGGCTTGCCGATCCCGTTCGACGACCGGAGCGGCCCCGCCGAGCACCGCGAGGTCATCGGCTGGCTTCGAGTCCTCCCGGCCCCCGACGGTGCTGGCGTGCTCGCCGCGCTGCTCGAGACCTCCGTCGATGGCGAACCCCTGGGCTTCTGCTTCACGCGCAGCGTGGATCGCCACCAGCCGTCGCACGTCGGCGCGGCGCCGTCGGCCGTCATGGCGTTGCTTCGGGTCGCCTCGACCTCGCCGGCGCTGCTCCTGGGCCGGGCGGACGAAATCTCCGCAGCTCTGCTGAGTTCGGCGGTACGAGTCCGCGTCCCGTTCTGCCTCCTGGGAGCGACGGACCGGCAGCGTTACTCCGGCACCGCGGCAGCGGACCGGACGGAGACGTGGCTGGAGGCACCGCCCGCGACAGGCACCGAGGCAGACCGCCTGCTCGAAGCGATCCTGGCATCGGCCGACCCGCTTGAGCCATTCGAGCGAACCGCGGAGGGTCTGCGGGAGGCGTTCAACGACCCGCACGTAGACGCGCTGGCGGCATCGCCAGGGTTGGCGACAGTCGTCAGTCTCCTTCGAGCCGCCGAAGACCGGCGACCTCTCGCCCAGGTAGCCCTCGGCACCGGTCAAACACCGGCTCACGACCGCCAGCGCGAACACCGCGAACCGACGCAGTTTGATCCGTCAACAGGGTCGCCGTCGGCGCTGGCGGAGCGTCTGTGGCACATCCTGCGGGCGCCGGCAGCGTCCATCAGTCGCCCCGAACAACTGGACTGGGTCAGCGAACTGATGCCGTTTCAACGCGACGGGGTCCAGGCGCTCCTGGAGAACCCCCGCCTCTTGCTGGCCGACGACATGGGCCTCGGCAAGACGGTGCAGGCCATCGCCGCGATCCGCATCCTCTACGCCAGCCGCCGCATTGGTTCGTGCCTCGTCGCCGCCCCGGCGAGTGTGCTGGACCAGTGGCGACGCGAGGTCGCACGCTGGGCACCTGAGCTTTCCGCCATCATCATCCGCGGCTCGGCGGCCGACAGGGAGTGGCAGTGGGCCGCACGCCGCGACATCACCCTCGTGGGGTACGAGAGCCTGCGAGCCGACTTCGACAGCCATCTGAGCCACCGCGTCTGGGATCTTGTGATCACCGACGAAGCTCAACGCATCAAGAACCGCAACGACACCAGCGATGTTCTGAAGGCGTTGCGACGCCGCCGATCCTGGGCCCTGACCGGCACGCCGATCGAGAACGACGAGGAGGAACTGGCTTCGATCCTGGAGTTCGTCGATCATCGCGACGAGGGCGAGCGCCGGAGCTACCGACCGGGCCCGGAACTGCGGGAGCGCCACCGGGACCTGCAACTGCGCCGCAAGAAGGGCGACGTGCTAGAGGACTTGCCCCCCAAGCTGGTGACGATGGTCCCCATCGAACTGAACCCGGAGCAGCGGCGCAGCTACGACAAGGCCGAACGGGACGGCATCGTCTACCTGAAGTCCCTCGGCGCCGAGGTCGGGGTCCAGCATGTGCTCGAGCTCATCACCCGGCTCAAGCAGATCTGCAACGCCGATCCGCGCACCGGCGAGTCGGCCAAGCTGGCCGACATTCGGGAACGCATGGATCAACTCGCTGCCCAGGGCCACAAGGCACTGATCTTCTCGCAGTACACGAGCGACTCGTTCGGTGTCGAACTGGCGGCGAAGGCGATGCAGGGCCACAATCCCCTGTTCATCACCGGGGAAGTGCCTCTGGAAGACCGGGCGGGCATCATCGACCGGTTCAAGAACCGGCCCGAGCACCGGGCGCTGATTCTGTCACTGCGGGTGGGGGGCCTCGGGCTGAACCTCCAGAACGCCTCTTACGTCTTCCACCTCGACCGCTGGTGGAATCCCGCCACCGAACGTCAAGCCGAGGACCGGACGCACCGCATGGGCCAGACAGTCAAGGTCAACGTCATCAAGTACTCCTGCATCGGCACGATCGAGGCGCGGATCGACCGCATCCTGGAATCCAAGAAGGAGTTGTTCGCTCGACTGGTCGACGACGTGTCGCTGGACCTGTCGAGCCGTCTGAGTTCTGAGGAACTGTTCGGCCTCTTCGACCTGTAGACGCGTGCGCCTACAGGTCGAACTCGTCGTTGAGGGGTGAGTCCACGATCATGATGTCGCGTAGGAAGACTGGTGGCGCTGTGGGGTCGAAGACCTTGATGCGCACGGCGCTGGTGGGTCGGCGGTTCTCGGGCGTGCCGTAGACGTAGTTCTCTGCGGCGAGCCCGTCGGAATCCACCTCGCCGAGCTGCGCGAGGGCGTTCTGGATGCCGGCGCGGCTGAAGTCGCCCAGCTCGGCTGCCTTCTCGAGCAGAGCGTGTACTGCGAACTGCAGGAAGTAGCCCGACAGCACGAACGTGCTGATGCTGCCGCTGCCGTAGCGCTCGAACCGCTCGTTGAACTTGACGATGCCTGGAACCGAGGTGTCGGTCAACTCGGGCGAGTCCAACGCCACGTAATACTTGGCGTACAGGTCCGCGCCGGCGGCCGCGAACAAGTTGAGGTACGACGGCAGCAAGCCCAGCCAGACGGGGTCGAGCCCTTGGCTGGCGGCCTCGGTGAGCATCCCGTGCTGCTCGGTCGGAACGGTGATGGCGAAGATGACCGTGCAATCGGCGTCGGCGAAGGCTGCAACCTGGGCCGTGAAGGATCGGTCGCCTCGGTTGATGGTCTGGGTCTCGGCTAGAGAGAACCCCAGGCGCTCGGCTGCGAACTCCACGCCCCGCAAGGAGTCCCGGCCGTACTTGTCGTTCACGTAGACCGCGCAGTACACGTCGTCGCCGCTCGCCAACCCGGAATGGTTGACGTACCAGTCCGCCAGGTTGATGGCCTCGTACTCGTAGGCGGCGCCGGTGGGCACCAGCAGCGGCTCGTTCGCCCAGGCGCCCGCCAGGGAACCCGGCACGGCCACGATTCCGTCCTCGTTCAGGAACTCCAGCAGTGCCTGCACCGGCGGCGTGGACAGCACCTCCGCGAACAGCACCACGTCGTCCTTGAGTCGCTGGTACTCCTGCACCGTCTGGCCCTCGGAGTCGTTGGTGTCGCCGACCGCCAAGGTCACCTGGTACTTCCCGGCGACGCCGCCCAGCTCGTCGTTGACCCAGTCCCAGTAGAGCTGCGACCCGGCCAGCAGCGGCCCGCCGATGATGGCCAGAGCCCCGGACTGATCGACCAGGTAGCCCAGATTGATGGTGCTGCCGTCGAAACCGGCTGTCGGCTCGGGCTCGGGGGGTGGCGCGGGGGGCGCCTCCGGGG
>VXNF01000080.1:41907-43147 GCA_009840735.1 Acidimicrobiia bacterium | reverse complement strand
TCAGGGGGTGGTGCGGCGTTTCAGGGCGCTGAAGGCCAGGTACTGGCTCAGGGCGCCCATGCCACCGACCGCGGCCAGGGTCTTGCCCAGCGCGGCGCCGTCCCAGCCGATGAACAGGGTGCGCAGCCCCTCGATGATGTACGTCACCGGGTTCCAGGTGGCGATGGCCGCCAGCCAGCCGGTGAGGGCGTCCCGGGGCATCCAGGCGGGCGTGAGGAACACCATCGGGAAGAACAGCAGGAACGAGTTGTTCACCGCCGTGGGGTTACCGGTCCGCAGGGCGATCGCATAGGGGAACCCCGTGTACGACAGCCCCCACACGGTGATGATGGCCACGAACGTGACGATCCCGGCGACGCCGGTGGCGAACCGCACCCCCAGGGCCAGCCCCATCGCCAGCACAGGCAGCGACAGGAACAGCAGCACGATGGTGTCGGCCACGAACATGCCCAGCAGCAGCGCCCAGCGGTTCACCGGCGTCAGCAGCAGCCGGTCGAAGTAGCCGCCCTGCACGTCGAGCACCAGGGCGTGGGCCCGGGAGATGCCGGTCACGGTCATCACCAGCGCCAACGGCAGCTGGAAGGCCTTGTAGTCCAGGCCGATGTCGGCGAAGGAGGCCACCTCCTGCAGGGCGCCGATCGTGACCGCGTAGAAGAAGATCGGCACGATCAGCGCCGGGAGGATGGCGGCCATGTCCCGGGGCAGCAGGATCACCGCCCGGTGGCCCACGGCGAACAGGTCGTGCCAAAAGCCCATCCGGCGGGCGACGATGGGGGCGCTGCCCGAGCCGCCGGGGCCGGACCCCTCGGTGCGTTCTCGAATAGCTGCGTCGCTCATCGGCGTCGCCCCCGCTGCGTCGCTTGTTGTCTCATGGTCGATCCTTCCGCGTTCCCGGGCCCGGTCGGCGGTTCAGGACTCGCTCCGGCCGGTTGCGTCCTCGCCGCCGCCCGCATCGTCGTCCACCACGATGTGACGCCCGGTGAGGTCCAGGAACACGTCGTCCAGAGTCGGCCGGCGCAGCGCGATGTCCATCACCGGCAGGTCGGCGCCCGACAGCGCCACGGCCACCGGGCTGATCGTCGCCGCGCCGTCCTCGGTTGCCACCGTCACCTCGTGGCCGTGCGCCTCCACACCCGAGGCACCCGGCAGGCCCTCCAGGACCGCCACCGCCCGGGCAACCGTTCCGTCGGTCCTGGCGGTCCCGTCGCCGCCGACCCCCTCGACACCGCCGACCCCCTCG
>VXNF01000080.1:25935-41807 GCA_009840735.1 Acidimicrobiia bacterium | reverse complement strand
CCGCCGACCCCCTCGACACCGCCGACCCCCTCGGCCAGCCGCACCACGATCACATCGGCGCCGATCTGGCGCTTCAGTTCCTCCGGAGGCCCTTCGGCCCGCAGCAGCCCCTCGTCGATGATCCCCACCCGGTCGGCCAGGGCGTCGGCCTCCTCGAGGTACTGGGTCGTCAGGAAGATCGTCATCCCGAACTCGCTCCGCAGCCGGGCCACCTGCTCCCACACCGCTGCCCGCGACACCGGGTCCAGGCCGGTCGTGGGCTCGTCCAGGAACAGGATGCGCGGGTTGTGGATCAGCGACGCCGCCACGTCCAGCCGCCGCTTCATGCCCCCCGAATAGGTGCCGATGCGCCGGTCGATGGCGGCCACGTCCAGGATCGGCGACACCTCGGCGATGCGCTGCTCCACCTCGGCCCGGCTCAGCCCGTAGAAGCGGCCCTGCAGCCGCAGCAGCTCCCGGCCGGTGAGCTTGTCGTCCAGCGCCCCCTCCTGCAGCGTCACCCCGATGGTCAGGCGCACCTGTCCGGCCTCCCGCATGATGTCGAAGCCCCCCACCGTGGCGGTCCCGGAGGTGGGCCGCAGCAGTGTGCAGAGCATCCGGGTGATGGTCGTCTTGCCGGCACCGTTGGGTCCCAGGAAGCCGTAGACCTCGCCGGGGGCGACCTCCAGATCCACCCCGTCCACGGCCCGCACCTCGCCGAAGTGCCGCGTCAGCCCCCGTGCCGTGATGCTGGCGTCGCCGCGCCCGTCGGCACCGCCGCCGGTGCCGCCGGCGCGGGAGCGTTCCGGGGAGCGTTCCGGGGAGCGTTCCGGGGACGGATCAGGGTGCGAATGCGGTCCAGACATGACCGTCGGCACGATATCCGGGCCAGGCCGAGCCCCGGACAGATGTCACGCCGCCAGATGCGCCGCAGTCCGCAATGGGCGCACTACGGTCGCAATGTCCGCCCTGGCGGGGGCCGGAGCGGACAGAGCACGCACCGAGGGGAAGGGAAGCACCAGCGTGGACAGTCGGGACATCGACATCCGGAGGGTGGGGGTCATAGGCGGCGGGACGATGGGCTCGGGCATCGCCGAGGTGTGCGCCCGCAGCGGCCTCGACACCACCGTCGTCGAGATCGACGCCGCCGCCGTCGAGGGTGTGCAGCGGCGCATCGCCAAGTCCCTCGGCCGAGCCCAGGACCGGGGCCGCATCACCGCCGAGGCCCACGACGCCGCCCTCGCCAACCTGTCCTACTCCCACGACCTCGCCGACCTGGCCGGCAGCGACCTCGTCATCGAGGCCGTCATCGAGAACCTCGACGAGAAGCGCCGCATCTTCGGCCTGCTGGACACCATCACCCCGCAACACGCCGTCCTCGCCTCCAACACCTCCTCCATCGCCATCATCGACCTCGCCACCGCCACGAACCGCCCCAGCCAGGTCGTCGGCATGCACTTCTTCAACCCCGCAACCGTGCAGCCCCTCGTGGAGGTGGTCCGCTCGGTGGCAAGCGCCGCCGAGGTGGTCGACGCGGTCGTCACCTTCGGCACCGAGACGCTCGGCAAGCACGTCATCCGCTGCGAGGACCGGGCCGGCTTCGTGGTGAACCGCCTGCTGGTGCCCTACTTGCTGGCGGCCATCGAGCTGGCCGACTCCGGCCAGGCCACCATCGAGGACATCGACGCCGGCATGAAGCACGGCTGCGCCCACCCCATGGGACCCCTCGAGCTCTGCGACCTCATCGGCCTCGACGTCATCGAGGCCGTCGCCGAGGTGATGCACGCCGAGTACGCCGAGCGCCTGTACGCCCCGCCGCCGCTCCTGCGCCGCATGGTGGCCGCCGGCCGCCTCGGCCGCAAGACCGGCGCCGGCTTCTACGAGTATTCCTGAGGAACGCCGAGGACCACTGACGGCCACGACCGAGCGGCAGCGCCGACCCGACCCGCACAGCCAGGCCGGAGACCACCGCCGAGCCGCCTACACCACCAGATCAACCGACAGCACCAATCCAAGAGGGAGAGCCGATGACCAGCGAGCGCGAGATCCTGACCTGGGAGTCCTACGGCGTCGGTGCCCGGGAGCTGGCCCAGATGGTGGTGGACTCCGGCTACCGCCCCGACGTGATCCTGTCGATCGCTCGGGGCGGCCTGTTCATCGCTGGCTCCCTGGGCTACGCCCTCAGCACCAAGAACATCTTCGTGATGAACGTGGAGTACTACACCGACATCGACGAGCGCCACGAGGTGCCGATCGTGCTGCCGCCCTACCTGGAGCTGGTGGACCTCGACGGTGCCCGCATGCTCATCGCCGACGACGTGGCTGACACCGGCCACACCCTCGAGATGGTGCGCGACTTCTGCAGCGCCCAGGTGGGCGAGGTGCGCACCGCCGTGCTCTACGAGAAGCCGCGCTCGGCAGTGCGCTGCGACTACGTCTGGCGCCGCACCGACCTCTGGATCGACTTCCCCTGGTCCTGCCAGCCCCCGCTGCTCGGCAGCGGCCCCGGCGCCTGAGCGTCAGGAACTCGATTGACCGGCCTTCGGGCGCGGTGTTAGCCTCCGATCTGCACCGAGACCGGCTCTGGCGTTGTGGGCTGCACCGTTCACTCGACGCGGTGCCCGCCAACCGGCAAGGAGGGGAATAGACATGCGCAAGAAGACCTTGCTCGCTGTCATTGGTATCTTCGCGGCACTGGCGCTCATCGCCGCGGCGTGCGGCGAAGACGACTCCGCGGACTCCGCGGCACCGCCGCCCGCACCTGCGCCTGAGCCTGCGCCCGCTCCGGAGCCGCCACCGCCGCCCGAGCCCGCGCCGTCGCCGGACCCGGCACCGGAACCTCCGCCGCCGCCCGAGCCGGCCCCCGAGCCCCCGCCACCGCCGCCCGAGCCGGTCGTGCTGAACGAGGCGTATTTCAGCACCCCGCTGGACTGCGACGTGAACTCCACGACGGAGGATCTCGTCAACTACACGCCGCCTGCCGCTGACGGCGACTACGAGATCGACTTCATGCAGGTGAGCCTTGCGGCCGAGTACTACCAGGCCATGGCCTACGGGGCCGAGCAGGCCGCAGCCGACGCCACTGCCGCCGGTGGTGGCACCGTCACGGTCCGCCACACCGCCGGCGTGGGCTACACCGGCCCGGCCGATCAGCTGGCCGACGCCGAGAACATCCTGCAGCGCGGCCCCGACGCCATCATCCTGGCCCCGGTGGACACGGCCGGTTCGGTCGCCATCGTCGACGCCGCCGACGCGGCCGGCGTGCCCGTCGTGAACGTCTCCACCGAGGTGCCCGACGGCAGGGTCTACATGATCATGCAGGACGACTACCTCTTCGGCAAGGCCGGCGCGGATGCCATCGCGGCGCTGGTGCCCGAGGGCGGCCGGGGCGTCGTCATGGCCGGTCCCGCCAACGCCACCTGGTCGAAGAAGCGCCACGTGGGCTTCGTGGACCGCGTCGAGGAGGCCTACCCGAACCTCGAGATCATCGAGGCGCCCAACCAGCTGGTGGATCCCGAAGAGGGTCTCGCCGACTTCATGAACGTCGTGGCCGGCAACCCGGAGATCGACTGGATCTACGCCGCGCACTTCGCGCTGCTGCTGCCGATCACCATCCCCGAGGAGTACGCCGACGTGCCCTACGTGGCGTCGGACTTCACGAACTTCTCACAGCCGTGGATCCACGACGGCAGCGCCGACGCCCTGTTCCTGGTCAGCCCGTACTGGATGGGCTATGTCGGCCTCGGCACCGCCGTTGCGGTCCTCAACGGCCAGGACGTGCCACGCATCAACTGCGTGCCCTTCCCGGTCGTCGACCAGTCCAACGTGGACGAGGACTGGGTGCAGATCGAGCTGATTCCCGAGGGCTGGCAGGCCGAGGTCGGCTAGCCCCCCGGGGCCACAGCCCCACGCAGCCACAACAACGGAGCCACACACCCAGGGAGGAAACGGATGAAAAGCGACGAACACACGGTCTGCCTCACGTTCGACTTCGATGCGATCTGTCTCTGGCTCGGCTCGTTCGGGGCGGAGACACCCAGCATGTGCTCGCGGGGCGAGTTCGCCGTGCCGGGCTTGATCCGCGTGCTCAAGTTGCTGGAGAAGCACGACGTCCAGTCCACCTTCTTCGTGCCGGGCCACTCGGCCCACCTGTATCCCACCTACGTGAAGGAGATCGTGGAGGCGGGTCACGAGATCGGCCATCACGGCTGGAGCCACCGCAACCCCACCAAGCTTTCCCTGGAGGAGGAGCGCCGGGACTTCGAGTTGGGCTTCGAGGCGCTCGACTGGGCGGCGGGCGTGACCCCCACGGGGTGCCGCACCGCGGCATGGGACTTCAGCCCCAACACGCTGGACCTCATGATCGAGTACAACCTCGACTACTCGTCCACGTTCATGGCCAACGACTTCTACCCGTACTACCTGCGCTCGGGCGACGAGTTCCCCAAGAACGAGCCGTTCGTCTTCGGGGACCTCGTCGACGTTGTCGAGCTCCCGCCGAGTTGGGGGCTCGACGACTTTCCGCCGCTGGAGTACGTGTGGGGCATCAACCAGGGTCCCAACACGCCCTCGCAGGTGCGGGAGCTGTGGCAGGGCGAGTTCGACTACATGGTCGAGAACTGCCCGGGCGGCATGTACGTGCTGACGTGCCACCCGCAGTTCATCGGCCGGGGCTCGCGCCTGAAGATGATGGACGAGCTGATCGAGCACATGAAGGGTGACGGGCGGGTCTTCAGCACGCTCGGCGACCTGGCGGCCAAGTTCCGCGCCGAGAACCCCATCGAGCAGTGGGCGGCGGAGAACCCCCACCTCACCGGGGCCGCGGCCCGTCCGCCGGAGACCTCCGAGAAGCTGCGAGCGCTAATGGAGGCGCCCTAGGCCGAGCCGGCGGGGCCTCGCGCCGGGGGCCAGAGAGCGATAGTCGACGGTGAGCATGCCCGGTCGGGGCGGCGGTGACTGACCACTCGCCGGCCGGGCGCGCCCCGTCGGCGGCCGCCGGGAGTCACCGGCTGTCGCTGCGCGACTGGGCCTCCAAGCACGCCACCGAGCTGCAGCTGCTGGTGGGTCTGGGGCTGCTGATCCTCGTCTTCTCGCTGATCGAGCCGTCGATCTATCCCACGGTGGACAACGTCCGCAACATCGCCCGCCAGGCGGGGATCCTGCTGGTGGTGTCCATCGGCCAGATGTTCGCCATCACCGTCGGCGGCTTCGACCTGTCGGTGGGGGCCAACATGGGCTTCACCAGCGTCGCCACCGCCCAAGCGCTGGGCGCCCACGGGGTGGCGCCGGCCATCATCATCGGGCTGCTGGTGGGTGCCGCGATCGGCCTGGCGAACGGGCTTCTGATCGCCAAGCTGCGGGTCAGCCCGTTCGTGGTCACCATGGCCATGCTGTACTTCCTGACCGGGTACTCCAACGTGCGCAGCGCCGGGTCGTCGGTCATTGCGAACCATCCGTCGTTCCAGTGGTTCGGGCGCACCGACTGGGGGTTCCTGCCCTCGACTATCGGCATCGGCCTGATCGTGCTGGCGCTGGCGATGGTGTTCACGGGCCGCACCCGCATCGGCCTCTACGTCTACGGCATCGGCGGCAGCCGCGAGACGTGCCGCCTGGCCGGGATACCCGTTGCCCGCTACGAGACCATCACCTACATGATCACCGGCATGCTGGCCGGTGCGGGCGGGATCATGGCCGCCTCACGGGTGTCGGTCGGCCAGACCGGCCTCGGGGCCGGCTACGAGCTGCGCTCCATCGCCGCGGCGGTGATCGGCGGTGCGGTCATCGGCGGCGGCAAGGGCCGCCTCAGCGGAGTGTTCCTGGGTGTGGCCCTCATGACCTCCTTGACGGTGGGGCTGGGCGTGACCGGCACCAGCACGTTCCAGCAACAGATGGCCATCGGCGTGGCCCTGGTCGTGGCGGTCCTCATCAGCCAGATCCGGGGAGGGCGCATCCGCAGGGTGTCCGACGTCGTGCCGGCGTTCCTGCAACTGCTGGGCCTGGCCCGTCGTGACGAGGGCGGCGACCGGGGGCTCCCCGCCGCGGCCCCCGCCGCGGATCAGGCGGACGATGACAGCGGCTGAGCCCGCCGCCGGGGTGCTCTCGGGCGCGCCGGCCGGGCGGGACGAGCCCGGCGACGCCGCTGCGGCACGCCTGGAGGGGATTTCCAAGTCGTTCCCGGGTGTGAAGGCGCTCGACGACGTGTCTCTGGACGTGCGGCGCGGCGAGGTCCACGCCCTGCTGGGCGAGAACGGCGCCGGCAAGTCCACCCTCGTGAAGATCCTGGCCGGGCTCATCCGCCCCGACTCGGGCCACATCCGGCTCGACGACGCCGAGGTGGTGTTTCACGGACCCCGGGACGCCCAGCGGCGGGGCATCAGCTACGTGCCCCAGGAGGTGCGGGCCGTTCCCGATTTCAGCGTCGGGCGCAACATGCTGCTGGGCTTCGAGGGGCCGTTCGACCGCAAGGGCAAGCTCACCGCCAAGGACCGCCGCCTGACCCGGGAGGCGCTGGACCTCTGCGGCGCCTCGTTCAGCGAGTCGGCGATGGCCGGCCAGCTCAGCGTCCCGGAACTGAGGCTCGCCCAGATCAGCCGGACGCTGCTGCACCCCGGCGACGTCATCCTGTTGGACGAGCCCAACGCCGCCTTGTCGGAGAGCGACGCCGCGGCGATGCTGGAGCGCCTGCACACCCTGCGCGACCAGCAGAAGGCGATCATCTACGTGAGCCACCGGCTGACGGAGGTTCTGGGCATCGCCGACCGGATCACGGTGCTTCGTGACGGCCGCGCCGTCGGCACGTTCCCCCGGGCCGAGCTCGACAAGGACAAGATCGTCTCGCTGATGACCAAGGACAGCACGCTTGGCGACCGCCAGCCGGCCCGCCCGGCCGAAGCGCTCGAGCGGGTCGAGACGGCGGCGCAGCGGGCTCAGCCGGTTGTGGCGACCAATGGCAAGCCCCTGCTGGAGGTGGATGGGCTGACCAGCGCCCCGAACCTCAGCGACGTCACGATGAGCGTGCGCCCGGGGCAGATCGTCGGCGTGGCCGGCGTGCAGGGCTCGGGCCACGGCCACCTGCTGCGCGCCATCGCCGGTGTCGAGGGCTACGACCGGGGCCGGATCACCGTCGGGGGTCAGAGTCTCCACCCGGCGGTCGTGCGCCACGCCTACCGGGCCGGCGTGGTGCTCGTTCCCGCCGACCGCCGCGCTTCGGCCATCGTCCCGGGACTGTCGGTCCGGGCGAACCTCACGTTGCCCGTGTACTCCGCGGCGCGCCGGGCCGGGATTCGCCGGATCCGCGCCGAGCGCCAACTGGCCCGGGAATACGTCGACGCGCTCGGCATCCGGCCGGCCAACACCGAGATCCTCGCCGGCAACCTCAGCGGCGGCAACCAGCAGAAGCTGGCGCTGGCGCGGGCGCTCGTGTCCAAGCCCAGCGTGCTGCTGCTCGACGAGCCCACCCAGGGAATCGACGTGGCGGCGAAGGCGGAAATCCTGTCGCTCATCCGCCACCTGACCCAGGACGTCGGCTTCGGCGTGGTGGTGGCGTCCTCGGAGTTCGAGGAGTTGCTCGCCGTCACCGACGTGATCCACGTCATGAGCCAAGGCCGCCTGGTAGCAACCTTCCCCACCGAGGAGGCCGACTACGAGCGCATCCTGCACGCCGCCCTGCCCTAGCGCAGAGCCAGGAACGGAGGTTTCCCATGCAGCTGCTCGCCAACCCGAAAGGCAACTACCACTTCCTGTCGGGCATCGATCCCTACTCCTGCGGCGTGGTCGCCGACGCCGGCCACGAAGTGGTCCACGCCACGCTGCGCACGCCGCTGCCCTGGCGTGAGGGCTTCGAGCGGATCGACGCCCACCTGGCCGCCGCCGCCCGAGGCCGCCACGCCCTTTGCGCGATCCAGCTCCGCTCGCCGGAGCCCTTCACCATGGCGGGGTTCATCGAGTTCAACGTGGGCTACTGCGACCTAGTGAAGTCCTGGGACCTTTACGTGGGCGACCTCAATCCCGTCGCCCGCACCAACGTGGCCCCCGAGGACTTCCCGCCAGAGGCGGTCTCCCTGCACGCTTTCTCCTACACGGTGCCCGCCGAGCCGGAGGCGCCGCGAACCTTCGTGGTGGCCGGCGCCGGCGAGCTGCGGGCGGCCGCCCTGGACGCCGACACCATCGTCCGCAGGGGCGAGGTGGGCCCCGACGCCATGCGCGAGAAGGCCCGCCACGTGGTCGCCATCATGGAGGAGCGCCTGGTGGGCCTGGGCGCCGGCTGGGACCAGGTCACCACCACCGATTTGTACACGGTCCACCTGCTGGAGGGGCTCCTGGAGGACGCCGTACTGCCCACGGTCGGCCCCGCGGCACGTCACGGCATGATCTGGATCCCCTCACGCCCCCCCATCCGCGAGATCGAGTTCGAAATGGACCTCCGCGGCGTCCGCACCCAGATCACCCTCTAGCAGCGCCCTCAAGGGCTGGGGGCCAACCCGCCGGGGCCCGATTGGCCCCCAGCTGCTTTGACAAAATGTAAAAGTTGGTGTTTACTTGGGGTGAAGCGGCCGATGGCGGAGGAGCCGGAGGTGGTCGGATCGGTGGATCGAATTGCGGGAGCAGGTGCCGTGCTGAACGCGGCCGTCGGCGTCGAGGCACCGGCGCGGCCCACCACCACGGGGCGCATCGGCGAGAGCGTGGCGCGGCCCGACGGCGTGCCCAAGACCACCGGGGCCTTCGCCTTCTCCTCTGACCTGTGGGCCGACGGCATGCTGTGGGGGCAGGCGCTGCGTTCCCCGCACCCCCACGCCCGCATCCGCTCCATCAACATCGCGCCAGCTCTGGCTGTCGGCGGGGTGCGGGCCGTGCTCACCGCAGACGACCTCGGTGGCAGCGGCATCTTCGGCATAGAGCACGCAGACCAGCCGGTCCTCGCCGCTGACATCGTGCGCTACTGCGGCGAGCCGGTGGCGCTGGTGGGCGCCGACCATCCCGAGACCGCCCGCCTGGCCGCCGAGGCCATCGTCGTGGACTACGAGCCGTTGCCCGCCGTCACCGACGCCAGCGCCGCCGCCGACGCCCCGCCTATCCACCCCGACGGCAACCTGTTCCGCCACATTCGCATCCGCCACGGCGACCCGCAGGCTGTCGGCGACGTCGTCGTGGAGGGCGACTACGAGGTGGGCATGCAGGACCAGGCCTTCATGGGCACCGAGTCGGGCCTGGCGATGCCCACCCTCGACGGCGGTGTGGAGCTGTTCATCTCCACGCAGTGGCTGCACAACGACCAGCGCCAGATCGCCGAGGCGCTGGGGTTGCCCCCCGAGAAGGTGCATCTCACGCTCTCCGGCGTGGGCGGGGCGTTCGGCGCCCGCGAGGACGTCACGCTGCAGATTCACCTGTGCCTGCTGGCTCTGCACACCGGGCGCCCCGTGAAGATGCTCTACAACCGCGAGGAGTCGTTCTTCGGCCACGTACACCGCCACCCCGCCCGGATGCGCTACCGCCACCACGCCACCGCCGACGGCGACCTCGTCAACGTGGAGGCCGAGATCATCCTGGACGGCGGCGCGTATGCCTCCACCACCGCCGCAGTCCTCGCCAACGCCAGTTTCTTCGCCGCCGGCCCCTACAGGGTGCCCAACGCCGCCGTCGACGGCTGGGGGATGCGCACCAACAACCCGCCGTGCGGGGCCATGCGGGGCTTCGGGGTGGTGCAGGTCTGCTTCGCCCACGAGGCCCAGATGGACCGCCTGGCCGACGCTGTGGGCATCGACCCGCTGGAGCTGCGGTTGCGCAACGCCCTGGCGCCCGGCGACACACTTATCACCGGCCAGGAGATCACCGGGACCGCGCCGGTGGCCGAACTGCTGGAGGCCCTCGGGGAGTACCCGTTACCGCAAGGAATCGACGGGGCGGGCAATGGCGCAGGCGTCAACGGTGCCGCCGACGCTATGGCCCGCCCCGGCGGCGCTGGACGCACCGCCGACGGCAGCCACGTGCGCCGGGGCGTCGGCTACGCCGCCAGCATCAAGAACCTCATGTTCTCGGAGGGCTTCGACGACTACTCCACGGCCGCCTGTCGGCTGTCCGAGGGCGTCGCCACCATCACCTGCGCCTGCGTGGAGGTGGGTCAGGGGTTCGTGACCCTCGCCCAGCAGATCGCCCGCGAGGTCCTCGGCGTCCAGCAGGTGCTGCTGGATCCTGCTGACACCGCCATCGGCTCCGCCGGGTCCTCGTCGGCCAGCCGCCAGACCTGGATGTCGGGCGGGGCGGTGCTGGCCGCCTGCGAGGGCGTGCGCGACAAGGTGCTGGCCTACGTGTCCGCCGAGTGCGGCATCCCGCCCACCGAGCTGTCTCTGCGGGACGGCCAGGTGATCTCGGCCAGCGGCCTCAGCCGCGACCTCGCCGACATCGAGCGGGACTTCCGCCACGAGATCCAGTACCACCACGCGCCCACCAGCGAGGTGGACGCCGACGGCCAGGGCGAGCCCCACGTGTCGTTCGCCTTCGCCGCCCACCGTGCCGTCGTGGACGTGGACGGCGACCTGGGGCTGCTGCGCACTGTGGAGGTGGCCACCACCCAGGACGTGGGCCGCATCCTCAACCCGGTTCAGGCGGTCGGCCAGATCGAGGGCGGCATCGCCCAGGGCGTGGGTCTGGCCGTGATGGAGGAGATCGTCCTGGACGGCGGCCGGGTGCGCAACGCCAGTTTCACCGACTATCTGATCCCCACCGCGCTGGACATGTGCGGCGTGCGCATCGCCCGCCTGGTGGAGGAGCCCGAGCCGGGTGCCCCGTTCGGCGCCAAGGGGATCGGTGAGCCGCCGACCATCTCCTCCACGCCGGCGGTTGTGGCCGCGGTCCGACGGGCCACCGGTCTGCCGTTGAACCGGGTGCCTATTCGCCCCGCCGACATCGCCCTGCACCCCGACCGCACTCCGGCGCGGTCCTGAACCGACCAGCCGACCCGCAACCGATCCGTACAGACAGGAGGAACCGCCGTGGCGCAATTTGAACTCAACGGCACCACAGTGACGTGCCGAGACGACCATCCCCACCTGCTGGAGGCCCTGCGCGCCGAACTGGGCGTCATCTCGCCCAAGGACGGCTGCTCGCCCACCGGTCAGTGCGGCTGCTGCGCCGTGCTGCTGAACGGGCGCGCCCGGGTGGCCTGCCAGGTGCCGCTCGACAAGGCAGAGGGCGCCTCGGTGCTCACCCTGGAGGGCTTCGACCCCGCTGAGCGGGACCGCTACGCCGGCATCTTCGCTGACCACGGCGCTCTGCAGTGCGGCTTCTGCACCCCCGGCATCCTGGTGCGCGCCAAGGCGCTCATCGACCGCAAGGGCGCCGACTTGACCCGCGAGGAAGCCTCGCGCCACCTCGGCGGCCACCTCTGTCGCTGCACCGGCTACATCAAGATCCTCGACGCCGTGGAGGACCTGGCCCACGGCAAGGAACCCGCCCTCACCCAGCCCGGCATAGTCGGCACCCGCGGCATCCGCTACGAGGCCACCGACCTGGCTTGCGGCTTCCGCCCCTACATCGACGACATGGTCCCCGACGGCTGCCTGCACGCCGCGGTGCGCCTCGCCGACTGGGCGCGCGCCGACGTGCTGCGCATCGACTGCGCCCCCGCGCTGGGCGTGGCTGGCGTTGAGGCCGTCTTTACCGGGGCCGACGTTCCCGGCGAGCTGCGGGTCGGCATCATCCACCGGGACTGGCCGGTCTTCATCCCCGAAGGCGGTCGCACCTCCTACCTGGGCGACGTGATGGCCATCGTCGTGGCGACCGACCGGGAGACCGCCCGGCACGCCGCCACCCTCATCGACATCGAGTACCGGCCGCTGCGGCCCCTCACCGACCCTGTCGAAGCGGTGGCCGACACCACCGACGCCGTCTGGCAGCTCGACGGCAACGTGCTGTCGGTGTCCAAGTACGCCCGCGGCGATGTCGAGGCGGCGCTGGCCGGCTCGGCTCACACAATCTCTGAGACGTTCCAGACCCAGCGCATCGAGCACGCCTTCTTGGAGCCCGAGTCCACCCTGGCGGTGCCCCGACCCGACGGCGCCCTGTACGTGTATTCCGGCGGGCAGGGCGTCTGGGACGACCGCAACCAGATCGCTTCGGTGCTGGGCGTCGACCCGTCGATGGTGACCGTGGAGTTGGTCAGCAACGGCGGGGCCTTCGGCGGCAAAGAGGACATGTCCAACCAGGCCCAGACGGCTCTGGCCGCCCACCTGCTCGGGCGGCCCGTGAAGTGCACGCTGTCGCGGGAGGAGTCGCTGCTGCTGCACCCCAAGCGCCACCCCATCCGCATGGACTACACCGCCGGCTGCGACGCCGACGGTCACCTCACCGCGCTGCGGATCCGCATGATCGGCGACTCCGGCCCCTACGCCTCGGTCGGCATGAAGGTGCTGGAGCGGGCCGCCGGCCACGCCAGCGGTCCCTACTCGGTTCCCAACATCGACGTGGAGTCGGTGGCGGCCCGCACCAACAACCCCGTGTGCGGGGCGTTCCGGGGCTTCGGCGCCAACCAGGCGCAGTTCGCCATGGAGGGCGTCATGGACCGCCTCGCCGCCGCTGTGGGAATCGACGGCTGGGAGATGCGCTCCCGGAATGTCGTTGTGCCGGGCTCGGTGTGGGGCCCCGGACAGATCATGGACGAGGGCTGCGTCGGGGCCCGGGTGTGCCTCGAGGCGGTCAAGCCCGCCTACGACGCCGCCCGTGCCGCCGGGCGCCCGGTGGGCATCGGCCTGGGCCTCAAGAATTCCGGCCTCGGCAACGGCCTGCGGGAAGTGGCCAAGGCGGTCGTGCGCTTCGAGCCCGACGGCACCGTGGAGGTGCGCCACTGCTGGACCGAGATGGGCCAAGGTGTCCACACCGTCGCCCAGCAGGTGGCGGTCACCGAACTGGGCGTGGAGGCGGACAAGGTGCGGGTCATCGTGGACACCACCCGCGAGTTGGGCGCCGGGCAGACCACCGGCAGCCGGGGCACGCTCATGGGCGCCGGCTCGGTGGCCGACGCCTGCAAGGTGGCGCTGGCCGACGGCTGCCGAGAGGGCGTGGACTACGAGGGCAGCTACATCGTGGACTGGACTAACTCGCTGCGCGACGACGTGGAGCACCCCAAGATCCACTCGTGCTTCGGGTTCGCCTGCCAACTCGTGGAGCTTGACCCCACCAGCGGCGAAGTGGCGCGGGTGCTGGCCGCCCACGACGTCGGTAAGGCCGTGAACCCCACGCTCTGCGAAGGCCAGATCGAAGGGTCGGTTCACATGGGCCTGGGGTACGCCCTCACCGAAGGCTTCCCCGCCGACGCCGACGGGCGCCCGCTGAACGCCACGCTGCGAAGCCTGGCCATCGTGCGGCCCAAGGACATGCCGCCGGTCGACGTCGTGCTGGTGGAGGTTCCCCAGCCGGACTCGCCCTACGGCATCAAGGGCGTGGGCGAGATCGGCCTGGTGCCCACCGCCGGGGCGGTGGCCGCCGCCTTGGCGGACTTCGACGGCACTTGGCGCAGCGAGTTGCCCATGCGCAACGACGCCAACCGCGAGCGCCCCTGGGGCGTCAATGGCAACGGCAGCAACGGCTCCGCCGGCAACGGCGCAGCCCCCCACGCCGAGACGCCCGCCCAACCTGCTGCCGTCTGAAGTGCCCCTTCGGGTGTCGGCGTCTGTCCGGGCGAGGATGCCGGTGGCGCTCCGGAGGCCTCTGAAAATGGCCGCCTACGGCTTCCACCGGCATCCCCGCCCTACCCGTGTTGCGTTGATCTGCCGATGAGCTTCCTGAGCCGATGACCTCCCGCTACACCACGCCGGGGTTGGTTTGTTCGCACCATCATCTGTATTCGGCGCTGGCTCGGGGGATGCCGGCGCCTCCTCGGACCCCGCACGGGTTTCTGGAGATCTTGGAGCTGATTTGGTGGCGGCTCGACCGGGCCTTGGATCTGGACTTGATCCGCTGGTCCGCCATGCTCGGCGCCTTGGAGTGCCTGGAGGTGGGGTGTACGGCGGTGATCGACCATCACGAGTCGCCCAACGCCATCGAAGGGTCGCTGTCGGTCATCGCCGACGCCTGTGCCGAGGTGGGGGTGCGGGCGAGTTGCGCCTATGGCGTGACCGACCGGCATGGTGCGGAGGGTGCCCGCCGGGGATTGGCTGAGAACGAGCGGTTCCTGCGGGCTGGCGGCGAGGGGTATGTGGGCGTTCACGCGGCGTTCACCTGCACCGACGAGACTCTGGAGGCCGCCGCGGGCCTAGCCGCCGACCTCGGCGTGGGCGTACACACGCATGTGGCCGAAGGAGAGGCCGACGCGGCGGCGGCCCAGCGACTAGCGAGCCTCAGCCGCCCCGACTGGCTGCTGATCCACGGCGTGCATCTGCCGGACAATCACGAACTTCAGGGCACCGTCGTTCACAACCCCCGCTCCAACATGAACAACGCCGTGGGCTACGCCCGTCCGGCCCGCTTCGAGGCGACCGGCAACCCGGTGGCGCTGGGCACCGACGGCATCGGCAGCGACATGCTGGAGGAGTTCCGGATCGCCTACGCGCGCCTGCGGGAGAGCGACGTGACCGCCAGCCCGGAGACGCCCTGGCGGTGGCTGTCGGCCGGCTGGGACCTCATGGCCGAGGCCCGCAACGACACGGTCACCTGGAACTACGACCCAATGGTGCCCTGGCACCTGGCGTTCAGCCCCGGCGTGTGCCCCGCGCGGGTGGAGGTCGCCGGCGAAGTGGTCTGGGCCGACGGCGAACCCACCCGCGTCGACGCCGCCGAGATTCGGGCCAAGGCCGCCGAGGCCGCCCAGCGCCTCTTCGGTCGCCTCGACGACTTGGACTGACATCACACCCCACGAGGAGGAACCCATGACCGACGGCAGCCGCGTGGCGATGTACCTGCAGGACGCCCACCCCCTGCGCGAGGCGATGGAATACGTGCAATACGCCGAGGCGAAAGGCTTCGAAGCGGTCTGGCAGGCCGAGAGCCGGCTCGTGCGCGAGGCCACGGTGCCGATGGCGGCGTTCGCCGCGGTCACCGAGCGGATCAAGGTCGGCTCGGGTGTGGTGGCCTCCTGGACCCGCAACGCCGCCCTGCTGGCTGCCACCTTCTCCACTCTCGACGACCTGGCGCCGGGGCGGGTGCTGCTGGGTGTGGGCGCTTGGTGGGACCCCTTGGCCCGCAAGGTCGGCATCGACCGCCGCCGCCCGCTGCGCCAGATGCGCGAGACCGTGGAGTCGGTGCGGGCGCTGCTGGCCGACCAGAACGTCACCTACGACGGCGAGTTCGTGCAGCTCGACGGCGTGGAACTGGACTACGTGTTCCAGCAGCGCCGCCCGAAGGACGTGCCCATCTACATCGGCGCCACCGGCATGAAGATGATGGAGCTCACCGGCGAGATAGCCGACGGCGTTGTGTTGAACTACCTGGTGTCGCCCAGCTACAACCAGCAGGCCATGGAGGCACTCGAGCGCGGCGCCGCCCGCGCCGGCCGTTCGGTGGATGACCTGGACCGGCCCCAGCTCGTGGTCTGCTCGGTGGACTCCGACCGTCAAGCCGCCCTCGACGGCGCCCGCCTGTTGGTCACGCAGTACCTGGGCCAGCAGCCGCACATCATGAAAGCCTCTGGGGTGCCCGAGTCGCTGCTGACCGACGTGGGCCGCGTCCTCACCTGGCCCGCCACGCTCGAGCAGGTGCAGGAGGCCTCCAAGCTGGTGCCCGACGAAGTCGTCCAGATGATCTGCGCCGCCGGCACGCCCGAGGAGTGCCAGGAGAAGGTGGAGCACTACCGCCGCAACGGCTGCACCTGCCCCATCCTCTACCCGCTCGGCGACGACGTCCGCCTCATGATCGACACCTTCGCCCCGGGCTCGTGATTTTTCTGACTGACCGGTCGGGGCCGC
>VXNF01000080.1:5229-25835 GCA_009840735.1 Acidimicrobiia bacterium | reverse complement strand
CCGGTCGGGGCCGCGGCTGGGCTCCGCGGGAGTGTCTCGCGAATCGGCCCCCCGGCCCCCACCCTCGTCTTTGGGCAGGGGTAGCTCGATGATCGACGAGCGGGACTATGTGGCGCGTGACGCCGTTGGGCTTGCGGCGCTGGTGCGGGCGGGGGAGGTGACGGCTCGGGAGCTGGCTGAGGCGGCGATTCGGCGCATCGAGTCCCGCAACGGCGAGCTGAACGCGGTGATTCACAAGACCTACGACAAGGCTCTGGCGACGGCGGAGGCGATAGACGCGGCCCGTTCTGGCAGGTCGGTGAGGACTGCCGCGGCCGGCGGGCTCTTCGCCGGGGTGCCGACGCTGCTGAAGGACCTCTACCCGCCGTCGGAGGGCGACCCGTGCCATCTGGGCACGAGGGTGCTGCGCGACATCGGTTTCGCGGGGCCGAACGACGGCAACCAGGTGATCTGCCTGCGCCGCGCCGGCTTCAGCTTCGCGGGTCGTACCAACACGCCCGAGCTGGGCCAGGTGGCAACCACCGAGCCGCTGGCCTACGGCCCCACCCACAACCCGTGGAAGGTCGGGCACGGTCCGGGTGGTTCCTCGGGCGGCTCCGCTGCGGCGGTCGCTTCGGGCATGGTGCCCGTGGCCACCGGCGGCGACGGCGGCGGCTCGATCCGCATACCGGCGGCGCTCTGCGGGCTCGTCGGCCTCAAGCCGTCGCGGGGCCGGGTGTCAAACTCCCCCCACAACTCGGGGACCGGTCTGGTCGCCCTGCACGCCCTGACCCGCACGGTGCGCGATTCGGCTGCTCTGCTGGACGTGCAATCGGCACCTTTCGCCGGCGACACCGATGTCGCGCCCCGACAGGACACCCCGTACTCCGAGGTCGTCAAGGGGCCGCCGCCGGAGCGGCTGCGGGTCGGCCTGCGCCTCGAGCGGCCCGCCGCCAGCGCCGGCGAGGTCCATTCCGACTGCGCCGAGGCCGCCCGTCGCGCCGCCCGCCTGCTGGAGCGGTGCGGCCACACCGTCGAGCCGTCCGCTCCGGCCGCCTTCGACGACGAGCAGCTGCTCGCGATGTTCATCAAGATCTGGACCGTGGCCACTGCGAACGCCCTTCAGGCGCTGAGCCTGCTGGTGGGTCGAACGTTGGAGGAGGCCGACGTGGAGCCTGCAACCTGGTTCTACGCCCAGCGCGGCCAGGCGACTGAGGCGCACGAGTTCTTGGCCGCCGTTCAGGCCCGCCAGAACCTGGGCCGAGAGATGGCGCGCTGGTGGGTCGACGGCTGGGATCTGCTGCTGACGCCGACGACCGCACAGCCCGCGCCGCCGCTCGGCGAGTTGGTGGCCACCGACGACGACCCCATTAGGGCGCTGGCCAACTCGTTGCCCTACGGAACCTTCACGCTGCCGTTCAACCTCACGGGTCAGCCCGCTATCTCGATCCCTATGGGCCAGACCGCCGACGGCCTGCCACTCGGCGCCCAGTTGGTGGCCGCCTACGGTCGCGAAGACCTGCTCTTGCAGGTGGCCGCCCAGCTGGAGGCCGCCAACCCCTGGCCCCACGTCGCCCCGGACTGATCGCCATCCTCCACCGTTAACCTGTGGCGAGATGCCTGCCGGGGTGGTTTCCCGGCGGGGTCGGCGCCCGAGTAGCTCAGTCGGCAGAGCGATTCACTCGTAATGAATAGGTCCGGGGTTCGATTCCCCGCTCGGGCTCAGCGGGAGGCTCGCCGGCTCGGGCTCGTCTCTACACATTGATACACCTAGAGGTGTATAGTATGGCTGTGAGCCGGACCAACATCGATATCGACGACGACTTGATCGAGCGCGTCATGCGGACGTTCGGGCTGCAGACCAAGCGCCAGGCGGTGCACCTTGCCTTGGAGCGCCTGCTCGGGGGTGGTCTGATGACCGTCGAGGAGCAACTCGCCATGGAGGGCGCTGGCTGGGATGGCGACCTGGACGCGATGCGGGCCGACCGGTTCGGCGACTGGGGCAGCGGTGCTGCTGGCTGACACGTCGGCTTGGATCGAGTTTCTCAGAGCGACGGGGTCAGCCGAAGCCCTCCGGATGCGGGAGGCCATAGCCAAGCGAGAAGTCGTCGTGATCGACCCGATCCTGCTGGAGGTCATGGCTGGCGCCCAGCGCGACTCCGTCGCCTCCCTGCAGCGGCTGCTGATCGCGCAGCATGTCGAGGGGCTCACCCCGCGGCTCGACTGGCTCGATGCCGCCAGGATCTACCGGGAACTCCGCCAGCGGGGCGAGACGCTCCGCTCACAGGTGGATGCCCTGATAGCGGCCGTCGCGATCCGGCTCGAGGTACCGGTGCTGCAACGCGATCGCGACTTCGACGCCATCGCCCGGCACACCCCACTGCACATCGTCCCGACCTGAGCCATCCCCACCATTGGAACTCGCCTTGGTTCGGTATGTTGAGGAACTGCTCCGCGTCGACACTGACTGAGACGAGATCATCGGCGAAGAGATCCCGTGCGGGAGGACCACCCCTGATCTCGCCCTGGCTCGATCGCTGTGGCTGGCCGTTGGTAGGCCGTTAGCCGGTCGCCGCGAGTTTGGCGGCCAACTCGTCGAGTGCCGATTCGAGTGCCTGCCAGGCGTTGAGTTGGCGGAAGGGGCCGTCGATATCCAGTCGCTGCAGCAGGGTCCGACGGTGCTGCCCGAAGCGTCGCCTGAACCGATCCTGCCTCCGGCCTGTAAGGCCAGAGGCCGTCTCGAGGGCGTGATCGAGGAGGGACTTCGGATCGGGCTGGGCCTCGATTCCGGATACCGGTGGGAGACCGAGATCGACGGTTGAGTTCGGGCGGCCGGCGACCTCGCGGATGCTCTGATACGGGGATCGTGGTACCTGTCCGATGCCCGCAGGGCGGACGGCTCGAGCGCCAGCCGGCGCCAACTCTGCATCTCCCGCCGCGCGGCGAGGATCGTGGGATCGTCGGCACCCGTGATCGTGCTCACGACCGTCGCGGGTGCCCTCGCAGCAGAAGCTGGCTTTGGCTTGCCTCGGCTGCCTCCGTCCTGGTGCACCACGATCACCTGATCGCCCTCGTCCTGCTGGGTGGAGATGAAGGGTCCTCCGCTCCGACGACCCTTGAGGGCGTTCCAGCGGAACCGCTTGGCAGAATGGCGAAACCCCAGCCGTCTGTGCGCGTCGCCCAGCCGGATCGGTTGAAGCGATTCGCGCACGAGCACGAGGTGCCCGATCTTCTGGAGACCTGTGGCCGGCTCGTGGCCGATGTCGACCTCGTACCGCACGAAGGTGATCGACGCCTTGGCCTGCCGACCGAAGTCTTCCTCAACCTGATCCGGGACGATCATCTCGGCCGCAAGGCGCATTAGTCGACCAGTTCCTACCGGCTCGGAGACCTTCCCGGCGCTGGCTGCCGAACCTGTATTGCCCCGCCAGAACAGGTCGCGCGGATCACCCGACCTATCGTCGCGCGTCGAGCGGATCCGTTGTGCCGCCTCCATCAGGGAGTGGGAGGCGAGCAGGCTCAGAAACTCGATGGCATCAAACAGGTTGGACTTGCCAGAGCCGTTCTCGCCGGCGATGCAAGTGAAGGGCCCAAACTCAACGACCACGCCACGCAGGTTCTTGAAGCCGTCCACCTCGAGCCGAGTCAGCATGAAGGAACGTTACAGCCCCCGCTCACGGTCCCTCGTCGAGACGAAACAGCCAGGTCATCCGCGTGGAACCGAAGATTCGCGTAAGGAAGATGATTCACAGCTCGTAGGTGGGTGGGTTCTAGGCTGTTGGGGTGGCTGATCGGGTTCGATTCGCTGAGTTGGCGATGCCGTACATGGACCAGCTGTACGGTGCCGCCCGGCGCATGGCGCGCGACGACGCCGCCGCTGAGGACCTCGTGCAGGAGACCTACCTGCGGGCCTACAAGGGGTTCGACCGCTTCACCGAGGGCACCAACCTGCGGGCCTGGCTGTTCCGCATCCTCACGAACCTGTTCATCAACGAGTACCGCCGCCGCAAGCGCCGCCCCGACGAGGTGGAGCTCGGCGACACCGACAGCCTCTACCTGTACCGGGGCATCGGAGGCCCCGCGGGTGCCCGGCTGTCCCGCAGCGCCGAGGACGAGCTGCTCGACGGGCTCACCTCCGCCGAGGTGCGTGACGCCATCGAGTCGCTGCCGGAGTCCTACCGCGTGGCGGTGCTGCTGGCCGACGTGGAGGGTTTCCCCTACAAGGAGATCGCCGAGATTCTCGACATCCCCATCGGCACGGTCATGAGCCGCCTGCATCGGGGAAGAAAGCGGCTGCGCGAGACGTTGCAGACCTACGGGGAGGCCCGCGGCTACCTTGACGACTCCCCGGTTGCGGCCGCCGCCCCCGGAGCGCACTGATGAACGAATTCCCGTCCCCCGACCCGTTCGGGTCGCGCGCCGAATGTTCCGGCATACCGGGCGCATGCCCGCACGCCGCCCAGCGGATCATGGGCGCCGCCGAAGGCGTCCCCGACCCAGCGCGGATCGGCGCGCTGCGCCGGGAACTGGAGCACTGCGCCCCCTGCGTCGCCAACTTCGACGTGCAACTGAACGTGCAGAGCCTCGTGGCGCTGCACTGCCGGGAGCAGGCCCCCGAGTCGCTGCGCATCCGCATCTCTGAGACCCTCGAGCGCATCGACCTGAGCCAGATCGACGTCACCGACCTCTAGGATGGGGCCGTGGCACTGATGGCAGTTGTCTGGCACTGGTGGATCGCCCCCCTGCTGGTGGCGATCACGGTGCTGGCGATCATCGCCACCATCGCGGGCTACTTCAAGGTGGTTCACGGCCAGCGCTACCCGCCGCGGGGCAAGGAGCGGGCGCCCGAGTGAGCCGACCTGCTGGGGTGGCGCCGGCGTGCCCCCGGTGCTGCCGTCGGGCTGCCGCCACTAGTCCCCCCGCCGATAGGGACCCGGCGTGAGCGGTTCCGTCGACTGGGACCTAGCGCAGAGGGTCGCCTTCCGGGTTGCCGAGCGCGGCACTTCCCCGAACCTCGGCTCGCCAGCGGTCCGGTCGATCGGGCGCGACTTCTCTGAGGCGACCGAGCAGGCCGAGCGCCTCGTCGCCGAAGCCACCGGCTTGGAGGCGACGAGCCCGGCGCGGGCCATGGTGGTGGGCCGCCGCTCGTGGATCCGCGCCAACGTGGCCTCGTTCCAGCGCCTGCTGCGTCCGCTCACCGACCGCATGGCTGAGAGCCTCCACGAGTCGGGACCCGCGCACCAGGTCACCCGAGTGGTGAGCGGCGCCGAGGTGGGGGCGCTGCTGGGGTGGATGTCCACGCGTGTGCTCGGTCAGTACGACCTGTTGATCATCGAGGACGACAGGCCCGACGACCAGGACATGGTGTACTACGTGGGCCCCAACATCGCCGTCCTGGAGCGTCGCCACGGATTCCCGCCCGGCGAGTTCCGCCTCTGGCTGGCGCTGCACGAGACCACCCACAGGGCCCAGTTCATGGGCATCCCGTGGCTGCGGCGCCACTTCTTGGGCCTCGTGGACGAGGCGCTCGACGTGGTCGACCCCGATCCCGGCCGGATGATGGAGGCGGCCCGCCGCGTGATGGAGGCCCGCCGAAGCGGCGAAGACCCCTTCCGCCAGGGCGGGTTGACGGCGCTGCTGGCGCCGGAGTCCCAGCGGGGCACCCTGGACAAACTGACCGGGATGATGAGCCTGCTCGAGGGCCACGGCGACGTGACGATGGACCGTGCCGGGGCGGACCGCCTCTCGGAGTCCGCCCGGTTCGGCCGGGTGCTGCGAGCCCGGCGATCCTCGGCCCGCGGGCTGAACAAGCTGCTGCAGCGCCTCGTGGGCATCGAAGCGAAGCTGTACCAGTACCAGGCTGGCGAGGCGTTCATCGCTGCGGTGGAGCGCCTAGAGGACGCCGCTTTCGTGGAGCGGGCCTGGGAGGCGCCCGACTGCCTTCCCGACATGGCCGAGATCAAGTCCCCGAAGCTGTGGATCGACCGGATGAACGCCCGCGCGGCGGCCTGACCGCGCCACCGCCGCCGCGAGCCGCCATCGCAGCGGGCACCTTCGAGGGGTACCTGCGGCGCTGCAACTTTCCTTCGCCAGCCACAGCGGTGACCTGCGCCGTCTCCGGTGGCCCCGACTCTCTGGCGCTGCTGGTGCTGGCCACAGCGGCGAACCTGCGAGTCACCGCGGTCTATGTAGACCACGGTCTGCGCTCCGCCTCGGGGGCCGATGCGGCCGTCGTGGCCGCCGCCGCAGCGGCGCTCGGGGCGGAATTCCGCTGCCTGCAGGCGACCGTCGCGCCGGGCCCCAACCTGGAGGCGCGCGCCCGCCGTGCCCGCTACGGCGTCCTACCCCCCGACGCCCTGCTGGGCCACACGGCCGACGACCGCGCCGAGACCGTCCTGTTGAACCTGCTGCGGGGCGCCGGGCCGGCAGGCGTCGCGGCCATGCCGCCCGAGCACCGGCGGCCCCTGCTGGGTCTGCGGCACGCCGACACTCGGGAGGTCTGCCGGCTGGCGGGGCTCACCCCGGCGCTCGACGAGTCGAACCTGGATCCGGCGATCCGGCGCAACCTGGTGCGTCACGAGCTGGTCCCGCTGCTAGAGGAGATCTTCGAGCGGGACGTCACGCCGCTGCTGTGCCGCCACGCGGACCTGGCCCACGAGACGGTCGAGGCGCTGGACGCGGCGGTCGCGGAGTTGGATCCGCGCGACGGCGCGGCGTTGGCGGCGGCCCCTCGGGCGCTGGCCCGCTGGGCGCTGCGGCGCTGGATCGCCGAGGCCCGCGGTGCCACGACCACCGGCGACAGGCACCCTCCCGATCTGGCGGCGGTGGATCGGGCTTTGGCCGTGGCGACAGGAGACGCCAAAGCCGCCGACGTGGGTGGCGGTTGGCGGGTGCGCCGCAGCGCGCGGCGCTTACACCTGGAGTTGGCCGCGACGCCCCCCGCGGTCTGTCAGACTGACCCGCCATGAGCACCGCGCCGCAATCCGCCGCCGCTTCGGGCAACGGGCTGAGCTCGCCGCCGGGGCGCGAACTCATTGCCGCCGACGCCCTGCAGCGGCGGATCGCCGAACTGGGCGAGGAGATCACCGCCGACTACGCCGGGCGCCGGCCCTTGCTCGTGGGCGTGCTGAAAGGGGCGTTCATGTTCATGAGCGACCTGATCCGGCGGATCGACCTGCCCGTTGAACTCGACTTCATGGCGGTGTCGTCCTACGGCGTCTCAACGAAGACCAGCGGGGTCGTGCGCATCCTGAAGGACCTCGACGTCGACCTGGCCGGTCGAGACGTGCTGCTGGTGGAGGACATCGTGGACAGCGGCCTCACGCTGGCCTACCTGCGCGACCTGCTGCTGGCGCGGTCGCCCGCGTCGCTGCAGGTGTGCGCCCTGCTGGTGCGCGAGGGCAGCCGTCCCAGCGCCGCCGAACTGCGCTACGTGGGCTTCGAGGTGCCACCCGAATTCGTGATCGGCTACGGCTTGGACTTCGCCGAGCGCTATCGCAATCTGCCCTACGTCTGCATCTTCGACGAAAGTGCCGCCGCTGAGCACTGACGCCACGGACCGACCGGTGGGCGTGTGCCGGTAGCCTGCGACCAGGACAAGCCGAGACGGATCCGGTCCGAGCATGAAGACCAAGGTCATGGGCGTGCTCCACCTGACGCCCGACGCGTTCGCTGCCAGCGACCGATCCCCGACGCGGGCGGCTGTGACTCGCGGGCGGCGCATGATCGCCGACGGCGCCGACATCCTGGAGGTCAACTGCCCAGCGCCCGCCGGCGAGCCCGCGCCCGCCGAAGGCGCCGCGCGCGTCGTGGCGGCTCTCGCCGGCGATGTGCGAGTGGCTGTCGCCACCGGGTCGCCGGAGTTGGCCACCGCAGCCACCGCCGCGGGCGCAACGCTCATCTGTGACGCTTCGGGCGCCGCCTCGGTGCCCGCAGGCCCCGGCGAGGCGCTCGTCGGGGTGGCGGCGGATACTGGCGCCGGCTGGGTGGCGGCGCCCGCTCCGGCCAGCGAAGGTAACAGCCGCCCGTCCGGCGCGGGCTCGGTCCTGGCTGAGACGCTGAGAGCGCTGGAGACCCAGGTCGCGCGTCTGAGCGCGGCCGGCCTGCGGGAGATCTACCTAGACCCCGGCATCGGCGGCGACCGTGCCGTCGCTGAGGACCTCGACCTGCTGGGCGGCATGGAGCGGCTGGCGACGCTCGGGCGACCGCTCGTGGTGGGCGTCGACGACGGTCGCCTCATCGACGAACTGCACGCCGCTGCTGACACGCGCCGCCTCGCCGAGTCCGCCGCGGCCGGCGACCGCTGGGCCGACCGCCTCGAGGGGGCGCTGGCGGTGGCTGTCTGGGCGATGCTGGCCGGGGCGGCCGTGCTCCGGACGCGCCACGTCGCCGCCACTGTGCAGGCGGCTCGCACGGTCGGCGCCAAGCAGCCGGCGGGGCCCACATGAGAGGGCGCTGGGCGGACGGCATCGAACCGCGGAGCCTCACCTGGGTGCTGAAAGATCGGCTCGCTATCTGTGAGCGGCCCGGCGGCTGCGGCGACAACCATCGGTCGGTGCGACGCAAGGAGGAGGTCATCTGGATCCGTCGCCACGACTTCGACTGCATCGTGTCGTTGCTGTCGGGCCCGCACAACCTCCACAGCTATGACGAACTCGAGATGCCCCACCTGCACCTACCCCTCGGCGACGCCGCGGCAGTGGCCCCGATCCTGGACGCCTATGAGGAGATCACGCGCCGCATCGAGGCCGGAGAGCGCCTGCTGGTACACCACGAGCGCGTCGACGACACCCTCGGCGGATTCCTCGCCGGGTATTGGCTGTGGCTGGGCCGCTGCGCTGACGTGCCGGCGGCTCTGCACGCCACCGAGCGGCTGCTGCGCCGCGCGATCGACCCGCGGGGCCGCGAAATCACCCTCGGTGTCGCCGACTCCGGTCACAGGCGCCGTTCCGCGCCCGCCGACGCCAGCCCCGTGGGCGACAGCGCGGTCAGCGAGTCGGCTGACCCGAGCGCCGAGGCTGGCGGCATCATCGAGCCCCCAGCGACGCCCGCCTGGCGGACCGACCAGTGAAACGCGCCTTCCTGGCTCTCGGCTCCAACCTGGGCGACCGTCGGGGCCTGCTGGCGGCGGCCGTCGCTGCCCTAGACGACGTGGTCGCCGTCTCGCCGGTCTATGAGACCGACCCGCTGGGCCCCCCCGGCCAGGGGCCATACCTCAACATCGTGGTGGAGCTCCGCACCGAGCGCTCCGCCCGCGAGCTGCTGAAGACGGCGCTGGAGCTCGAGGCCGCCGCTGGCCGCCGCCGGCGCGTCCGCTGGGGGCCGCGCACCCTGGACGTGGACGTGCTGTGGGTGGACGGCGAGACCGTGAACGAGCCCGACCTCAGCGTTCCCCACCCGCGCATGCACGAGCGAAGCTTCGTCATGGTTCCGCTCGCCGACCTGGCCCCCGGTCTGGCGCCTGGCTGGACGCCCGACGACGCAGACGGTGTGCGCCGCGCCGGCGAGCTGGGCGGCGCCTGAGCCGGCCGTTGAGCGACCTGCTCACAACGGTGCCCGCCGCCCGGGCCTTCTGCGAGGCGGCCCGCGCCCGCGGCGCCGCGGTCGGTCTCGTGCCCACCATGGGGGCGCTGCACGACGGGCATCGCAGTCTGCTGCGCCAGTCGCTAGCGCAGAACGACGTGACCGTCGTGTCGATCTTCGTGAACCCGCTGCAGTTCGGCGCAGGCGAGGACCTCGAGGCGTACCCAAGGGGCTTCGAGAATGACCTGAGGATCTGTGCCGGCGAAGGCGCCGCGGCAGTGTTCGCTCCCAGCGAAGCGGAGATGTACCCGCAGCCGCCGGTGACCTCCCTGGACTTCGGCGGGTTGTCGGCGTCCCTGGAAGGCGCTTGCCGGCCCGGACATCTCGCCGGCGTGGGCTTGGTGGTGGCGAAGCTGTTCGCCATCGTCGGGGCCTGCCGGGCCTACTTCGGCGAGAAAGACTGGCAGCAGCTCGCGGTCGTGCGGCGTTTGGCGGACGACCTGTCGCTGCCGGTGGACGTGGTGGGCTGTCCCACGGTGCGCCAGCCCGACGGCGTGGCCCTGTCGAGCCGCAACGCCTATCTCGGCGCCGACGAGCGGGCCGCAGCCGGCGTGCTGCACCGTTGCCTGCTCGCCGGCGCGGCGCTGATCGAGGCGGGGGAGCGCGCCAGCGCGGTCGTCGAGGCGGCGATGGCGAGCGTCTTGGCCGCCGAGCCTCTGCTGGGCCGGGTGGATTACGCCCGCGTCGTCGACGCCGCCACGCTGGCGAGGCGGGAACCGCTCCGAGGCGAACTGCGGCTAATGGTGGCGGCGCATCTCGGCGGCACCCGACTGATCGACAACCTCGGCGCCACCGTCCCGCCGCCGTAACCTGCGGGTACGCCCGCTCATCCCGCTGGCTGCCCCCAGGTGCCCGAGGCTCGCCCGTGACTGACCGCAGGGACATTCCCTACCGCTTTGAGCCGACCGTCACGGCGGCGAAGCTCCACGCCGACCACAACGATCTGGCGGCGGGCGAGTCCTCCGGTGTCGGGGCGACGGTGGCCGGCAGGCTCATGCTGCGCCGAGTGCAGGGCAAGCTCTGCTTCGGCACCCTCGACGACGCCAGCGGGTCGCGCATCCAACTCTTCGCACCCGCTGCGGTCACGCCCGACTACGAGGAGTTCTGCGCGCTGTCCGTCGGCGACTGGGTCGGCGCCTCCGGGGAGGTCATGCGGACCCGCCGGGGCGAGCTGTCGGTGCAAGTGGAGGACTGGCGCCTGCTCGCCGAGTCCCGCCGCCCCTTTCCCGACAAGTGGCACGGCATCGCCGACACCGACACGCGCTACCGGCAGCGCTACGTGGACCTTTGGGTCACCCCGGGAACCCGTCGAGCCTTCGAGATTCGCAGCGCGGCGGTCGCCGCCATCCGCGCCGAGCTGGCGGCGCGGGGCTTCACCGAAGTGGAGACCCCCATGCTGCACCCCATTCCAGGTGGCGCGGCGGCGCGGCCCTTCGTCACCCACCACAACGCCCTGGACTGCGACTTCTACCTGCGCGTCGCCCCCGAGCTCTACCTGAAGCGGCTGATCGTGGGCGGCCTGACCCGCGTCTTCGAACTCGGCCGAATCTTTCGCAACGAGGGCCTGTCGCCCCGCCACAGCCCCGAGTTCACCATGCTCGAGCTCTACGAGGCCTACGCCGACTACAGCGACATGATGGTGCTCACCGAGGATCTGAGCGCCGCCGCGGCCACCGCCGCCACCGGGAGCACCGAAGTGCAGGTGGGGGAGCGCAGCCTCGACCTCACCCCGCCGTGGCGGCGAGCCACGATGGTCGAGTTGGTCTCAGAGTTCACCGGGCGGGAGCTGCCCGCTGTCGGCGGGGCGGACAGCGCCGCCGCCGCGGCAAGCCGGCGGGAAGCCGAGCGCATGGGCGTCGCCACCGAGGCGGGCTGGTCGGCGGCGCGCATCCTGGCGGAGATCTACGAGCGCCGCGTGGAGTCCCAGCTCTGGGATCCCACCTTCGTGTGCGACTTCCCGGTGGAGGTCTCGCCGCTGGCCCGCCGCCATCGCAGCAGCGACGGCTTGGCAGAGCGATTCGAGGCGGTCGCCGCCGGGCGGGAACTGGCCAACGCCTTCACCGAGCTGGCCGACCCGGACGAGCAGCGCGACCGCTTCGCCGCCCAGGAGCACCGCCGCCGCAGCGGCGACAGCGACGCCATGACGACCGACGAGGACTACCTGCGGGCGCTGTCCTACGGGCTGCCGCCCACCGGTGGGCTCGGCTTGGGCATCGACCGCCTCATCATGCTGCTGTGCGGCGCCGAGACGATCCGTGACGTGGTGCTGTTCCCCACCCTCCGCCCCACCGCCGACAGCGGCGAGTCCTGAGCATGCTGCTGGCCATCGACGTGGGGAACACCCAGACAGTCCTGGGGCTGTACGAGCTGGGCGACCCGGCGCACCTCGAGACCGCCGAGGGCGGGCTGGTCGGTCACTGGCGGGCAGCCACTAACGGCGACGCCACCTCCGACGAGCTGGCGGTGCTGATCGACGGGTTCTTGGCCGTGGAGGGCTGGGAGCTGCTGCGCGACGCCTCCGGCGTGGCGGTCGCCTCGGGAGTGCCGCGTGTCACCGCCGCGCTGCGCGGGCTGGTCGGCCACTACTTCGACTTCGACCCGGTCGTTATCGAGCCCGGCGTGCGCTCGGGCATCCCCATCCGCTACGACGATCCCCGCGAGGTGGGCGCCGACCGCATCGCCAACGCGGTCGGCGCGGTGGCTCTCTACGGGGGCCCCACCATCGTCGTGGACTTCGGCACCGGCACGACGTTCGACGTGATCAGCGCCGCCGGCGAGTACCTCGGCGGCGTCATCTGCCCGGGCGTCGAGATCAGTCTCGAGGCGCTGTTCGACCGGGCCGCCGCGCTGGCGTCGGTGGAGCTGGTGCCACCCCGCAACGTCATCGGGCGCAGCACAGCCGAGTCGCTGCAATCCGGCGCCATCTACGGCTACGCCGCCCAGGTGGACGGTCTCTGCAGGCGGATCGTCGGCGAGATCGGGCCCGCCACGGTCGTCGGCACCGGCGGGCTGGCGCCGCTCATATCGCCCCACACCGCTTGTGTGCAGCACGTTCAGCCCTGGCTCACCCTGCACGGGCTGCGGACCGTCTGGTACAAGAACGTCGCCCATCACCCCGACGTTCCGCCGGGGGATGGGGCCCGAGGCGGCTAGTGGCACGGGGGCGCACGGAGCGGTTCATCACCGGTCGCTTCGACGGCGGGTCGCTGCGCCGCGAGCCCGACACCCTGATCGTCGAGGAGCCCCTCTCGATCCGCCTCGACGACACCCTGGTCGCCACCACGATGCGCACCCCGGGACACGACTTCGAGTTGGCCGCAGGGTTCTGCCACGCCGAGGGCTGGCTGGAGGGCGCAGCGATCCGACGCATCCGGTACTGCGGCGAGGGGCCGCCGGTGGACTCAGAGTTCAACGTGGTGTCGGTGGAGACCGACGGCGAGGGGCCGCCGCCGGCGCCGCGACTCGGCATCACCTCCTCCTCCTGTGGCATCTGCGGCGCCGAGGCGCTGGACCGGCTTGGTGAGACGCTGGCGCCCTTGCCGGCCACCGAACCGTTCGAGGCCGCCGCCCTGGCCGCGGTGCCCGAACGCATGCGCGGCCTGCAGGAACTGTTCGCCGCCACCGGGGCAGTTCACGCCGCCGGGGTAACCGACGCCTCCGGTGAGCCCCTGCTGGTGCGGGAAGACATCGGTCGCCACAACGCCGTCGACAAAGTCGTCGGGCGCCTGCTGCTCGACGATGCGCTGCCGGCTGCTTCGCTGTGTCTCTATGTCAGCGGGCGAGCCTCCTTCGAGATGGCTCAGAAGGCCTGGGCGGCGGGGTTCAGCGCTCTCGTGGCGGTGAGCGCCCCGTCGGCCTTGGCGGTGCAGGTGGCCCGACGCGCCGGTCTACAGCTCGGCGGCTTCGCCCGCAACGGCACCATTCGCATTTACGCCGACTGAGCCGCCGCGTGTGTCCGGGTGGGGGCTGGGGTGCCGCTCTGCTCCTTCCTCTCCGCACGCTTCGCAGGCTCAGCGTGCTCCGCAGGCGTCGCAGCCCGGCCCCCCCGTCCCCCACCCTTGGGTGTTGGTGGGTGTCCGGGCGAGGGCCGATGGGCCGACGGTAGCCTCAGGTCGTGTCTGGTCCTGCTGATCCCGCGCGCGCGCCGGGGCGAGTCACGCCCTCGGTCGGGCTCGGTGTGGTGCACCTTTTCTGCCGGCTCAGCGAGGGCTGGCGTGGGGAGGCCGTGGTGGAGGCCGTGCGTCGGGCTGCGGATCGCGGCACTCAGGTGGTTGCCGTGGCGATCCTCGGGCACAAGGCCGATTTGGCTTTCATGGCGCTTGATGAGGACCTCTGGAACCTGCGGCTGGCGCAGCGGGACCTTGTGGCGGCCGGGCTGGTGGCGGCGGCCTCGTATGTGTCGCTCACCGAGGTCTCTGAGTATGCGGCCGGTGTGCCGGAGGAGTTGAATCAGCGCCGCCTCTACCCGCAGCTGCCCCCGGCGGGCAAGCCGGCCTGGTGCTTCTATCCCATGTCGAAACGACGCGGCAGCGAGCACAACTGGTTCACGCTGCCCTTGGAGGAGCGCCGCGAGCTGATGTACGAGCACGGCGCCTCGGGACGAAACTTTTCGGGCCGGGTCCTGCAGGTGGTCACCGGCTCGGCGGGCGTCGACGACTTCGAGTGGGGCGTCACTCTGTTCGCGGCCCGGCCCGACGATCTGAAGGACGTCGTCTACACCCTGCGCTACGACCGGGCTTCGGCGGTCTACGCCGAGTTCGGGCCGTTCTACACGGGGATGGTCACCCCGGTGGAAGAACTGGTGGCGCTGCTGGACCCGCGGGCCGCGGCGCGGGCGCTGGAGGAAGCACCGTGACCGTAACCCCGGCGGCCCCCACCCCAGAGAACGCCGTCGCCGGCCAGCTGACGGCGCTGCGGTCGCTGCTGTCGGAGGCCGCGCCGGTCGTGGTGGCCTTCAGCGGCGGGGTGGACTCCTCGCTGCTGGCCTGGGTGGCCAACGACGAGCTCGGGCCGCAGCGGGCGCACGCCGTCACCGCCGTCTCGCCGTCGCTGGCGGACACCGAGCGCGGGGAGGCTCGGCGCCTGGCCGAGTCCTGGGGGCTGCGCCACAGCGAGGTCGAGACCCTCGAGATGGCCAACGCCGCCTACCGCGCCAACGACGCCCAGCGCTGCGCCCACTGCAAGGACGCTCTCATGGACGCCTTGGTGCCGCTGGCTGCCGCGGAGGGGGCGACCGTGGCCCTCGGGGTCAACCTGGACGACCTCGGCGACCACCGCCCCGGCGTGGACGCTTCGGCAGGCCGCGGCGCCCGTTTTCCGCTCGTGGAGGCGGGTTTCACCAAGGAGGCGGTGCGGGCCGCCGCCCGGCTGCTCGGCTTGGAGGTCTGGGACAAGCCCGCGGCGCCGTGCCTGGCGTCGCGGCTGCCCTACGGCACGCCGGTCTCGGCGCCGGTGCTGCGCACCGTCGGGCGAGCCGAGGCCGCACTGGCGCGCCTGGGTTTCGAGGAGCTCCGCGTGCGCCACTACGACGACTTGGCGCGCCTCGAGGTGCCGCCGGATCGACTGGGCGACGTCGTAGCCGCCCGAGCCGCTGTCGTCAGAGCCGTTCGGGCCGCCGGCTACAGCTACGTGACCCTCGACCTCGAGGGCCTGCGTTCGGGCAACCTCAACGCCGCTCTCGGTTCCGCGTGACCGCCACCGGGGTCGCTGCCGCAGGCGCCCCCACGCTGGATCGCCGTCGGATCGTCGCTGACCGCAGCCTTGTGGGGGCCGTGTTCTGCCGCGCCTACAGCCGCCGCGTGGACGAGTGGCTGGCGCGCAGCTACGTCGCTTCCGGCGGTCCCGAGCGTGGCGTGTGCTTGCTCGCCGTCGGCGGCTACGGACGCTGCGAGCTGAGTCCCGAGAGCGACCTCGACCTGCTGTTGCTGCATGAGCCAGAGCGCGACGTCACCGAGCTGGCGGGAGCGCTGTGGTACCCCGTGTGGAACGAGGGCCTCAAGCTCGGCCACGCCGTGCGCACCCTGCGCGAGACGCTGCAGCTGGCGTCGGCGGATCTCGACACAGCCACGTCGCTCCTGTCGGCGCGCCACGTGGCCGGCGACCGGGGCCTCGCGGCGCGTCTCGCTGGCGGCGCCCGCGACCAATGGTCCCGGCAGGCTCGCCGCTGGCTGCCCCAGCTGACCGCCGACGCCCGCTGGCGGGGACTCGAGCACGGCGAGGTCGCCTTCCGACTCCAGCCCGACCTGAAGGAATCCACCGGGGGCCTGCGCGATCTGCAGGCGCTGCGCTACGTGGCGCTGGCGCGCCCCGACCTGGCCGATCCTGCCGGCGCCCCGGCAGAGGACGCTCAAGAGACCCTGCTGGCCGCCCGGGTCGAGCTGCACCGCGCCACCGGCAACGCCCGCAACCTGCTCACCCTGGAGGTGCAGGCCGACGTGGCGGCGGCGCTCGGTCACCGCTGCGTCGAGGACTTCATGACCGCGGTGGCCGTGGCGGGCCGCACGGTCGGCTGGGTGGCGGATGAGACCTGGGCGCGCATCGAGCACTGGTCTGCCCCCGCGGGACGCACGGCGCACCGGGCCGCGGTCACAACCCTCGAGCCGGGCGTTCAGATCCGCCACGACCGCAACGAGCTGCGCCTGCTGCCGGAGCTCCAGCCCGGAGGCGACCCACTGCTTCCGCTGCGGGCGGCGGCGGCGGCGGCGCGCCACGGCGCCCGCATCGAGCGAGAGTCCCTGGTCCGCCTCGGCGCCGAGATGGTTCCGCTGAGCGACCCGTGGCCCCCCGGCGCCCGGGAGTTGCTCGTGGATCTGCTGGCCTGCGGTCACAACGCCATCCCCGTCATCGAGGCGCTCGACCAGGTAGGCGCGGTGGTGAAGATCCTCCCCGAGTGGGAGAGGTGCCGGAGCCGCCTGCAGCGCAACGACTACCACCGCTTCACCGTGGACCGCCACCTCTGCGAGACCGCTGCGCAGGCCGCCGACATGATCGCCGGCGGCGAGGTGAGCGTCCCGCGCCCCGACCTGCTGCTTGTGGCCGCCCTGCTTCACGACATCGGCAAGGGCTATCCCGGTGACCACACCGAGGTCGGCATGGTGCTCATGGCACAGATCGGGCGCCGTATGGGTTTCGACGAAGACGAGACAGCCATGCTCGTGCGGCTCGTGGAGCTTCACCTGCTGCTGCCCGACGTGGCGATCCGGCGGGACATCGACGAGATCGGCACCGTGCGGCGGGTGGCCGAGCAGGTCGTAAGCGTCGAGACGCTGCGACTGCTGGCCGCACTCACCGAGGCCGACGCCATCGCCACGGGACCCTCGGTGTGGACCCGCTGGAAGGCCGACCTGGTGCGCGGGCTGGTGAGCCGCACCGAGAACTACCTGCACAGCGGCGTGCTGGACGGGTCACCCGACTCTTTCCCCACCCCCGAGGTCAGCGAGGCAATGGCGGCCGGCCGCGAGCTGCTGGAGGTCTCCGACCGGCGACTCGTGGTCGTGGTGCCGAGCGCCCCGACCGTGCTGGGGGCCGTGGCGGGCGCCATCAGCCTCAACGGCCTGAACGTCCTCGCCGCGGCGGTCCACAGCGCCGGGGGCATGACCGCGCTGGCTGTGTTCGTGGAGCCGGCGCCGGGCGCGGCGGGGCTGGAATGGGCGCCGGTCCTGGCCGACGTCCGCGCCGCTCTGGCGGGCGAGTTGGTGCCAGGCGAGCGGCTGGCGCGCTGGGCGCACGCCGCTTCGGGTGCGGGCGGCGTCCTCGCCCCCGAGCCGGTGACCGAGTCCTACGTGCGCTTCGACAACGAGATCTCCGCGGTGACGGTGATCGAGGTGGCGGCGCCCGACAGCCTCGGCCTGCTCCACCGGATCACCGAGGCGCTCCTGCGTTCGGGGCTCCACATCAGCCAGGCCAGAGTCCAGACCCTCGGCGACCACGTGGTGGACTCGTTCTACGTGTACGACGCCGCCGACGGCAAGATCACCGACCCCCGGCGACTCAGGGAGATCGCCGAGGCGGTGCGCGAGGCATCGGGCCTCGCGCCGTCGCCATGACGGTGCCACCGCCCAGCGGCCCCGCAGGTCGCTCGCGGCAGGGCGCCGGCACCCGGCCCGCCAGCCCCAGCGGCAGCCCGGCTGAGGACCCCATCGGCGAGCTGGAGCTGCTGCGCTGGAGCGAGGCGCTCGCCGGCATCGCCCGCACCGGACTGGGGTTCACCGAGAGTCACTACGAGCGCGAGCGATTTGAGGAGGTGCTGGCCGTGGCCGCCGACATCGCCGCTGCGGCGGGCCGCTGCTTCGACCCTGCCGGCCAGATCACCGAGTGGATCGCCGCGGTCGGCAAAGGCGTCCCCGGCTACGTCACCCCCAAAGTCGCCGTGGGGGCGGTCGTGAGCGACGACGACGGGCGGGTGCTGCTGATCCGCCGAGCGGACTCGGGGTACTGGCTCTACCCCACCGGCTGGGCCGACGTGGGGTACTCCTCCTCAGAGATCGCGGTCAAGGAGGTGGCCGAGGAGACCGGCATCGACTGCGAGCCGGTCCGGCTGATCGCCGTGCTCGACAGCATGCGCCACGGCTTCACGTCGGTGCCCACCTACTCGCTGGTCTATCACTGCCGGGCCGTCGGCGGGGAGCTTCGGGCCCACCCGGTGGAGTGCACCGGCGTGGGATTCTTCGCCCAGGACGGTCTGCCGTCCCCGCTGGCCGGTCCCGACATCTGGGTGGAGCACGCCTTCGGCTCGGTGCGGGGGGATGTCGCCGGCGTCCTCTTCGATGCTCCCCGTGAGCCGCTGTGGCGCGCCGAGACCTGAGGCGACGGGAGGCTGTTCGGCACGATCTGCTCTGGCCAGCCAGACCCGTGAACCTCAGATTCCGGACCAAAATCGGGGGGGGCAGTCCGCCGGATGGCCCATATTGGCTCAGCCGCCGACTAATCTTGCCTTGGAACGGCTCAGTCGGGGACTAGTCTCCCCGTGGAACGTCGACTCGACAAGGAGGGGATCGGCATGTTCAAGTTCGGTACGGAGAGGCGCCTTCTGTTCTCGCTGCTCGCAGCGCTGTTCAGCGTAGCCCTCGTGGCCGCTGCCTGCGGCGCCGACGATGACGGGGCAGCTCAGCCTCCCCCAGCGGTCACCCCACCAGCGGGTGACGACGCCGGGGACACCATGGACGACGACGGATCCATGGACGACGGCACCGCAGCCGACATGACCCATCTCGGCGACGGCTCGCTGGGCACGGTGCGGGTCGAGGCCGGCGACGCCGTGCAGATCCGCTCGCTGAACGCCATCACCGGCGACAACGCCAACTTCGGTCTGCCGATCGATCGGGCGGTGGTGCTGGCGATCCAGGACTATGGCCAGGTCAAGGGCTTCGACGTGGACTTGGGAACCTCGCTGGACGACCTGTGCTCCAACGACGGCGGCCAGGCCGCGGCGCAGACCATCGTGGCCGACAGCGACGTGGTCGGCGTGGTCGGCACCTCGTGCTCGGGCGCAGCCGTGGCGGCGGCGCCGCTGATCACCTCGGCGGGCATGGTGCTCATCTCCGGCGGCAACACCTCGCCGGCGCTCACCTCGGACCTGGCGGGCACGGCAGGGCCCAACTACAGCGTCGGCTACTACCGCACGGCCCACAACGACCTGTTCCAGGGCGCGGCAATGGCCGAGTTCGTCTACAACGAGCTGGGCATCGACAGCGCCGCGGCCATCCACGACGGCGATCCCTACACGCAGGGCCTCGCCCAGGCGTTCACCGACGCCTACGCGGAGCTCGGCGGAACGGTGACCGGCTTCAGCGCGGTCAACAAGGACGACACCGACATGGTGCCGGTCCTGACCGAGGTCGCCGCCGGGACGCCCGGTGCGTTGTTCTTCCCGATCTTCCAGCCTGCGGCGGACTTCATTGCCGATCAGGCGCCGGGCGTGCCGGGGTTGGAGAACACGCTGCTGATGGCCGCCGACGGCGTGTTGACCACTAACTACCTGTCGCTGCCGCAGACGGTCGGCATGTACTTCTCCGGTCCCGACCAGCGGTTCGGCGACAACGTGAACCAGAGCACCGGCAAGACGGCCGTGGACTTCTTGGCCGCTTACGAGGCGGCCTACGGCGAGCGCCCGGGGTCGGCGTTCTGGGGGCACGGCTACGACGCCACGACGCTGCTGCTTGACGCCATCGACGCCGCCTCCTACATCGACGGCGACGCCCTCGTGATCGACCGCCAAGGCGTGCGGGACTTCCTCAACAACGTCGAGGGTTACAGCGGCCTCATCGGCACGATCAACTGCGACGACTTCGGCGACTGCGGCGCGGCGCGCATCACGGTGATCCAGAACATCGGCGGCGCGGAGAACGCCGAGGCCAGCATCGAGAACGTGGTCTTCTCGTTCTCGCCGCTGGGCTCGGCTGCCGAGGCCGGGTCGATCCCCCCGATCGAGCTCGAGACCCCGTTCGGCGACGGCTCGCTGGGCACGGTGCGGGTCGACGCCGGCGACGCGGTGCAGATCCGCTCGCTGAACGCCATCACCGGCGACAACGCCAACTTCGGTCTGCCGATCGATCGGGCGGTGGTGCTGGCGATTGAGGACTACGGCCCCGTGCGCGGCTTCGACGTGGACCTCGGCGCCTCGCTGGATGACCTCTGCTCAAACGACGGCGGCCAGGCGGCGGCGCAGACCATCGTGGCCGACAGCGACGTGGTCGGCGTGATCGGCACTTCGTGCTCTGGCGCGGCGGTGGCGGCGGCGCCGCTCATCACCTCGGCGGGCATGACGATGATCTCCGGCGGCAACACCTCGCCGGCGCTGACCTCGGACCTGGCGGGCACGGCAGGGCCCAACTACAGCGTGGGCTACTACCGCACGGCCCACAACGACCTGTTCCAGGGCCAGGCGATGGCGTTGTTCGTGTACAACGAACTGGGCATCGGCACCGCCGCGGCGATCCACGACGGCGACCCCTACACGCAGGGCCTCGCCCAGGCTTTCACCGACGCGTTTGCGGAGCTCGGCGGAACGGTGACCGGCTTCAGCGCGGTCAACAAGGACGACACCG
>VXNF01000080.1:0-5129 GCA_009840735.1 Acidimicrobiia bacterium | reverse complement strand
GCGGAGCTCGGCGGAACGGTGACCGGCTTCAGCGCGGTCAACAAGGACGACACCGACATGGTGCCGGTGCTGACCGAGGTCGCCGCCGGCAGCCCCGGTGCGTTGTTCTTCCCGATCTTCCAGCCGGCGGCGGACTTCATCGCCGATCAGGCGCCGGGCGTGCCGGGCCTGGAGGACACGGTGCTGATGGCCGCCGACGGCGTGTTGACCATCAACTACCTGTCGCTGCCGCAGAGCGCGGGCATGTACTTCTCGGGTCCCGACCAGCGGTTCGGCGACAACGTCAACCAGAGCACCGGCAAGAACGCCAACGACTTCCTGGCGGCCTACGAGGCGGCCTACGGCGAGCGCCCGGGTTCGGCGTTCTGGGGCCACGGATACGACGCCACCGCCATGCTGCTCGACGCCATCGTGGCTGCCTCCTGGGTGGAGGGGGACACACTGGTGATCGACCGCCAGGGCGTGCGTGACTACCTCAACCAGCTCCGGGGCTACAGCGGCCTCATCGGCACGATCAACTGCGACGACTTCGGCGACTGCGGCGCCGCCCGCATCACCGTCGTTCAGAACATCGGCGGCGAGGAGAACGCCGAGGCCAGCATCGAGAACGTGGTCTTCTCCTACGCCCCGTAGACCACCGAGGCCAAACCCAAGACGAGCCCGAGCCCCGCGCCTACGCCTACAGTTGCAGGCCGTGAGGAGAATCAGATGATCGGTAAGTGGGCGCCCCGCACCGGGGCGCCCCGCACCGGCGTCGACCGCTTCCTCACTGTCCTGCGCGTCTTCGCGGTCGGGCTTGTCCTCGTCGGCTTGGCAGCGTTCGTCGCCCAGGAGATCAGCACCGACAACGCCTTCGCCCGCTGGGCCAACCCCGACGCCACCGGTCTCACCGGCGCCCAGTTCCGGGGGCTGGTGATCTCCGGCATCGCCCAAGGGGCCATGTACGGGCTGATCGCGCTCGGCTACTCCATGGTCTACGGCGTGCTGGGGTTCATCAACTTCGCCCACGGCGAAGTCTTCATGATGGGTGCCATGACCGGCATGATCACCTCGAACAAGCTGGCCGACGCGGGCCTCTGGGAGAGCAACTTCATCGGTGCCCTAGCGCTGGTTATGTTCGGCTCGATTCTCGTGTCCATGTTCTTGGCGGTGGTCATGGAGCGGCTGGCCTACCGGCCGCTGCGGGGAGCGCCCCGGCTCATACCGCTCATCACCTCCATCGGCGTGTCGTTCTTCATCCAGAACATGTCGATCGTGCTGTTCGGCCCGGCCAGCAAGGCGTACCCGGCGGTGCCGGACTGGCTGCGGGACAAGCACACCTTCTTGGAGATCGAGGGGGCCAAGATCATGGTGATCGTGGCTGCCGCCGTCTCGATGGCCGCTCTGTGGTTCCTGGTGGAGCGCACCAAGGTGGGCAAGGCCATGCGGGCGGTGGCCGAGGACTCCGAGATCGCCTCACTCATGGGCATCGACGTGAACCGCACCATCGTGAAGGTGTTCGCCGTGGGCGGCGCCTTCGCCGGCATGGCCGGCATCCTCTGGGGAATCCTGTTCCGCAGCGTCATCCACAACACCGGATTCCTGCCCGGCATCAAGGCCTTCAGCTCAGCGGTCGTGGGCGGTATCGGCAACTTGGGCGGGGCGATGGTCGGCGGGCTGTTCATCGGCATCGCCGAGTCAGTGGGTCCGCTGCTGGTACTGGAGCCGCTCGGTGTCAGCGGGGTGTCGCAGCTGCGCGACGCCGTCGCCTTCGCCATGCTGATCGGCGTGCTGCTGCTGCGGCCCAGCGGCATCTTCGGTGAGAAGCTGCGGGCCGAGGACCGCACATGACAGCCACCGAGACTCGCCCCAGCGCCCTCGCGGAGTTCGCCCCGCCGCGCCGCGCCCGCGACTTGGACTGGCGCCGCTTGGCGCGCCTCGGCGCCACGGCCGCCTTCGTGCAGATGTTCGTCTCCCTGACGGCCATGCCGGTGCGGCTCGACGAGCGTCCCGTGATCGAGTCGCTGCTCAGCCTCGGCTACCTGTTCATCGGGGTCATCCCCGTCATCGCGGGCAACCGCATCGGCCGGCAGGTCAAGCTGGAGGGCGTACCGATCCACCGGGCCGGCCGGTACGAACTGCTCGGCGGCACCCTGGCAGGAACGCTGGCGGGAGCGGGCCTGTCGCTGCTGGTGATTCTCATCACCCACTTCGACATCCGGGAGCCGCTGGTCAACTGGAGCCCACAGCTGCGGGATCTGCTCTCGTTCAACCGCGGACCGGTCTTCGGCGTGCTGATCTGGCTGGGCATCGGCGCCGTTGGAGGCCTCGTCGGCGGCGGTCTGCGGCTGCTACCGACCCGCTGGCGGCGGACGCTGCTGACGATGGCGTTCGTGGTCGTGCTCGCCGCGATCCTCGAACAGCTCGTCGTCGACCTCGTGAGCGGCGTCGGGCTGGAGCCGGTGGCCGAGTGGTTCTACGCCCGCCGGGGTGGCCTCACCGGCGCTGGCGCCGGGGTGGCCGCCGCCATCGCCGGGGTGGCTTCGTTCTTCGGGCGCGGTCGCCTGAAGGCCGCCCGCGCGCGGATCAACACCCTCGAAGGTCCGGCGCGCACCAAGGCGAACGCCGGGCTGATTCTGTTGACCGCGGCGGTCATGATCGTGGTGCCGCTGCTGGTCGGCAGCCTCACCAATGAGCTGCTCGCCAACGTCGGCCTGTTCGTGCTGCTGGCGCTGGGACTCAACATCGTCGTCGGCCTCGCCGGCATCTTGGACCTCGGCTACGTGGCCTTCTTCGCGGTTGGCAGCTACACCGCGGCGGTGCTCACGGCGGCCACCTCGCCGCGGATCAACCCGGAGCTGCCTTGGTTCGTGGCGCTCATCTTCGTCGTCGTCATCACCGGACTGGTGGGCCTGTTCATCGGGGCGCCGGTCATACGGATGCGGGGTGACTACCTGGCCATCGTCACCTTGGGGTTCGGCGAGATCATCCGGCTGCTGTTCCTGTCGGACTGGCTTTCGGGGTGGTTCGGCGGGGCACAAGGCATCACCGCCATTGGTGGAGTGGAGATTTTCGGCATCACGACCATCGACGGCACCAACCCGCGCAACATCTTCTACTTGGTGCTGGTCTTCTGCGCCATCGCCATCTACGTCTCGTGGCGCCTGGAACGCTCGCGTCTGGGGCGCGCCTGGATGGCGGTGCGCGAGGACGAAACCGTGGCCGAGGCCATGGGCATCAACACCGTCAACGTCAAGCTGCTGGCCTTCGTGGTGGGCGCCATCCTGGGTTCCTTCAGCGGTGCCATCTTCGCCAACAAGGTCGGCTCGGTGTTCCCGTCGAGCTTCCTGATCCTGGTGTCGATGGTCATCCTGGTGGTGGTCATCTTCGGCGGCATGGGCAGCATCATCGGCGTGATCGCCGGTGCGGCGCTGCTCATCGGCGTGCTGGGCGGACCCAAGCAGCCCGGCCTGCTGCAGGAGTTCTCCGAGTTCAAGCTGCTGATCTACGGAGCTCTGCTGGTGTGGATGATGCTGGCCCGGCCCGAAGGGCTCATCCCCAGCGCACGCCGATCCCGCGAGCTGCACCAGGAAGAGTTCCTGCAGGACGCCTGGCTTCGAGGCCAAGTCGAAGCCGACGAGGAAGCCGGCGACGAGCCCGAGACGGCGGAGCGCTCGTGAGCGCCGGCGCCGCCCCGCTGCTGGAGATCCGGGACCTCGACGTCGACTTCGGCGGCCTTAAGGCGGTCAACGGGCTCAACATCGAGGTGCGCGAGGGCGAGATCGTGTCGGTCATCGGCCCCAACGGCGCCGGCAAGACGACGCTGTTCAATGCGATCTCCGCCATGGTGCCCGTCACCGGCGGCGACATCCGCTTCGAAGGTTCGACGCTGCTAGGCCTCGACCCCAACCAGGTCACCGCCCGCGGCATCGCCCGGACGTTTCAGAACGTTCGGCTGTTCACCAACATGACGATCCTCGAGAACGTCATGGTGGCCCAGCACTGCCGCACGAAGCGGGGTGCCTTCGGGGCGCTGTTCAACACGCGGGCCTTCCGCCAGGAGGAGGACGAGATCCAGGCTCGGGGCGAGAAAGCCCTCGGATTCTTCGGCAGCCGTCTTGTGGGGTTCCGGCTCAACCAGCCCGCCTCGGTGCTGTCCTACGCCAACCGACGCCGCTTGGAGATCGCCCGGGCCATGGCCACCCAGCCCAAGCTCCTCCTCCTCGACGAGCCGGTGGCGGGCATGAACCCCGTGGAGTCCGCCGAGCTGACCGGCCTCATCGGCCGGCTGCGAGAGGAGTGGGGCTTCGCCATCGTGTTCATCGAGCACGACATGTCCGTCGTTCGGGACGTCTCGGACCGGGTCATCGTCTTGAACCACGGCGAGCTGCTAACCGAGGGCGACTACGCCGATGTCTCGATGGATCCCCGGGTGATCGAGGCCTACCTCGGTCAGGACACCATCATCGAGGACGCGATCAAGTCATGAGCGACCCGGCCCCCGCCACTGTGCCGCTGCTGGAGATGCGCTCGGTCAACACGCACTACGGCGCGGTTCACGCCCTCAAGGACGTGAACCTGGCTATCTACCCCGGCGAGATGGTCTGCCTGCTGGGAGGCAACGCCAGCGGCAAGTCCACCACCCTCAAGACCCTGCTCGGCATGGTGACACCCACCACCGGGCAGGTGGTGCTCAACGGCGAAGTGGTGAACGACCGCTCCACCGCCTACCGAGTGGAGCGAGGCGTCACCATGGTGCCCGAGAACCGCCGGCTGTTCCAGCGGCTCACCGTGCGGGAGAACCTGCAGCTCGGCGCCTACCTGCGCAACGACTCCGACGGCATCGCCGCGGACATGGAGCGGGTGTTCGAGCTGTTTCCCCGCGTCAAGGAACGCCTCAGCCAGAAGTCCGGGACCCTCTCGGGCGGCGAGCAGCAGATGGTGGCTATCGGCCGGGCGCTGATGTCCCGGCCCAAGGTGCTGCTGATGGACGAGCCCTCCATGGGGTTGGCGCCCGCCCTCGTGAAGCAGAACTTCGACCTCATCGAGCAGATCCACGCCGCTGGCCTCACCATCTTCATGGTGGAGCAAAACGCCAACATGGCCCTGTCCATCGCCGACAGGGGCTGGGTGCTGCAGACCGGCCGCGT
>VXNF01000065.1 GCA_009840735.1 Acidimicrobiia bacterium | reverse complement strand
CCTGTTCGACGAGAAGGTCGAGTACGCCGAGGCCGATCCGGCCCGGCAGGACATAGTCTCACCAAAGCATCAGCAACTTCGTCAGGCAGTACCGAGTTGGGAGGCCGAACCCGAGGACTTCGAAGCCATGCTCGCCTGCCTGAGTCGTGGCACTGTCGCAGACGATCTGGTCGAGTTACTGCTTTCCCGCGGTGCGCCTGAATCCGGTCCGGGAGAATCCGTGCAGGACAGGCTCGGCTTGATGCTTCGAACCGAGCGTCATGTGGTTGGCTTGCAGGAATTGCTCGCCTCGGGCGCCGTCGATGTTGTCGAAGTTGCCCGCAGGTTGTTCGGCGGCAGCGCCGGTCACGATCAGCATCTTGTCGCTCTCGTCGATGTGTGTAGCCGTGTTCAGTCGCCGGCTACACGGGCACCCCTCGTTCCGGCCCGCTACCACTACTTCGTACGAGCACTGGAAGGAGCTTTCATCTGCTGCTCGCCCGAGCACCCCGATGGGCAGCCCCGCCTCCGGCTCAACCGGCACGAGCTCTGCCCGGCCTGCGCAGACGGTCGTGGCGAATCGAGGATGTTCGAGTCCGGAGTCTGCATGAAGTGTGGCGCCTCGTATCTCCTGGGCCGAACTGATCTCGATGACGACGGCCGCACCCTCTTCGGCTGGGCTGGCCCGCACGACGCCGACCTCCGCTACCTCCTCGTGTCCGCCGAAGGCGCGGGGGACGAAGCAGCGGACGAGGACGAGCAGGCTGTCGTGTCCGACGAGGAGGCCGAGACCGACATAGATCGGCGCAGGCTCTGCACGCGATGCGGTGCCCTCACCGAAGGACTCGCGGAGTCGTGCGTCTGCGCGCCACGCATGACCGTCGAGGTCACCGTCGCCCATCCGGCTCGACGCGGGGAGCCCCTCCGCCGATGCCTGGACTGCGGCGGTCGCAGCACCAAGCCGATCGTGCTGCGGTTCCTTACGAGCCAGGACGCCCCGGTGGCGGTGTTCGCCACTGCGCTCTACCAAGCTCTCCCGGCCAGCACAGCGCCCGGAGTATCTGCACGCGTAGGCGGAGGCCGGAGGCTCCTGTCCTTCTCTGACTCCCGCCAGGCCGCAGCGTTCTTCGCCCCGTACCTCTGCCGCACCTACTTACAGGCGATCCAGCGACGCCTGATCTGGATGACTGCCGAGCGGCTGGCAGAGGAACATCCCCGGTTCGGCGATCTCGTGGAACCGATTCGCCGCGAGGCTGAACGTCGGCTCGTCCTCGACGAGGACGACGGGCAGATGCGTAACCGCACCGAGGTGCGGGCGTGGCTCATGCGGGAGATTCTCGCCGTGGACCGCCGCCAGAGCCTCGATGGCGTGGGTCTTGCCGAGATTGGTTTCGCGTTGCCCAAGGCCGTTCACGTACCCGAGGCGATACTGGCGCTCGGCTTCACTGAATCCGAGGCTCTCGATCTGGCTCGGGTGCTGCTCGAGACGCTCCGGTTGCAAGCAGCCGTGCATCTTCCCGAGGGAGTCGAGGTGGACAGACCCGAGTTCGCGCCTCGGAACGTGGTGACCCATGTGCGCTACGAGGGGTCAGCCCGTCGGATACTGGCGTGGGTCCCTGGCAACGGCAGCAATCGCCGGTTGGACTATCTGTCGAGACTTCTCGCGCGACGGTCGCCGGGGACTGATCCCCTCGCGCTACTCCGGAATATATGGACTAGATGGTTGGCGGCGCCCAACAGCCCGTTGCTCAAGATCCTCAAGCCGTGTTACCACAAGCAACACGGCCAGGTCTTTGCCATCGACCCCGAGCGGGTCGTGATCCGTCCAGCATCCGAGGCTGAGCCTCCATACCGCTGCGACTCCTGTCGTCAGATCTGGTGGCGATCGGTCAGCGGAGTATGCCCCTCGTATCGGTGTCCGGGCACGCTGCATCCGGCCGTCGCATCGCCCGACGCTCACTACCGCCACCTGTACACGTCGCTCCAACCCGTCGGAATGCATGTGGCAGAGCACACAGGACAACTGGACGCAGCGTACGCAGCAGAGCTTCAGCAGGGATTCGTGGACGGCGACGTGAACGTCTTGAGCTGTTCCACGACCTTCGAGTTGGGCGTCGACGTGGGCGAGGTCCAAGCCATTCTCTTGCGGAACGTGCCGCCCTCGCCTGCCAACTACGTGCAGCGCTCCGGTCGAGCCGGGCGGCGCACCGGCTCAGCGGCTCTCAGCGTGACGTTCGCGCAACGGCGCAGTCACGACCTTCACTACTTCCGCAATCCCGTTGATCTCGTGGAGGGGAGACTCAGCGTTCCGATCGTCTCGCTCCATAATCCCTGGATCGTGCGACGGCATGTTCACGCTGTGGCGTTCGCGGCATTCGAACGTGCGCAGGTCGCCAACGGTGGCGAGTGGCACAAGACGGTGGGGTCTTTCTTCATGGCGCCTGAACCTGAGGAGTCCGTCGCCCCGGTGCAGCGGTTCGTGGAATGGCTGCGGACCCACCCCGTCAAGCTCGGCGCGGCAATCTCGCGGATCGTGCCGTCGGAGGTGTCCTCGACCATCGGCACGAACGACTGGAGCTGGGTCGACGCGCTGGCTGAGTTCAGCGACACGAACGTCGCGTGTGGCTGGCTGCGGCGTGCCGAAGAGGAGGTGCGACAGGACCTGACGGGCATTGACGAGGAACTCGACGACGTCGAACTGCAGATCAGTCGGTCGCGAGCAGCGGGAGAGGGTGCCCAAGCCGAGAGATTGGCCGGTCGTCAGCAAGGCCTCTTGCGTGTCGAGCGGACACTCAGAGGGCGGCGACTGATTGACTACCTGGCCCAGCGAGTAGTGCTGCCGAAGTACGGCTTCCCTGTCGACGTGGTCTCGCTGGATGCCCGGAGGAGCGGCGATCCACAGGCCGAGCGGTTGGAACTCACGCGAGATCTCCGCCTCGGAATCACCGAGTTCGCGCCGGGGTCCCGCGTCGTTGCAGACGGTGCCCTCTGGGAAAGCGCTGGACTACGCATTCCCCCGGGCCTCGGTCTACCTACCCATAGCTGGTCGGTCTGCGCAGACTGTGGCGTGTTCCGCACCCGAATCGGCGAGGAACCCGGAGACTGTGTGAACTGCTCCGACTCGACGGCGCAATCGGCGGCCGGGCGGTTCGTCATCCCCATGTTCGGATTCGTCGGCCAGCGGTGCAGCGAGAAACCTGGGGAGTCCCGTCCTCCCCGGACCGGATTCTCCGAGTTTCGCTTCAGCGATTACATGTCCGATCCTCCGGAGTTCGAGACAGTGCCCTGCGGCAGGCGCGCGGTCGGCAGGCGCGCGGTCGACATCCGCACCAGCCCGCAAGGCCAGATCACCGTCATCAACCGAGGGCCTGCAGGCAGGGGCTTCCGAATCTGCTTCACCTGCGGACACGCGGCAGCCGCGCCAGCGCTGGGCAAGGCTCCCGCGGCTGGCCACACACGTCCCGGCTCGGGTCGTGACTGCGCCGGCCGCCTCGCGTTCGCTCACCTGGGGCACCAATACCTGACCGACGTCGTGGAGGTGCGGTCGCCGAAGCCGATGACGACGCCGCAGGCTCGCAGCACGCTGTACGCCTTGCTCGAAGGCGTGCCCGAGATCGGCATCACCCGGAGCGACGTGAACGGCACCCTCCGCCCGTCGGGGCAGGCCGGCGAGATCAACCTGGTGCTATTCGATGCCGTGCCCGGAGGCGCGGGTCACGCGGCGCGCATCGCGGAGCGATTCCCAGAACTTCTGCAGGCAGCGCGGCGGGTTGTCGAGCACTGTGAATGCGGAGACGACTCGAGCTGTTACGGATGCCTGCGTTCCTACGACAACCAGCGCTACCACGAACAGCTGACCCGCAGCAGAGCCTTGGACGTCCTCACCTGCTTCTGAGTCCAGGCCACGCCCGCACGACTCCCTGCCACGGGCCCCGTCCTGCCGAGCCTGGCTGCGCGTCGACGATATATTGACGCATGTTTCAATATGTTTGCAGGTTGAAAGTGTGGGGAGTATGTCTTACGCTCAGTCGTGCTGGCCGCATGGCTGGGTTGTCGCGATCAAGGAGGATGAGTGTGGGGCAGACGCATGTGATGGTGACGGTGCGGAATCCGCTGGAGCGCCAGCGCTGTTGGGAGGGGCGCTTCCTGGTCGACACGGGTGCCACGGACAGCCTGGTGCCGCGCCGGTGCTTGGAAGCCATCGGCATCGAGCCGCGGGCGAAGCGGTCCTACCGGTTGGCGGATGGCAGCGAGCACGAGTTCGACACGGCGTTCGCTGAATTCGAGTTCATGGATGATCTGGCGGCGGTCCGGGTCATTTTCGGCGACGACGGCTGCGAGCCACTGCTCGGTGTGATCGCGCTGGAGTCCACCGGCACCGTGGTGGATCCCGAAGGCGGGGAACTGACCCGGCGGGCTGTCCTCCGCCTCTAGCTGAGCTTCTATGTCAAGGATGGGGCTGTTTGGGTGTTGGTGAGGTCGTTG
>VXNF01000016.1:2379-43981 GCA_009840735.1 Acidimicrobiia bacterium | reverse complement strand
CCCCCCCCCCCCCCCCCCCTTTTTTTTCATGATACGGCGACCTCCGAGATCAACACGCGTACGATCGGCGGCCGCGTCAGTTGTGTATAAGCCCCCGCCCCGCCGCCGGCCGCCCCGCCGACCATGGTGGCAGCGACTCGGTGATCGGATCGCTCCGGGGCCGTCTGCTGGACCGCCACCTCGACCAGCTGCTCGTGGAGGTCGGTGGAATCGGCTACCGCGTGACGGTGGGCGATGCCACGCTTCGGTGGGTCGGTCAGGCGGGTGGCGAGGTGTTGCTCTACGTGCATCACCATGTGCGCGAGGACGCCGAGACTCTCTACGGCTTCGGTTCGCCCGCCGAGTTGCGCTGCTTCGAGGCGATGCTCGGCGCCAACCGCGTCGGCCCGAGCCTGGCGCTGTCGATTCTCGGCACCCACGACCCGGCGGCGCTGCAGGCACTCTTGGCAGCGGGCGACATCGACGCGCTGTGCCGGGTGCCGGGCGTCGGGACGAAGACGGCGCAGCGGCTGCTGGTCGAGCTGCAAGCGCGCCTGGGGGTTCAGGAGTTCACTGGCGTCGTCCCCGCGGCGGAGGTGGGCGCTGACGGCACCCACAGCGACGTGCGGGCCGCGCTGGGTCAGCTGGGTTACCGCGACGACGAGGTCAACGAGGTGCTGAGCGGGCTGCCCGGCGACGGGGACGCCTCGGAGCTGCTGCGCGAGGCGCTGCGGCAGCTCTCGGGCACTCGCTGAGCGGACCGGCCGGGCCAGCGGCGGACAGGAGCGAGCGATGCGGACCGAGGTGCTAGCGGCGGGCGCCGACGCGGGCGAGCGTCGCGACGAGCACGCGGACCGGCTCGGCATACGACCGGCGCGCCTGGACGACTTCGTCGGCCAGAGCGAGCTGAAGCGGCACCTCGGCATCATCTGCGGCGCGGCGCGCGGGCGTGGCCAGACAACCGAGCATCTGCTGTTCGCTGGGCCTCCAGGGCTGGGCAAGACCACGCTGGCGGGGATCGTTGCCGCCGAGATGGGGGTGGCGCAGCAGACCACCTCCGGGCCGGCGCTGGAGCGGGCGGGAGACCTCGCCGCCATCCTGACCAAGCTGGCCGAGGGAGACGTGCTCTTCATCGACGAGATCCACCGGTTGAGCCGAGCCGTGGAGGAGGTCCTCTACCCGGCGATGGAGGACTTCCGGGTCGACATCGTGCTGGGCAAAGGCCCCGCCGCCCGCTCGATCCCTCTCGACTTGCCGCGCTTCACCCTGATCGGCGCCACGACCCGAGTCTCGATGATCACCGGTCCGCTGCGGGACCGCTTCGGCTTCACCGCCCGGCTGGACTTCTACCCGCCCGTCGAGCTTGAACAGATCGTGGCGCGCACCGCCGGCATCCTCGGGGTGGACATCACGCCGGTCGCCGGATCGGTGATCGCCCGACGGGCGCGGGGCACGCCGCGCATCGCCAACCGGCTGCTGCGCCTCGTGCGTGACTTCGCCCAAGTCGAGGGCGACGGTCGGATCGACGAGGCCACCGCCGAGGCGGCGCTGTCGGTCTTCGGCGTGGACGGGCGCGGCCTGGACCGCCAAGACCGCGCCGTGCTGGAGGCGCTCTGCCGCGGCTTCGGCGGCGGGCCGGTGGGCCTGTCCACGCTCGCTATCAGCGTCAGCGAGCCGGCCGAGACGGTAGAGGAGGTCTACGAGCCGTTCCTGATCACCCAGGGTCTTATGATGCGCACCCCGCGGGGCCGCGTGGCCATGCCGGCGGCCTGGGAGCACCTCGGGCTCGAGCCGCCCAGCGAGCAGCCGGCGGCGGACTGCCTTGCCGACGCCGACCAAGAGAGGCCCGCCGGCCTGTTCGACTGATGCGCACCGGCGAGCTGGAGTACGAGCTGCCGCCGGAGGCCGTGGCACAGCAGCCCCTCGAGCCGCGCCACGACGCCCGGCTCCTCGTGGCCGGCGGCGACGGCGGCGGTCCGATTCGCCATCGCCGGGTGTGCGACCTGCCGAGCCTGCTGCGAGACGGCGACGTCGTGGTCCTCAACGACACGCGCGTGGCGCCGGCCCGCCTGCAGCTGCGCAAGCCGACCGGCGGGAAGGTGGAGGTGCTGGTGACGACCCCGGTGCCGGAGGCGACCGCCGAGGCGCTGGTGAGGCCCAGCCGCCGGGTACCGCCGCAGACGGCGCTGTCCGACGAGTCGGGCCGGCGGGTGCTGATGGTCGGGCCGGCCCACCCGGACGGTCGCCGGCAGGTCACGGCGCTGGCGCACCCCAGCATCGCGGCCATGCTGGAGGAGCTTGGCGAGGTGCCGCTGCCTCCCTACATTCGCCGTCGGGTGCCCGCGGCGCGCTACCAGACGATCTACGCCCAGCGACCCACCTCGGCGGCGGCGCCCACGGCGGGCCTGCACCTCAGTGAGACGGTGCTCGCCGGCCTTGCCGCCGCGGGAATCGCCGTGGCGTCTCTCGATCTGGGAATCAGCGTCGCCACTTTCCGCCCGATCACCGCCGAGCGGCTAGAGGACCACGTCATGCACAGCGAGCGCTACACAATCCCGCCCAGCACGTGGGAGGCATGCCAGCGGGCGCGGCGGGTCGTGGCCGTGGGGACCACGGTGGTGCGCGCCCTGGAGACCGCGGCGGCCAGCGGAGACCTGACGGGTGCCAGCGACCTCTTTATCCGCCCCCCGTACCGCTTCGCGGTCAGCGACGTGTTGCTCACCAACTTCCACATGCCGCGGTCGTCTCTGCTGTGCCTGCTGGCGGCGTTCGTGGGCGAGCGTTGGCGACGGCTCTACGAGAGCGCCTTGAAGTCGGGCTACCGCTTCGGCTCCTTCGGCGACGCCATGCTGGTTCGCCGCTGCGGGTGACGGCGATGCTGAGCTTCACCGAGACCGCCCGCAGCGGCGCCGCCCGCGCCGGCGAGGTGCGGACGCTGCGGGGATCCTTCGCCACCCCGACGTTCATGCCGGTCGGGACCCGCGGCGCAGTGCGCACCCTCACCAGCGCCGACCTGGAGGCTCTCGGCGCTGCCGTCGTGCTGGCCAACACCTACCACCTCATGCTGCGCCCCGGCGCGGAGCTGATCGCTGAACGCGGTGGCCTGCACCGCTTCATGGACTGGTCGGGCCACGTCCTCACCGACTCCGGCGGCTATCAGGTCATGAGCCTGGAGCCGAAGCTGAGCGACGAGGGCGCCACGTTCCGCTCCACCTACGACGGCAGCACCCACACCCTCACACCCGAGCGGGCCGTCGAGGTGCAGGCGCAGCTGGGCTCGGACATCGCCATGGCGCTGGACGTGTGCCCGCCGCTGCCGTCGCCGCGCCCTGTCGTCGAGAGCGCGGTCGAGCGCACGGCCGACTGGGCGGCCCGCGCCCGCGCCGCCCACCTGTCCGCGGCGCCGCGGACACAAGTTCAGTTCGGCATCGTGCAGGGCGGCGTCGACGTCGACCTGCGCCGCGCCAGCGCGGCCCGGACCGTGGAGATCGGCTTCGAGGGTTACGCCGTCGGCGGGCTCTCGGTGGGCGAGGAGCGCCACGAGCGGCTCGAGCCGATGCAGGCCGCGGTCGAGATGCTGCCCGCGGACCGTCCCCGCTACCTCATGGGCGTCGGCGACCCGCTCAGCATCATCGAGGCCGTCAGCGTCGGGATCGACATGTTCGACTGCGTCCTGCCGACCCGTCTGGCCCGTCACGGCACCGTCCTGACCTCCGAGGGCCGCCTCAACCTCACGAACGCCCGCTTCGCCCGAGACGACGGTCCGCTGGATGAGGCCCTGGCGGGCGATCCGGCCGGGCGCTGGTCGCGCGCCTATCTGCGCCACTTGCTGATGGTGGGCGAGACGGCCGCGACGCGACTCCTGACGCTGCACAACCTGGCCTGGTTGTTTGATCTGATGGAAGCGACGCGCCGTGCTGTGGCCGCGGGGCGGTTCGAGGCGCACACCGCGGCGGTGCGGGCGGTCTGGGACCGCTGAGTGCCCGTTGGTCGCCTCGTGGCCGTATCGTCTCCCGGCCGCCGACGGGCTAGCCTGCCCAGCGCGCCCGGTTCGATCCAGCGTCGGCGCGACCACAACCGAACCACCAGAACCGAACCACCAGAACCGAACCACAAGGCGGGTGACGTGCGCAGTTCCCTATTCCTCCTGATCCTGCTCGTCGCGCAGGCCTGCACGACCGCTTCTGAGGATGGCGAAGGCGGCAGCGGATTCGGCGGCTTCCTGCCGATCATCATCATCATGGCGCTGCTCTGGCTCGTGTTGCTGCGCCCCCAGCAGCGGCGAGCCAAGAACCGCCGGGAGATGCTCTCCAAGCTCGAGGTGGGCGACGAGGTGCTGATGTCCAGCGGCGTCTACGGGCGGATCGCCAGCTTCGACGAGCAGACCGTCCTCGTGGACGTGGCTGACAATGTCCGCATCAAGGTCACGCGGGACTCCATCGCCGAACGGATCACCTATCACGACTGGGAGGACGAGAGTTCGGACTGATCGGCTGCGGGTGAAGCGGGTCGGCGACGCCGCTCGCTGTCTCCGCGAGTCCCTGGGCTCTCTCGTTCCCGCACCCTTGAGCCGCCGCGATGACCCGATCAAGCCGATGAGAACCCGGCCAAAGTCATGATCCGGCGCCTGCTGGCGGGCCTGCGCCGCAATCGGTCGCTCGTTGCCATCGTCGTCATTGCCGTCGGCTTGCTCGTCGGGAACCTGACGTTGAATCAGGAGCCTCTGCTGGGCCTCGATCTGCAGGGCGGCGTCGAAGTGGTGCTGCGACCGGCGCCGGCGGAGACCGCACCCACCCAAGACGACCTTGAGCAGGCTTTGGAGATCATCCGCAACCGCGTCGACGCGCTCGGCGTGGCCGAGCCCGACATCACCGTCGCCGGCGGCAACATCGTGGTTCAGTTGCCCGGCGTGGACGATCAGGACCGGGCGATCAATCTGGTCGGCCAGACGGCCGAGCTGCGTTTCCGCCCGCTGCTGGCCCGCTCTGTGTCCCGCGCCGAGATCGAGGAGTATCAGGCGACCGTCGAGGCGTCCAGCGAGGAGGACAGCTCCGGCGACGAGGAGGCGCCCGACGCCGCCGTGCCCAGCGAGCTGAACGTGCAGGACTTGCTGGAGGGGGTGCTCACAGACCCCGGCGACGATGAAGCGGATGCCACGGTGATCCTGCCTAGTCGCCCCGACGCGGACGGCGAGGTCTCACACTTCTTGATGGGGCCCGCGCTGGTCACCGGCTCAGCGCTCGAGAGCGCCACGGCGGTCTTGGAGTTCGCGCAGTGGAACGTCCAGGTCACCGCGCTCGAAGGCGCCGAGGGCATCGACAGGTTCAACGCCGCCGCCGGTGCCTGCTATTTCGAGGCGCCCGATCCGCTGGTCTGCCCCACCGGCACTCTGGGCATCGTGCTGGACGGCGTCGTGGAGTCGGCGCCGGTCGTGAACGCCCCAGCGTTCGAGCGCGACCGCATCAACATCACCGGCGCCTTCAACGAGACCGAGGCGCGCGACTTGGCGCTGGTGCTGGACTACGGCGCCCTGCCGCTGGTCTTTGAAGATCCGGCCGAGGCCGGCCTGGTGCGCACCGTCTCGGCCACCCTCGGGCGCGACGCTCTGCGGGCCGGGCTGATCGCCGGGATCGTAGGTCTGGGGCTCGTGGCGCTGTACATGCTGGTGTACTACCGGTTCCTGGGTCTGGCGGCGCTCGGCAGCCTGGGGGTGTCGGGCGTGCTGCTGTGGGTGATCGTGTCGTTCCTCTCGGAGACCCGCGGCCTGGCGCTCACCCTGGCGGGCGTGACCGGGCTGATCGTGGCGATCGGCGTGTCGCTGGACTCCAACGTGGTCTACTTCGAGCACCTGAAGGAGGACGTGCTGGGAGGGCGCACCCTGCGCAGCTCGGTCGAGCAGGCGTTCCCGGTGGCGTTCCGGACGATCTTCTGGGCCAACCTGGCCACCCTCATCGGCGCCGTCATCCTGTGGCTGCTCACGATCGGCTCGGTGCGAGGCTTCGCCGCCATGCTGGCCTTCGCCTCCATCCTCGACCTGATCGCCACCTACTTCTTCCTGCGCCCGGTCGTGCGGGGCTTGGCCCGCTGGAGCGCAGAGCGTCCGGCGCTGGTGGGGATGGCGACAGTGGTCGCGGCGGCCGGTGCCGCCGCGGGCGATCCGGCGGCACCGGCCACCGGCGATCCCGCCGCCGGGGAGGCACGGTCGTGAGCGAGCGGTCCTCGACGGTGCGGGCCGGCCTGCGGCGCATGTACGCCAACCAGGTGAACCTCGACTTCGAGCGGCTTTGGCGCCGCTCGGTGGTGCTGTCGATGGTCGTGCTGGCGATCGCCGGCGGCGCCTGGATCTTCCGAGGCCTGAACATGGGGATCGAGTTCGAGGGCGGCACGTTCTGGGAGGCGCCGCTGGGCAGCCACTCGGTCGCTGAGGTGCGCGAGGCCCTCGCCACCGTCGGGCAGGCCGACGCCCGCATCCAGGAGCTCGGCGGAGGCGTCGTGCGGGTGCGCGCCGAAGTAGCGCCCGGCAACACCGCCGAAGTTGCCGCCGTCTCCGCCGCGCTGGCCGAACTGGGCGGAATCAGCCCCAACGAGATCTCTTTCTCGGCGGTCGGCCCGTCCTGGGGCGCGGAGATCACCAGCAAGGCGCGCCTGGCGCTCATCGTGTTCTTCGTCGTCATCGCCGTCTACATCTGGGTGCGGATGGAGTGGAAGATGGCGCTGTCGGCCTTGGTCGCCGTCGGCCACGACATCCTCGTCACGGTCGGGTTCTACGCGCTGTTCGGTTTCGAGGTGACGCCGGCGACGGTCATTGCCTTCCTCACGATCCTGGGCTACTCGCTGTACGACACGCTGGTTGTTTTCGACAAGATCCGCGGCAACGCCCGCAGCCGCAAAGACCCGTATTTCGAGATCGTCACCCGCTCGGTCAACGAGGTGTTCATGCGCTCGGTCAACACCACCGTCACGTCGGTGCTGCCGGTGCTGTCGCTGCTGATCATCGGCCGCTTCGCGCTCGGCGCGGTGACGTTGCAGGAGTTCTCGATCGCGCTGCTGGTGGGGCTGCTGGCCGGCACGTACTCGTCGCTGTTCGTCGCCTCGCCGCTGGTGGCCTGGCTGCACGTCTGGGTCACCGGGGAGCGGCCGGGGCAGCGGCAGCCTTCGGGCCAGCGCCGCCCCGCCGCCGCAGCGGCCCGCCCCAAACGGTCCGGCTCCGGACCCGTCGGGCGCTCGGGCGTCACGACGACCCGCAGCCACCCGGCGAGGCCCGCCAAGAAGCGGCGCAAGTGAGCGGTCCCGTGCGGGTCGCCGCCGGCACCCTCCTGCCGCGATGAAGTTCGCCGAGGCCGAGCGCCTCTGGCGCGAGCTGGTCCGGGAGATACCCGACTTCCCCGTCGCGGGGGTCGGATTCAAGGACATCACGCCCGTGCTGGGGCACCCGGGCGCATTCGGGGCCTGTTCGGACGCCCTGGCGGCGCGCTTCGCCGACGCCGGCGTGGAGGTGGTCGCCGCGGCGGAGGCACGCGGCTTCATCTTCGGCATCCCGGTGGCCGAACGCCTCGGCGTGGGGTTCGCCGCGGTGCGCAAGCCGGGGAAGCTGCCGGCGGAGACCGTCGGCGTGACCTACGAGTTGGAGTACGGCACCGACAGCCTCGAGATGCACGTGGACGCCTTCCCGGCCGGCGCCCGAGTGCTGATCGTGGACGACGTGCTGGCCACCGGCGGAACCGCCCGAGCCACCTGCGAACTGATCGAGCGGGCCGGCGGCCACGTTGTCGGCTGCGCATTCTTCGTGGAGCTGGCCTTCCTGGCGGGGCGCGACCGACTCGAAGGGCGGCGGGTGGAGTCGCTGGTCAGCTACGAGTGAGACGCCGACCGAGTCGTCCTCCGAACAATCTTGCTCGTCCTTCGGGCGAATGCCGGAATCCAGGAATCAATGGACCGACCAGCATCCACGTCCGATTCTTCCGGGAGTCTCCGAGCCGGGTGCCTGCCGAGGACCAGCGGATGCTTTCAGCCGTTCCGAGATGCATTCACTGTCGTGACAATATCCTCCACGACTTCTTGGACGGGTTCGTGCTCCCAGTAGCGCAACACGGTCCATCCCGCGTCCCGCAGGCGCTGGTCGGTCTCAGAGTCCCGGCCCTTGTTCCGCGCAATCTTCGCTGACCAATAGTCGGCGTTGGTTCTCGGCTGGGTGTAGTGCTCGGGGCAGCCGTGCCAGAAGCAGCCGTCGATGAAGACGGCCACCTTCGCCGGGCGGAACACCATGTCCGCGGTCCGCGGCAGGTCCTGAATCGGCCGTGCTGCCACCCGGTACCGGAGGCCGCGCCGGTGAACGGCGGAGCGCACCCGCAACTCCGGCTTGGTGTCCCTGCTGCGATTGGCGACCATCGACCGCCGGACCGCCTCGTCGAGGGCCCAAGAGTCAGCAGGCGCCGGCATCCCTCGTCGCGCCGGACCCGGCACCGCCCTCTCAGCCATCCGCCCATTGTCCCACGCTCCGGGCCGAGGCCGACACGGCGACCGAGAGGCGACGTGGAGAGGCAGCTGGCCGAGCTGCGACTCGAGCCCGGCGCCACTCAGCGAGGCTCCTGTCCGCCAAGGGTATGCCAGCGCGGGCGAGGGAGAGCCCATCGGACCGGTGCCGCAGGCCAAATCCCCGTGTCGTACCCCTGTGGTGCAATAGGGCCGTGACGCTTGTAGCACGACGTGACGACACTCGTTGCAGAGGAATCGGCGCCGCGGCCCGGTTCGCAATGCACCCTGACGACAACACCGCGGAGGCTTGGCCCATCGACAGCGACAGCCTCTTCGGCCGTGTTTCCCGCGCGGCAATCGTGCGGCAGGTCGGACCGAGGAGGCGGCATGAGAGCCGCTGAGTTCTTCGCGGGGATGGGCCTGATGCGGGCCGGGTTGGAGAGCGTGGGGGTGAGGACGGTTTTCGCCAACGACATCGACGGCACCAAGGCAGCGCTCTACCGCGCCAACTGGGGCGACGATGCGCTGGTTGTGGACGACATCCGCAACCTGCGCGGTGACGACATTCCCGATGCCGAGGTCGCAACGGCGTCGTTCCCGTGCGTGGACATGTCCCTAGCGGGCAACCTCGCCGGGCTCGGGGGCGCCGAGTCCGGGCTGATCGTGGAGTTCTGCCGCATCCTGGCCGAGATGGGCGAACGGCGACCGCAGGCGGTGATCGTCGAGAACGTGCCGGGGTTCCGCACGGTGAACGATGGCCGGGACTTCGCGCGGGTCGTGGAGATGATCGAAGCGCTCGGCTACGCGGTGGAGCACGTCGTCATCAACGCCGCGTCGTTCGTTCCCCAGAGCCGCCCCCGCATCTTTCTGCTCGGGGTTCGGGGATCCCACCCCGCGCTCCCGCCGCCCCCGGACGCCGTCGCGGCGCGACTTGCGGACGTGGCCAGCCTCGGCGGCGACTGGTGGCCCCCCGAGCGCCGCGACGCCTTCCTTGCTTCACTGTCGGCGTTGCAGCGCGGCAGGATCGACGATTGGCGCCGCGACGATCGGGTGCGGTTTCTCGGCGCTTACCGCCGGACGCGCAACGGCCGTGCGGTGTGGGAGGTCCGCAGCGACGAGATTGCCGGCGCGCTGCGCACGACCCGTGGCGGGTCGTCGCGCCAGGCGTTGGTCCGGGTCGGGCGCGGCGACTTCGACGTGCGCTGGATGGCCCTAGACGAGTACGCCCGCCTTCAAGGCGCCGAGGCGCTGCGCTACGACGCCGTGTCGGACCGCCAGGCCATGTTCGCTCTAGGCGACGCCGTATGCGTGCCGGTCATCGAGTGGCTCGCCGAGAACTGGCTGACGAGACTCGCGGCGTGACATCAGAGTCGCCGCCCGAGGTCGACGCGCTATATGCAGGCGTCACGCGCCTGTTCGACCTCACCGACTCGCTCGACCGCAACGTGGGTGACTGCACACGCGGCGTCTATCTGTTCATCGACTACGACGACGAGCCGATCTATGTGGGGCAGACCACCGAGAGGCTCCGCACGCGGATACGCCGCCATCTCACGAACCAGCGCACCGACGCCGTGGCCATGCGGGTGCTCGATCCTTTCGAGGTTGCCGAGGTGGAGATGTGGCCGTTCTGGGACTTGGAGGGCCGGGACGTGGGCGACACGCTCGACCGGGCCGAGTTCACGGTCTACCGGGAGGCGCTCGCCAAGTCGAAGTTCCGCGCCGTGCTCAACGAGGGCGAGATCACCAAGACGGAGTTGATCGACTTGCCTCCGTCGGTGCGCGGAGCGCTCCTGTCAGAGGACGCCCGGCAGAGCCGCGAACATCCCGACCTCCGCCTCGCCCGCCGCGCGCGCACTATCGCTGACCGGGCCCGCGTCATCAGCGAGCGACAAGTCAAGCTCGGCATCCGCCAAACGCTGTGGGTCCAATCCCGCCGGCTCGAACACTTGGCCCGAGCACGACTGGGGGAACTTGGCGGCAGCGTTCACCACTTTGACGAGACGGTCTGATGCCAGTTGAGAGCGCTAACCTTCGGGCACCCGCGAGCATCTGATGGCGCGCGAGCCTTCGCGTCAGGATCGCCGCCGCGAGGTCGCCGCGGCTAGTTCGTCGCCTCGTTGAGTCCGAATGCCGCCTCGACGGTCTTGATGGTGTGCTCGTCGTACAGCTTGCAGGCGGTGAGCTGGGAGGCGAAGAGTCCCTGTTTCCGGAAGGCCTCCTCGACGGGCCGCGCGGCCAACCACTCCACCGGCACGACCATCTCGGTCACCTGCGAGTCTTCCGAGACTGCGCCCTGCTTCCACGCCTCGCTCACATCTGGCTGATCGAGGAGCGGTTGACGTCGACCTTCGATTTCGACCTCGGCATCTCGTGCGGGGATCACCTTGCCGGTCACCTGGCCGATGCCCACGTAGCCGGCTCCGCCCACATAGGCGAACACCCGATGTCCTGGTTTGAGGTTGCGCAGCGGCTTCCAGTACCACGATCCGCCGCCCGCGTTGAGGAAGCCGTACTTGTGGGCGATCGGCCAGCGGGGATCGCCCGGCTCGGCCCGACCGAGGATCACGTAGAAGTCCCGGCCGTTCCACGGGCGAAGCTTGCGGCGCGACGGTCGAGCCGCCTTGTCCCCGACCTGGTGGGGGTCGAGTAGCCATGTGCGGGCCAGGTACTCGTGGCCGCCGTCGGCGAAGTGGCGGAAGAAGACGGCGTTGATCGGCACGTCGTAGGACTCCGCGAGGAACTCGATGATGCGATCCGACGCCGGGTCGAGTTCCGAGGCCACGATCGTGAACTGCTGCTCGGCGTTGACGACGTCGGGCAGCGGACCGCCGAAGTGCTCAGCGAAGGCCTCATCGAGGCGCGTCTCGCCGCCTCCGTTGTCTTGGTAGATCTGCTCCAATTCTTCGAGGCTGAGATCCTTCGCCTCGCAGGGTCCTCTGCGATCATGTCCTCGAGGCGCTGCTCGGAGTCCAGCGACGACGACACCAGCGGGTGAGGTCCGTCGTCGGCCATGCGCCAGATCGCCATTTCGACAGCCATGATCCCTACCTTCCGCTCAGGCCCATGATGGCATCGAATTCTGGCGCCGTCACTTGCTGCACGTCGAAGTCGGCCTTGGAGGGCGGCCGTTGCCGGGAACGGCGGTCGAATCCACGCGGCGACCGCGAGGCGCCGTCAATATGTCTGGCCGAGATGCGGCTTGCGCCCGGCTCCGCTCGTCGCGGCGAAAGCTGCAATAGTTATCAACACACTCTGTAATATTAGGATCTGATATCAAATCATGAATTCGAGACTCGAGTGCGCGGTCTGAGGTGGGGTGCTTAGGCGAGGGCCTTGATTTCACCGATCACGCCCGTCGGCGGATCAACGAGCGTCGGATCACTCTGGCGCATGTCGAAACCGCTCTGCGCAGCTGCCGGCGCCACGATGCCGGTGACCACGGCAACGTTGTTCATGTCGGCTCCGCGGCGGGGCGCACCATTAGTGTGGTGACCGCGCCGAGGGGGCCCGATCGGCGAGTGATCCTCGTTGTCACAGCGATGTGGAGTTGAGCCGAATGAGCAACATGCGTTACTCGTACGACAGCGAGAGCGACTGCGGTTACATACGGATCGGTGACGGTGCCGTGGCCCGAACCGAGTCACTGACCGCGTCGCTCTATGTGGATCGGGATGGCTCGGACGACATCGTCGGCATCGAGGTGCTTGCCGTCACCGATCTGAGCTGGATCCCGCAGGTCACGGGCCTTCTCGCCGCGAGTGCCTCCGACGCGTTGCTCGTGTCCGCCCGGTTGCGGGACATGGTGGGCGCCAGTCAGCAGGGGAGTGGTGCTGGCGGCCCGACTACGCGGGCCGATTCCCTGGCCGGAGGGAGGACGCCGGGCACGCAAGTAGCGTGAGATGAGGGGCTGGCCCTTGTGTAGCAGATCAGGCCGAGGATGCCCATGAGGGCCGCTGAGTTCTTCGCGGGGATGGGCCTGATGCGGGCCGGGCTGGAGAGCGCGGGGGTGAGGACCGTGTTCGCCAACGACTTCGACGGCAACAAGGCAGCGCTCTACCGCGCCAACTGGGGCGACGATGCGCTGGTCGTGGACGACATCCGCAACCTGCGCGGCGACGACATTCCCGATGTCGGGGTCGCCACGGCGTCGTTTCCGTGTACAGACATGTCCTTGGCCGGCAACCTTGCCGGGCTCGAGGGAGCCGAGTCCGGGCTGATCGTGGATTTCTGCCGCATCCTGGCCGAGATGGGCGAACGGCGACCGCGGGCGGTGATTGTCGAGAACGTGCCCGGGTTCCGCACGGTGAACGATGGGCGAGACTTCGCGCAGGTCGTCGAGTTGCTCGAAGCGCTCGGCTACTCGGTGGAGCACGTCCTCATCAACGCCGCCTCGTTCGTTCCCCAGAGCCGTCCCCGCGTCTTCCTGCTCGGGGTTCGGGGATCCCACCCAGCGCTCCCGCCAACCCCGGACGCCGTCGCGGCGCGGCTGGCGGACGTGGCCAGCCGCGGCGGCGACTGGTGGCCCCCGGAGCGCCGCGACGCCTTCCTCGCGTCGCTGTCGCTGCTGCCGCCGAGGCTGAGTTGGCTGCCCTGCGCGACCAATTGGCCGAACGGGACGGTAACACGCCCCGATAGCGGCGGCCCGCCAAGACTCCTGCGGTCCCGGCCGTGTGTGGCCGCCCGCGGCCATCGCCGCGGCCCCGCGCCCACTCGGTCTCGGCGGAGCTGGCGAGTGATCGCTCGCCGGCGCTGCGATGCTGTTGGGGTGGGATGCAGAACGAACGCGGGTTGCCGGCGTGAGCACCGTCGTCACCTCTGACACCGCCACCGCGGCCCCCACCGACGTCGCTGACACCGGTGCCAACGACGCTCCCGCCGTCGCCCCCGCTCCCTTCGGGACGCTGCAGCCCTGGCGAGGGCATCCCGCGGCGGGACCGATCACGTTGCTGTTGGCCGAGTATTCGACCCACTTCGCCGGTGCTGGCACGGAGCTGATCGAGCGGGCCTACGCCTGGGCCGCCGCCGCCCACCGGGCGCAGCGCCGCAAGTCGGGTGAGCCGTTCGTGGAGCACCCGCTGAACGTGGCGCGCATTGTGGCCCGCCTGGGTCTCGACGATGTGAGCGTGGCGGCCGCCCTGCTGCACGACGTCATCGAGGACACCGACCGCACGCTCGCCGACGTGGAGGCCGATTTCGGTCCCGAGGTCGCCAAGATCGTCGACGGCGTCACCAAGCTGGACCGCGTCGAGTTCACCACCCGGGAGCGCCACCAGGCCGCTTCGCTGCGCAAGATGCTGGTGGCGATGGCCAAGGACCTGCGAGTTCTCATCATCAAGCTGGCCGACCGGCTGCACAACATGTCCACGCTGGCGGCGCTGTCGCCGGCCAAGCAGCAGCAGGTGGCCCGAGAGACCCTCGACGTCTACGCCCCACTTGCGCACCGCCTCGGAATGCAGGACCTGAAGAGCCGGCTGGAGGACCTGTCCTTCGCCGCGCTGCACCCCAAGTGGTACGCCCAGATCGATCATCTCGTCGCCGAGCAGGACCCCGAGCGCGACCTGTTCTTGGCGCAGCTGCTCGTCACGGTGGAGGGACGGCTGCATGAACTCGGCGTCGGCGCCGAAGTGACGGGCCGCCCCAAGCACCTCTGGAGCATCTACGAGAAGATGGTGCTGCGCAACCGCGAGTTCAGCGGCATCTACGACCTCGTGGGCATCCGGATCGTCACCGAGAACGTGCGGGACTGCTACGCGGTGCTCGGCGCGGTCCACGCCATCTGGAAGCCGCTGCAGGGCCGCTTCAAGGACTACATCGCCATGCCCAAGTTCAACCTCTACCAGAGCCTGCACACGGCGGTGGTGGGGCCGCAGGGCAAGGTGGTGGAGGTGCAGATCCGCACCCGGGAGATGCACGGGCGCGCCGAGCACGGCGTCGCCGCCCACTGGGACTACAAGGAAGACAGCGGCGGAGACCTCGCCTGGCTGAGCCGGATCATCGACTGGTCCGAGGAGAGCGACGACCCCGAGCAGTTCCTCGGCAACCTGAAGACCGAGTTCGAGCAGGACGAGGTGTTCGTCTTCACGCCCGGCGGCGACGTGGTGACACTGCCTGTGGGCGCCACGCCGGTGGACTTCGCCTATGCCATCCACACCGAGGTGGGCCACGGCTGCATCGGCGCCCGCGTCGGTGGCCGCCTCGTGGCGCTCACCACGAAACTCGTCACCGGCGACACCGTCGAGGTGATGACCTCCAAGGATCCCGACGCCGGCCCGTCGCAGGACTGGCTGCAGTTCGTCGCCACGAGCCGGGCGCGCTCGCGCATCCGCCAGTGGCTGACCCGCGAGCGCCGCACCGAGGCCCTCAGCCGCGGCCGCGACGAGATCACCGCCGAGCTGCGCCGGGAATCGCTGCCGATCGCCCCGGTGATCCGTTCCGAGACGCTGCGCGAGGTGGCGAAGGCTCTCCACTACGACGACACCGACGCCCTGTTCGTGGCGGTCGGGGAGCGTCGCCTGTCGGCGCGCACCGTCACCGAGCGGGTCGCCCGGCGCCTGCGGGGCGACGACGCCGAGGGTGCCCAGCCAGCGGAGCGGGTGTCGGCGACCGCCCTGGCGCCCCGGCGTTCGATTCAGAAGCGCTCCGGCGGGGCGGGAGTGCACGTGGAGGGTCTGGGCGACGTGTGGGTGCGCCTGGCCCGCTGCTGCACGCCGGTGATGCCCGACGAGATCATCGGTTTCGTGACCCGCGGCCGGGGCGTCTCCATCCACCGAGCGGACTGCGCCAACGCCGTGGCGCTCGGCGGCGACGGCGAGACGGCGCGGCTCATCGACGTGGAATGGGAGGAAGGGGCGGCGACGGTGTTCACCGCCGCCGTCGAGGTGCGCTCGCTGGACCGGCCCCACCTGCTACGCGACGTGGCGGTGGCGGTCTCTGAGCAGCAGGCCAACATCACCTCGGTGAACGCCCGCGCCGGTGCCGACGGCGCCTCCATTATGCGCTTCGAGCTGGAGCTCTCCGACGGGGCTCAGCTCTCCTCGGTGCTGCACGCCGTGCGCCGAGTCCCCAGCGTCTACGACGCCTACCGGGTGCTGCCCGGCAGCAGCCGCGGCTGAGCCACTTAGAGGGGGATGTGGAAAGACGCAGCCGCGTTGTTGTGCTGCGGCTCGCCAAATTGTTAGATGGTGACACGCCAGATCGTTAGATAATTGAGGGCCAAAGCGGGATCAGGCGCGGAGGGTTGCGGCCAGCGCTGATGCCACCTCGGGCTCGTTGAACTCGAAGCCGTCGGCGAGGAGAGCTTCGGGGATGACGCGGGCGCTTTGGGTGAGCGCCGCAACGGACTCGGTGCCTAGCAGGAGGCTCGGCAGCAGGCGGGGGACGGGCAGGACGGCGGGGCGGCGGAGCGCTTGGCCGAGCGCGCGGGTGAACTCGGCGTTCGTGACGGGATTGGGCGCGGTGAGGTTCACGGGTCCGCTCACGTCGCTGTCTAGGAGGTGGACGATGGCGGCGATGGTGTCCGTGAGGCTGATCCAGCTCACCCAGCGGCCGGCGGGGCCGAGGCGTCCGCCGAGCCCGAGCTTGAACAGCGGCAGTTGCCGGCGAAGGAACGCCCCGTCGGCCGCGAGCACCACGCCGGTGCGCAGCAGCACCGTTCGTACCGACGCCTCGGGTTGGGCCGCGGTCTCCCAGTCCTGGCACAGCTGGGCGAGGAATCCCTGGCCCGGCCCTGCGTTCTCGGTCACGACGGCGTCGCCCCGCTCGCCGTAGAAGCCGATGGCGGAGGCGCCGATGAGTACCGCGGGCGGCTCGGGCGTCTCGGTAATGGCGTCGGCTAGCAGCGACGCGCCGGTGAGGCGGCTGTCGCGCAGCACCCGCTTGCGGGCCGCGGTCCAGCGGCGGTCGCCGATGCCCGCCCCTGCGAGGTTGATCACTGCTGCGGCGCCCGCGAGGGCTGAAGGGTCGAGTTGCCCGGCGGCCGGATCCCAGCGGACCTCGCCCTCGACGGCCGGCGCGCGGCGCACGAGGCGGCGCACCGTCGCTCCCCGCCGGGTGAGCTCGGCGGCCAGAGCCCGGCCAATCAGGCCGCTGGAACCGGCGATCACGACGGGCCCGCCACTCGGGACGTTCATGCCGCCTCCTCCCTCGCAGTCGAACCTTGCGAGCATCACGCTAGAAGCCAGCCGGGCGCTAGCGTCGCCCTCGTGAGCACGCGGCTGCTGATCGCCTTGAGCCTGCTGTGCGGACTGGCGCTCCTAGCGGCGTTCGCGTTCCAGGTTCTCAGCCGCTGAGCCCCCGCCACGGGCCGCTCGCGCCAGTGCGGGGGGGCAAGCGCTCCGGGTCGGCCCGGCCGCCGACTGCGGGACGGCTCTTGATGCAGCAGGTCAAGCGGGATAGCGTGGCGTGTGTTGCCCAGCGGAAATGCCCAGCTCGCGAGGGTTCGCCGCGCAGCGGTGTTGTTCGGTGTCGTGGGGTTGTTGAGCGGTGTGGCGGGCGCGGGCGTGTCGGGCCAGGTTGAGAAGCCTCGTGTGGTGGCGTCGTTGGAAACAGTGTCGGTGACGGTGGGGTCGCCGGTTTCGGTTGATCTGTCGGAGGTGTTCGGGGGGCCGGTGGACTCGTATTCGGCCGCCTCGACTGACACGGGGGTCGCCGGTTTCGGTTAGCGGGTCGGTGATGACTGTTTCAGGGGTGGCGGCGGGCAGTCAGGCGGTGAGGGTCACAGCGACGAATTCTGCTGGCAGCTCATCGGTCCTTATCCAGCTGCGCGTGTTTGATTCTACGGTGTCTCCTGTGTTGGTGTGTTGTTTTGAGCTGGCATATCGTTCGTGGGTTGGCGGTCCGACGGTCGAGGTGGAAGCGGGGCCGCAGTTTCTGGGGGTGATCGATTCTTGGTCGGTGTCGGTGAGCGCGGAGTCCGTGGTGTCCGCGTCGGTGTCGGCTTCGACGGTGAAGCTGAAGCCGTTGGTGGCGGGTTTCGCGGATGTGACGGTGACGGCTTCGAACTCGGCTGGTTCGGTGTCGCAGGGTTTCGTGGTGATCGTCGCCGCGTCGGCGCCTCCGCCCACGACCACGACCACGACAACGACAACGACGACTACCACCACTACCACCACGACGACTACGACCGCGACGGTGCCGGGGGTTGCAGCGCCGGTGCTGGCGGAGACTCTGGCGGCGAGGGATGTGGCGGTGGGCGCGTCGCTGGACGTAGACGTGGCGGCGGGGTTCTCCGGGACGGTGGACTCCTACACGGCCTCAAGCGACGACACCGCAGTGTTGGAAGCGTCGGCGGCCGGTTCGTTGCTTACCCTCAAAGGGGTGGCGGCTGGTTCTGCGACGGTGGCGGTGACCGCGTTGAACTCGGCGGGCTCGGCGTCGCAGTCGTTCCAGGTGACCGTGTTGGACTCTCTGCGCTTGGTGTTGTCGGCCCCGTCGCACTGCCTGGGATCAGAGGGGCGCGTGGTCGGCGATACCCGCGAGGGCGTCGGTGCGATTCGGATCACGTACACCGTCGCCGGCGGCACGGCGCCGTACGCTGTCACCTCGCCGGACGCGTCTGGTACCCACAGCGCGGCCTCCGGAACACTGACGGTGAGTTGCGCCCGCAGCGGCATTGACCTCAGCAACGTCGCCCCGAACACCAACGTCGTCGAATCCGGCCCCAAGACGGTCAAAGTCACCGCCGTCGACGCCGCCGGCGCGAACATCACCCATGAAGCGACCGTCACCGTCGCCGAACATGTCGAAACCAGGCGAACTCCATCGGTGGTTGCGACTGATCGGCCATGATGGCCGGTCGATAGCAACCGCAACCACCGATGGAGTTCGCCTATCATCCGGACGCGTTGCTTTGCGCGCGGCTCGAGGGTAGTCACGGCGATTGGACGACGATTTCAGCGATATTGCCGAACGACAGTGGCCAGCTATTTGGAGCCGGGCAAGATCAGAGGAAGGTGTATTCGAAGGAGTTCAACGCGTTTGGTTTCGTCGTGTGGGGTCGGGCGGCTGGATCGCGGGCTTGGACCGATTTGGTGGGTGCCGTGGGCATCCACGATGTAACGGACATGGCCGGGAAGGTGTCGATCGATTTCGAGTCGGATCTTGGTCAGAGTGCCAACTTCGACCCGGCTGGAAAGGAGTTCCTAGTTGCTGGGGTGACGAAGGGCGACACGGGCCGTATCGCGGGCGGCGGTGTGCGGGGAGCTCCGCATTCCGAGGTGTCGGCGACGATAAAGAGCATTTTCGGATACGACGTGCAGGGGCCTTGGACGCTCGGGACGCCGACGCGGGTGGGGGCCTCGGGCGCGCCGAAGGTTGTGAATGCCGTCGGCGGTGACGGCAGAGTGTGGCTGTCGTGGCACCCGGTGCCGGGCGCGACCGACTATCGGGTCCGCTGGGGGGTGAAGCCGGATCTGTTGAGTTTCAGCAAGGAGTTGGGCGGGCCTGAGACGACCCTGTCGGTTCAGCGACTGTCCAACGGTGTGCGGTACTTCTTCACGGTGGAGTCGATATTCGACGGGTCCGATTGCAAGGCGTCGCCGGTGCAGAGCGCGACGCCGCCGCCTCTATTGCCGCCGCCACTTCCGAGCGTGGTGTTGGCGGCGCCCTCGGTGAGGTCGGCGGCGGCGGAGGCTGATCGGGTTCGTTTGGTCTGGGGTCCGGTTGCAGGCGCGACGGCGTATGAGGTGCGACGCGGTTCGAGTGCGCGGGTTCGCGTCGCGACGACGACGCACACCTTCAGCGGATTGGATGGGTGGACGTCGTACCGGTTGGCGGTTCGTGCGGTGGGATCTGGGTCGGTGTCTCCGTGGACCACACTCACTGCTCGCACGGGGGCTGTCGTGCGAGGCGTCGCGACGATCCGCCGGATCACGCCGACGTCGACCGGCTATGACCTCGAGTTCGGGTTCAGGCCCGCCGGGTCGTCGGCGATGATCCTGCCACGGCTGCGCTTCGTCAAGTCCGCCGACCTCACGGTGGGGCGGTGGCTGAACTCCAGCCCGATCACGCGGGTCGTCGACGGGGCGACGCAAGGAATCGGCCGCGTGAGCGCCGGCAAACAGTCCGATGGCCGGATACGCGTCTGCTTTACCCCAGCCGCGACGGGCGGCCGCGGCTGTCCGTCAACCCACACGATCCTTCTCGGCAACATGGCACTGAACCGCTGGTACGCCACCTCCACGATCACCGTCACCGTTCCATCGCCAACCCACCCCTCCTCTGCCGTTAGCGCCGAAGCAGCGGCGCTCCGAGAGGCCGGCGACGGCAGCGAAGGCGAACCGATGGGCCCGGGCTAGACGTGACCACTAGACGGCACCGCCTCCGCGCCGGGCAGTGTGGGCTCTAGCCGGAGCGCCAGTGTTGGCCCGTAGATCGGCGGCATTACTCGCCGTGTGGGTGGTGATGTTTTCCGGCGCGTGCGCGGGGCCTGCCATCGAGCCAGGGCACCAGCCGCTGCCAACGACAACCCAGTCGACGGAATCCCTCGAGCCGGGTGACGATGTCACCGAGAGGATGCCTTCGGCTACCTCTGAGCCTGATCCGAACGCAGTCGCCTCATCGGCGCAGGGTGTAGCGGGGTTTGCGCCGTCGGTTGAGTCACCATCGCCGCACGCGTTTGCCGCCGGCGATGAGTCGCCTGGTGGGCTCTCGGGCTGGGGCGGTTTGGCGGCGAGTGACGAGTTTGTGAAGGTCTTCGTGGATGAGCACACGACTTGTGCTCTACGCGGCGACGGTCGGGTACTGTGTTGGCCATTTCCCGAGTCAGATTCGCCGTTACGACAATTCGGCGAAGTGGTGGACATGGATTTTGGGTACCCGGGCGTTTGTGTGGTGAGCAGCGACGGTTCGCTCGAGTGCTTGTGGTGGATTCAGGCACAGACACCCCCGGAGGGAGAGTTCATTGCGGTGGGAGTGGGATTCCGTGATGCGTGCGCCATCAAGGTCGGTGGAGCACTGGAGTGCTGGGGCGTTTATCGTCCTCACTCCGCCGATGAGATGAACGGCTCTTCGGCGTCGATGCTGTATTCCAGCTTGGATATAGCGCATGTGGTTGCGTGCGCGGTGAGCGTCGAGGGTCGGGTTTGGTGTTCGTGGTTCGGTTCGGAGTTCGAACCGGAGTCGCCCCCTGGGAGGGTTTTCAAGGCGGTGACCGTCGGGGGTTTCATGTATGCGGGCTTCGGACCGGCGGGAGGGTCGAGTGCTGGGGCGATGACACTTACGGCCAGTCGTCGCCGCCCGCCGGCGCGTTCGTGGAGGTGCATGCGAGCACGGCGTTCACATGCGGGCTCCGCCCCGCCGGGCAGATCGAGTGTTGGGGCCTCGCGGACGCGCAACCCTGCTTTTCTTACTGGAGCGACGAGCCGCGTGAGAACTATTATCGCGACCCGTTCGACGTGTGTCCGGGTTGGAACCGTGACCCGGTACCGGACGCGACTTTTGCGACTTTCGACGTGCTCAAGGTGCATCCATTCAATGGAATCTCGAGCTGGCACTCGGGGCGGATCTGCGGTGTGACGGTGGCAGGCGACCTCTTGTGTTGGAACGACGGCAGGGGGTTGCCGCAGCGGCCGCCGGCGGGTCGTTTCGTGGCGGTGGACGCGGGGGCGGATCACACGTGCGTCTTGGACGAGGCCGGCGAGGTGGCGTGTTGGGGTCGTCTTCCCGGTGAGCCTCAAGCCCCTGCGGGGACCCCCGATCACATGGTGGTGGTGCCGGACGCGGCGGGAGGTGCGGCCGGTTGGGAGGTGCCGCCCGGACCGTTCGCGGCGGTCAGTTCCGGCTGGCGTCACAGCTGCGGGATGCGGGCCACCGGCGAGGCGGTTTGCTGGGGCGAGGACCGTTACGGCGAGACCGAGGCGCCCGACGGGGAGTTCACAGCGGTGTCCGCGGGCCGCTGGTTGACCTGCGGGCTGCGCCCTGCCGGTGAGGCGGAGTGCTGGTACCTGCTCCCCTGGACGCTACTCGCGCCCGGCGGGGCGTTCACCGCACTCAGCGCTGGCCGCAACCACGCCTGCGGCGTCCGCAGCGACGCCACGCTGGAGTGCTGGACCGCCGAAGACCCGCCCGGCTGGGGCCGCCCCGCCGCCGACGGGCAACTCCAGCGCCTCGACATAAAACAGCCCAGCGCCGTGACCACCCCCAAACTGCCCGAACGCCGCGGCGCCCCCGCCGCTCTGCAATGGCTCGGTGCCCGCGTGCCCGCCGGGCCGCTCAGCGCCATGGACGCCGGCGGCGACACCACCTGCGGGGTCCAGCCGTCCGAAGGTGTGTACTGCTGGGGATCCGCCAACGGGAGGTCCTCTCAGTTCAGTATCGAGGGCCAATTCGTGTCAGTCGCGGTCGGAGCGGAGCGGCCGTGCGTCGCCCGCCACCGCAACGGACACACGCTCGTAAGGAGGTGCGCGCCGCTCGTCTGCGCCAGCGACGCGGATGGCCACGCGACCTGTCTGGAAGCCGAGGACCTCGCGAGCCCCGATGGCGAATCCGAGGAGGTCGGCGCGGTGCCGTCCGCTCCGACGGGATCGCTCGCCGCGCTCGACGTCGGCTTCACCTACTGCGCGGCTCCCTTCGCCGCTGGCTTCGTACACGCCTGCGCCCTCGACCGCCGCCACCGCGCCGTCTGCTGGGGCGACGACACCCACGGCCAGACAAGCGCCCCCGATGGCCGCTTCGCCCAGATCACCGCCGGTCGCTGGCACACCTGCGGACTGCGCCCCGACGGCGAAGCAGAATGCTGGGGCCGCGGCCCCGGAGGGTACCGCGACGTCTACGCCGCGCCGCCCCTCGGCGCGCCCACCGCCCCGCCGCAAGGGCCCTACACGCAGATCACCGCGGGCCGATCCCACACCTGCGCGCTCCGCCCCAGCGGCGAAGCGGAATGCTGGTACAGCTACTGAACCCAGCGGATCCGGCGGGCGACGGCGGCGATGTCCTGCGATGGAACGGCCCGTCTGCCGCCGGGACCGCGCCGGTCCGCAGCAGGGGGTTCGCTCCCCGGCCCTGTTGCTGCTGTGATCTCCTGTGGCTATTGTTGCCGGTGGCGAGTGGGGTTGAGGGCCCGAACGACAGATGTCACGACGTGCGCGGCTTCTCGCCGCCTGCCTGCTTGTCCTCCTGCCGACCCTGCCCGCCCAGGCGCAGGGCTCCGCTGACCACCAGTACCTCCAGGACCGTCTCACCGGCGACGAGTCGCTGAACCGCTCCCGCTCGGCGCTCGACCAACTCGGCACTGAGCAAGGCCTCCTCGGCGCCGAGTTCGCCGACTTGCAGTTCTCAACGGAGCAACTCAAAGCCGAGCTGGCGCGCACGGCCGAGCAGATCGCGCTCTCCGAGGACCGTCTGGCAGCCATCGCCGTCCGTCGAGGGCTGGCCGCCGACCAGCTGGCGGCAGCCGAGCGAGCGCTGGGACGCGCCGAGGCCGCGCACGCGGCACGGCAGCGGCTGGCCACCGAGCGGCTCGTCGACATGTACGTCTATTCCACCGAGCACCGCGCCGCTCTTGCCTGGCAGGTCAGCGATGTACACGAACTGGAGAACCGCCATGTTCTGCTGACCATGGTCGGCGAGCACGACAAGGAGCTGCTCGAGGCCCTGGGCGACTCGATCGCCGAGATCGGCGCACGCCGGCAGACCCTCGAGTCCGTGGGACTCACCATCGATGCGTTGGCCCGACAGGAGCGCGAGGTCCTCGAAGCGAACAGCCGCGACCGTGAGCGGCAGGCGGCGCTGCACGCCGAGTTGCAGGCTCGGATCCGCCGACTGCACGACGAGGTCGAGGCGCTCGAGGCGGCGCAGGCGGAGGTCGCGGCCATCATGGCCGCACGGGTCGCCGAGATCGAGTTCGAGGCCGCCGAGCGGGATCGCCGCCGCAGGATTTGCTTTGACAACCCGCGGCGGCCCCTGGACAGCGACGGATCCTGGCTCGACTGCCCTGCGGTCGGGGTCGTGATCCCGCCGAGCGCGGTGCGCTGGCCGCTGGTCGACCGAGTGACCTCCGAGTACGGCCCGCGCTGGGGGCGGATGCACCAGGGCATCGACATCGCCGGCGCCCACGGCGCCCCGATCCTCTCCTCCGAGTCTGGCCGAGTGGACTTCGCGGGCTGGATCGGCGGCTACGGCAACACCCTCATCGTGGACCACGGTGGCGGGATGTCGACCCTCTACGGCCACCTGTACGGTTTCGCCGTCACCGTCGGCCAGACCGTCTCCATCGGCCAGACATTGGGCTACGTGGGCAACTCCGGCCTGTCTCAGGGTCCCCACCTTCACTTCGAGGTGCGCATCGACGGCGCGCCGGTGAACCCCCGCACGTACCTGCCGTAGCTATCCTTCGACGCCGCGGCGTTCGGGCTCCGGCGCGGGGTCGGGGCGAGGGAGCAAGGCCGGAGGGGAGGTAGCCACATGGACCGGCAGGCGGCCGGAGCGGTGGTCTCCAGGCTCTGGCGCGACGAGATCCTGCCGCAGTTGCAGCGCTACATCGCCATCCCGGCGCTCTCACCGGCATTCGACTCGGCTTGGGAGCAGCATGGCCACATCGAGTCGGCGGTGGCGCAGGTGGCGGGCTGGCTGAGGTCTCGGCCGGTGGCGGGCATGAGTGTGGACGTGCAGCGCCTGCCGGGGCGCACGCCGCTGATTGTGGTGGAGGTGGCGCCCTCCGGCCCGTCGCGCCGCGCCGATTTGGGCGCGGGAGGCGTTGCTGAGGGATCAACCGTGGTGCTCTACGGCCACCTCGACAAGCAGCCGGAGATGACCGGCTGGCGGGAGGGACTGGGTCCGTGGACGCCGGTGCTCGATGGCCACCGCCTCTACGGCCGCGGCGGCGCCGACGACGGCTACGCGGCGTTCGCGGCTCTGGCCGCCATCGAGGCGGTGCAGGCTGCCGGCGGGCGCCACAGCCGCTGCATGCTGCTCATCGAGGCCTCCGAGGAGTCCGGCAGCCCCGACCTGGCGGCCCACCTGGGGGCGCTGGGCGAGCGCCTGGGCGACGTCAGCCTGCTGATCTGCCTCGACTCCGGCTGCGCCGACTACGACACCCTCTGGCTGACCACCTCGCTGCGGGGGCTGGTGGAGGCCACGCTGCGGGTGGACGTGATCAACGAGGGCTGGCACAGCGGCATGGCCGGCGGGCTGGTGCCGTCCTCGTTCCGCCTGGCGCGCATCCTGCTGGAGCGCATCGAGGAGGCGGACACCGGCGGCATTCGCCTGGAGGCGGCGCAGGTGGAGGTCCCGCCGCACCGCCGGGCCGAGGCCGCGGCCATGGCCGAGTTGCTCGGCGGTACCGGTGAGGATTTCGGCCTGGTGGGCGATCTGCAGCTCATGGAGACCCACCCTGCTGCTGGCCTGCTGGCGCGCACCTGGGGTGCGGCGCTGGCGGTCACCGGCGCCGACGGCCTTCCGGCCACCGCCTCGGCCGGCAACGTCCTGCGCCCCTATACGGCGCTGAAGCTGAGCCTGCGGTTGCCGCCCACCGCCGACGCCGCCGCCGCAGCGGCCGAACTCCGTGACACGCTGCTGGCCGACCCTCCGCTGCAGGCGTCGGTGACCGTGGCCGGTGTGGACGCCGCGGATGGTTGGGATGCGCCGGATCTGGCGCCCTGGCTGGCCGAGGCCCTGCAGCACGCCACTCGAGCGCGGTTCGGCCGGCCGCTGCAGCTCTACGGCGAGGGCGGCAGCATTCCCTTCCTGGCTGCCCTGGCGGAGATGTTCCCGCAGGCGCAGTTCGTGGTGACCGGTGTGTTGGGTCCCGAGTCCAACGCACACGGCCCTAACGAGTTCCTGCACCTGAGCTACGCCGAAAAGCTCACCTGTTGCATGGCCGAGGTGCTGCATGCCGAGGCGGTGCGGACCGGGTGAATGAGAGCCCCAATGTGAGTCGGCAACACCGGCAGATACCACCCAGTGACCTGCCCTGCTGCGACGGCGTTCGCTCCCCGAGGGCGTGTCTTCCAGCCGGAGCGCTCTCAGCGGGGATCGACGTTCAGCACGGGCTCCACGAGCGGGATCCACGCCAGCTCGCGGCGTGGCACCGACTCGTAGCCGCCGGTCCGGCTGGTGCGCCAGCCGTGGTCCGCGCCGAGCGTCGCTAGGAACTCGGCGTATCGCAGCGGTGCCGTGATGGCGTCGATGACCGGCACACCGATCTTGCGCTGCACCTCGCGGTAGAAGCCGAATTCCGCGGTGCAGCCGAGGATGACGGCATCCGCGCGGTCTGCTTCGACAGCTGCCTCGGCCTCGGCGATGATCCGCTGCTGGGTGAACTCGGTATCGGTCTGGAAGTCGTCGACGCTCATCTCGAGGACCCGGAAGGATGCCAGGCGCTCGTCGAAGCCGTACTTGACGACGTTCTCGTGCATCTCGGGGATCCACTTCTTGCGCCCCACCAGAATGCTGACGCGCTCCCCCACCGTCGAGGCGACGTGCAGGCACGCCTCGGCCGGCGCCGTCACCGCCATGGATCCGGACAGCTCCCTCGCGCCGCGCAGGAACGGGTCGTAGAAGCAGCCGATCACCGCCGCGTCGTAGCCGCCCCGTTCCGCCGCCCAGCGGATCACGCCCATCGTCGGACCGGCGACGACCGCCTCGAGGGCATTCCACTCCAGATGTTCCGGTCCCGGGCCGGGTAGCGAGCACACGTCGACTCGCGAGCCAGGCGCCGCCTCGGCGCGCAACTCAGCACCGATCGGCGCGTCGAAGTCGTCGGTGCCCACGGGGTTGATCCAGAGGATTCGAGTCATCGCCGATGTCCCATCAACGTGCAACCGACGTGCAGCGCTGCAGCACGGCCACGTTGGTCGCTCCGCTCCGATTCTCAGCCGGCTCTCAGCCGGTCGGTGAGGGAGGCTATCTCCAGATCGACGTAGGCCCCGTCGGCCTGGATCTGCCGGTCGTCCAGCCACACCGACGGATTTAGCACCACCCCGTCGGAGTGTACGGGTGAGCCGCACTCGGTGGCCCCGATCCCCAACTGCACACATCCGAAGACCCGCTCGTCCTCCAGGATGCGTCCGGAGGGCCGCAGCACGCCGGGATTGAAGCCGTAGCAGAAGTGGTCGAACAGCAGTGCCTCGGGGTTGCCCGCCGCACGCAGCCACTGCTCGTAGAGCTTGGCCTCGTTGCCGCCGGAGACTGCGGTCACGTAGCCGTCGATGATCGTGAGGGTCACCGGCCGGGTGATCAGCCCGAGGCTGTCGGGCGGCCAGACGGCCCCGTCGAAGGTGACCGTGCCGTTCACCGACTCCCTGATCACCATGCAGCCCGACTGCCCGCCCAGCATCTGCGGCCAGCCCCCGTCGGTGGGCGGGTCCTCCCAGAAGGGATCGCCCGCCGGGTCGATGGTCATGGTCACGTCGCAGCCCGCCGGGCTGGTCAGGCGCAGGCTCTCGGCGGCCTGCGACTGCCGGTAGAGCAGGGTCTTCACCTCTTCCAGCAGGGCATTGTCCACCTGCCCGACGGTGCGGATCATCATGTCCACGTCCATGCCCGTGAGCTCCAAGTACACGCAGCCGTTGGCCAGGGCGGCTTCGTAGGCGTCGCTGTAGAGGTGGTAGCCCACCGAGAAGTTGATCCAGTGCACGGCCTGCAGTGCCGCCGCCGCCACCGGAGGGGGCACGGGGCCGACGGGGGTGCCGGCCGGATAGGTCAGCACGGTGGGCGCGGCCCCCAGGACGTGCGCCGCCGTCGCCGTGGCCCGGGCCACCCGTTGGTCGGCCTTGCTGTCGGCGGTGATAAGCACCGGCTCGCCCGGTTGCACGGGTCGCACGTCGGTCAGCAGCACCCGGGCGGCGTGGTGCAACTCGAATTCGGCGTAGTCAGCGGTCGCCTCTGTGCCCAGTGTGCTCATGGGTGGTCTCCGTCGGGCCGCTACCGGGAGCGGCTGCGGCGCCGCTCGGCCAGCTCGTCGCCGGCCGCCGTGGGGGTGCCGTCATTCAGCAGCCCGGCCATGTTGATGTTGGAGTCGTACTTGATGTCGGTGACGAGGTACGTGGTCACCGACAGCACCCCGTCGATGGCCTGGATCTCGCGGTGGAGCAGGTGATCCAGGTGTGGTACGTCCTTGCAGAAGGCGTCCACCATCAGGTCGTGGTCGCCGGCCACGGTGGCGATGTAGCCGGTGGCATCCAGAGCCACCAACTCATCGGTGACCGCCCGCAGCTTGTCGGGCTGCACCCGTAGCAGCAGCGTGGCCGCCAGGCCGATACCGGCCCGGTACGGATCCAGCCATACACGCAGGTGCAGCGAACCCGACTCGCGCATCGCCACGATGCGGTTCCGCACGGTGCCCACCGACACGCCCACCAGCTTCGAGATCTCGCTGTAGGTGGCGCGGGCGTCCTCGCTGAGGACTTGCAGGATGGCATGGTCGAGTTCGTCTAACTGCATGACTTGCACGCTCTCTAGCTTATTGCTCTAAGATTTGCAATGAAAGGGGCACAACACTGCAAGTATCGAATCAACGACTGAGTCGAGCGATCGACTCGACGTCTCGCACATGCAGCGGAGGCCGCCCTGCGCCACCGGCACCGAGGCCGGGGCGAGCGCATCGAGGGGGTTCGATGAAGACACGAGCATTGACCGTATCCCTAGCGGTTCTGGCCGTGCTGTTACTAGTGGCGGGGGCCTGCGGCAGCGACGAGGATGCCGTGGCGCCCGAGCCGCCGGCTGCGGCGCCGGCGGCCGAGCCAGCGCCCGCACCGGAACCTCCGGCTCCGGCCTCTGAGCCGGCGCCCGCTCCCGAACCCGTTGCCGAGCCGCCCGCCGCTCCTGAACCTGCCGCGGCTCCACCACCCGCCGCGGCCGGTGTCCCCGCCGACGCCGGCCGCTTCGTGTACGCCAGCCCGTTCCCCTGGGTGGACCTGGATCCGTCCTCGGCCTTCTCCGCTGAGCATCTCGTGCTGCAGAACGTCTACGAGACCCTCACCCGGTTCAACCCGCCCGGCTCGGCGGAACTGCTGTCGCCGGGCCTGGCCACCTCCTGGGAGTCCAACGAGGACGCCACCTTCTGGACGTTCAACCTGCGCGACGGCGTCACCTTCCACGACGGGGCGCCGTTCAATGCCGAGGCCGTGCGGGCCTCGCTGCAGCGCACCATCGACCTGGGTCTGGGCGCCGCCTTCATCTTCCTGCCGGTGGAGTCGATGGAGGTCGTGGACGACCTGACCATCAACTTCAGGCTGCTGTGGCCAGCGCCCATGGACCTCGTGCTGTCCTCCACGTTCGCTGCCTACATCATGAGCCCCGATTCGGTCACGCAGGACGCCACCTGGTTCAACGATGGCAACGGCGCCGGCACAGGCCCGTACACGATCGCGTCGCTGTCGCCCAGCGAGAACGTGATCCTGACCGCGTACGAGGACTACTGGGGTGGCTGGAGTGATGGCCAGTTCTCCGAGGTGGAGATGCGCCTCGTGGAGGACCCGGTGCTCGCCGAGCAGTTGGTCCGCAGCGGCGATGCCGACTTCACCTTCAACCTGCCCTTCGACGTGTATCCGGCGTTGGAGACCGATACCGATCTGAGCGTCGTGCGCGGCGTCTCGATGACCAACCTCTTCGGGATGCTCAACAACGTGCGACTCTCGCCGGAGGTGCGCGAGGCGCTCGTGCTGTCGTTCCCGTACGAAGACGTGGTGAACAACCTCTACGGCGGCGAAGCGACGCGGGCGACCGGACCCATCCCGCGCACCATCTGGGGTTCGCTGGACGACTCGAACCTGCCCCAGACCGACCTGGCCAGGGCCGCGGCCACCCTGGAGGCGGCCGGCGTGAGCGATCTGACGCTCACCTACAGCTACGACGTGGGCGAAGTGGAGCAGGAGCAGATCGGTGAGGTCTGGAAGGCGCTGCTGGCCACCATCGGTGTGGAGCTGGTGCTGGAGCCGCTCACCTGGGACGCCCGCTGGGCAATCGCGCAGGGCGACCCGGCGGAGGCTCAGGACATCTACACGATGTTCTGGTACCCGTCCTATGTCACGCCGACGGACTTCCTCTACTCGCTGTACCGCAGCGAGGAGCTCCCCTTCTTCGGGCTCAGCTACTACAAGAACCCCGAGTTCGATGCGCTGCTGGACACCGCCGACGCCACCAGCGGCACCGACACCGACGCCGCCGCTGAGATGTTCCGTCAGGCGCAGCAGATCCTGGTGGACGACGACGTCGCCGTGTTCATGCTGGACGTGCCGGCGGTGTCGGTGATCCGCTCCGACATCGAGGGCTACGTGCCGAACCCGGCGTACGCCAACGTGGTCTGGTTCTACGACCTGAGACGGAGCTAGCGCGCCGGAGTTGAGGATCGCGGAAATCCCCACCCCGGACCGCCCGCCGCGGATCCGCCCGGCGGGGGCCTGAGGCGGCCCGGCCGGGGCGTACTCTCCGCCAGAGCTATGAGCCGCGGGAGTCGCCGCTGGGCGGGCTACCTGCTGCGCCGGGTGTTCACGAGCCTGCTCGTGATCCTGGGCGTGGTCACGATCACGTTCGTGGTGTCGCGGCTGGTGCCCTCGGACCCGGCCTCGCTGTACGCCGGGGCCCGAGCCCGCCCCGAGCAGGTGGAGCAGGTCCGCGCCGATCTGAACCTGGACGCGCCGGTGCTGTCGCAGTACGTGGGCTACCTGGGCGATCTGGCGCGCGGCGACATGGGCATCTCCTTCGCCACCAAGCGCCCCATCGCCGAGGACTTGCGACGCTTCCTGCCGGCCACCCTCGAGTTGGCGCTGTCCGCCACGGCCCTGGCGGTGCTCCTCGGTGTGCCCGCCGGTGTGATGGCCGCCTCCCGCCACCGCCGCCTGAGCGACACGGGCATCCGGCTGCTGGCGGTGACCGGGGTGTCAATGCCGGTGTTCTGGTCTGCCCTGATCCTGCAGTTGGTCTTCGCCGCCGAGTTGGGCTGGCTGCCGCTGGCCGGGCGCACCGAAGCGACCACGGTTTTCGCGCAACCCACCGGCATGTTCGTGATCGACTCGCTGGTGGCTGGCGACTGGGGCGGGTTCGTGGACGTGTCGCGCCACCTGGTGATGCCGGTCGTGGTGATGGCTGCGTTTCCTCTGGGGCTCACCATCCGGCTCGTGCGGGGGACGATGCTGGAGGTGCTGGGCAGCGACTACATCGAGGCCGCCACCGTGGCTCGCATTCCCCGCCGCACCGTTCTGTGGCGGCTGGCCCTCAAGAACGCACTGCTGCCGGCGCTCACGGTGTTAGGGCTGACTTTCGCCTATTCGATCTCGAGCGCCTTCCTGGTGGAGGCCGTGTTCGGTTGGCCCGGCCTGGGCAAGTACCTCACGGACGCAATCGTGCGGGTGGACTTCCCCGTCATCACCGCGGCGGCGCTGGCCATCACCGTCATCTACGTCCTCGTGAACCTGGCCCTCGACCTGCTGCAGGCCCGCCTGGACCCGCGCGTGGAGTTGGCCTAGTGGATCCGTCGGATCGTCTGCCGCCGCCCTCCCGTTTCGGCTTGCGGGGCCTGCCCCGTCGGCGCGGGTTGCCGGGGGTTGCCGGAGGTGCCGGCGGTGACGCTGGACATCCGGCCCGCCGCTTGGGGGCCCCCGGCAGTTCCGTCTGGTACTTCAGGCGCAGCCGCTTGGGGATGGGCGCGGCCGGGGTGGCCTTGGTCTTTGTCGTTGCCGCCATCTTCGCGCCCTGGCTGACTCCGTTCGCCGACGCCGGGCGCGGCGTGCCCGACCTGTCCGTCCGGCTGCAGGGCCCTGACGGCACCTACTGGCTGGGGACCGATGACCTGGGGCGAGACATGCTGGCCCGGCTGCTGTTCGGGGCTCGCACCGCCCTGATCGTGGCGGTGGGCGTGGTGGCGCTCTCGGTGGTGATCGGCGTGACGGTGGGTGCCGTCGCGGGCTATTTCGGGCGCTGGGTGGACGAGGTCCTCATGCGGATCACCGACACCTTCCTGGCGTTCCCGCCCCTGCTGCTGGCCGTGCTGGTCGCCGCCGCCCTCGGGGCCAGCCTGCGCAACACCGTCATTGCCATCGCCGTGTCGTGGTGGCCCTGGTATGCCCGGCAGGTGCGCGCCCAGGTGCTGAGCTTGCAGCGGCGACCCTACGTGCGGGCCGTGCAGGCCATCGGCGTGCCGAGCCACAGCATCATCGTCCGCCATGTGCTGCCCAACGCCATGGCGCCGGTGTGGGTGCAGGCCACCGCCGATCTGGGTGCGGCGGTTCTCACGGCTGCCGGCCTCAGCTTCGTGGGGCTGGGTCCTCGCCCACCGACGGCGGACTGGGGCGTGATGATCGCCGAGGGTCGCCAGTACGTGCTGTCGGGCCAGTGGTGGATCGCCGGTTTCGCCGGCATCGCCATCGTGGTGGCGGCCATGTCGTTCAACCTGATCGGTGACGTGGTGCGCGACGTGACCGATCCCCGTACCAGGGGTGAGGGGTAGGCCACGGTGCCGGAGATGATGGGCCGAGATGACGGGCGAGCCTCGACGCCCCTGTTGCGCGTCGAGGATCTGCACGTCACGTTCAACCCGCCGACCGGCCCCGTGCGCGCCGTGCGCGGCGTGTCGCTGGAGTTGCGCCCCGGGGAGATCCTGGGCGTGGCGGGGGAGTCTGGCTGCGGTAAGTCGGTGCTGTTCCGCACCCTCTTGGGGCTTGCGCCGGCCTCGGCCTCCGTGAGAGGCGAACTGCACTTCGAGGGCTGGCCGATGGCCATCGACGGCTCGTTGCAGGCCGTGGCGGCGCTCATCCAGCAGAATCCGGGCGCGGCGCTGAACCCGGTGTTCACCATCGGTCAGCAGCTGCGTTTGGTCGCGGGAAGCGACGATCCGGTCGTGCTGGGCGACCTGCTGGCACGCGCCGGCCTCCCCGAGCCGCGGCGGTTGCTCGGCGCCTACCCGCATGAGTTCTCCGGCGGAATGTTGCAGCGGGCCGTGATCGCCATGGCCCTCGCCACCCGGCCCCGCCTGATGATCGCCGATGAGCCCACGACCGCCCTGGACGTCACGACTCAGGCGCAGGTGCTCGACCTCATCGACGAGTTGCGCCGCCGCGACGGGCTGGCCGTGGTACTCATCAGCCACGACGTCGGAGTGATCCGGCGGATCTGCGACCGGGTGTTGGTGCTCTATGCCGGCCGCGTGGCGGAGACGGGCGCCACCGGCCAGGTGCTGGAGAACCCCGGCCACCCGTACACCCGGGCGCTGCTGGCAGCCATCCCCCGGCCCGAGACCGCCGGGGTTGACCTCGCCGCCATAGCCGGGATGGTGCCCGACGGTCGTGAGCCCATCGCCGGCTGTGCCTTCGCTCCGCGCTGCGCCCACTTCCGCGCCGAGTGCGAGGCGACTATTCCGGCGCTGCGCCTGGTGCAATCCGGTCACTTCGCCGCCTGCGTGCTCGTGGAGGAATCGCCATGAGCACGCTGCTGGCGATCAGTGACCTCCGGGTGGAGTACGCAATCCGGCGCAGCGATCGTGGCGAGGTGGGCGGATCCGGCAGGCGTCTCCGGGTGATCGACGGGCTGAGCCTCGAAGTGGCTGCCGGCGAGACCCTGGCCGTGGTTGGCGAGTCGGGGTCGGGCAAGTCCACGCTGGCCGAGACTGTGGTCGGGCTGGTACGCCCGGTGGCCGGTAGCATCCGCTTCGACGGCACCGAACTGGCCAACCTGAGCCGTCGGGCCGGCCGGCGGCAGCGACGCCGCATCCAGATGGTGGCGCAGAACCCGCTGCTGGCACTCAGCCCGCGGCGGCGGATCGCCACCCAGATCGAGGAGCCGCTTCAGGTCCACACCTCGTTGAACCGGGCGCAGCGCGCGACCCGGGTGGACGAGATGTTGGCGGCGCTGGACCTGAGCTCTGCCGTGCGCCGCCGCTTCCCGCACGAACTGAGCGGGGGCCAGGCGCAGCGGGCCGTGCTGGCCAGGGCGTTGATCCTGGAACCCTCGTTGATCCTGTTCGACGAACCCACCTCGGCGTTGGACGTGTCGGTGCAGGCCGGAGTGCTGAACCTGCTGCGGCGCCTGAAGGTCGAGCGCAACCTCACCTACCTGTTCATCACCCACGATCTCGCTGTGGCCCGGCACTTGGCCGACCGCGTAGCCGTCATGCGTGCCGGCGAGATCGTCGAGCAGCGCAACACCGCCGACCTCTTCGGCGATCCCCGCCATCCGTACACTCGTTCGCTGCTGGCCTCCTGCCTGACCGTCTGAGCCGGCGCCCGACTCGGGGACCGGCGGGGGGCGACCGGTAGGCTGACGCGGTGGCATCGCACGACCTGATCGTGGTGGGCGGCGGCCCGGCCGGTTACGCCGCGGCGCTGTACGCGGCGAGCGCCGGGCTGGACGTGGGCCTCGTGGAGCGTTCCAAGCTGGGAGGCACATGCCTGCACGTGGGGTGCATCCCCGCCAAGGAGTTGCTGGAGACCGCCGCGGTCTTCAAGGCGGTGGGCCGCGCCGGCGAGTTCGGAGTCGCCAGCTCGACGCCCACGCTGGACATGGCCGTCGTGCAGCAGCGCAAGCAGGGAATCATCGACCGGCTCGCCGGCGGGCTGGCCAAACTGCTCGGCAGCCGCAAGGTCACCGTCTACGACGGCAGCGGCGCCTTAGGCGCGGACCGCACCGTCACCGTCACCGGCGGCGGTGAGAGCGCGACGCTCACCGGACGCCACATCATTCTGGCCACGGGCTCGGTGCCCCGCAGCTTGCCCGGCATCGACGTCGACGGCGAGCGCGTCGTGACCTCCGACGAGCTGCTGTCTGTCGAGTCCGTGCCGGCCAGCGCGGTGGTGATCGGCGGGGGCGCCATCGGTTGCGAGTTCGCTTCGATGCTGTGCGACATGGGCAGCCGCCTGACCCTGCTGGAGGTGCTGCCGCGGCTGCTGGCGGGCGCCGACGACGAGGTGAGCAAGCAGGTCGAGCGTTCCTTCAAGCGCCGCGGCATGGCGGTACACACCGGCGTCGACGTGACCGGCGTCGAGGTGGCCGGCGAGTCGATGCGGGTGCGGTTCGGCGACGGCCAGGCGGTGGGGGCCGACCTGGTCGTGGTGAGCGTCGGGCGGCGTCCCGTCACCGACGGTCTAGGGCTCGACGGCACCGCGGTGGCGACCTGTGAGCGCGGTTTCCTGACCGTCGACGAGTTCTGCCGCACGGGCGAGGCGGGGGTCTACGCCGCCGGCGACGTGATCGCCACGCCGCAGCTTGCGCATGTGGGCTTCGCCGAGGGCATCTTGGCGGTGCAGCATCTGCTGGGTGAGAACCCGCCGCCGATCGACTACGCCAACGTGCCCTGGTGCATCTACTGCAGCCCGGAGGTGGCCTTCGCCGGTCTCACCGAGCAGCAGGCCGCTGAAGCCGGCCTGGACGCGGCGGTCTCCAAGCACCGCTACGCCGCCAACGGACGGGCCATGATCGTTGGCGAGACCGAAGGGTTCGTGAAGGTGGTGGCCGAGCGGAGCACCGACGGCGCCGCGGGCCGGCTGCTGGGCGTCCACCTCGTGGGACCGTGGGCCACCGAGCAGCTCGGGCAGGGATACCTGGCCGTGAACTGGGAGGCCACGGTGGCCGACGTGGCTGGCCTGATTCAGCCGCACCCCACGCTCAGCGAACTGTTCGGCGAGACGGTGCTGTCGCTGACCGGCAGGTCGCTGCACGGCTAGCAGCCCGCGGCGGGGCACGGACGACCGGTAGAGCAGGATCGAGAGCACAAGGACGGGCGCAAATGGCCGAGGTGGTTCTTCCGCAGCTGGGCGAGACGGTGACCGAGGGCACCATTCTCCGTTGGATCAAGCAGGTCGGCGAGACGGTGGGCCGCGACGAGCCGCTCTTTGAGATCTCCACCGAGAAAGTGGACTCCGAGGTGCCGTCACCGGCGTCGGGAGTCCTCACCAAGGTGGTCGTGGCTGAAGGGGAGACAGTGGAGGTCGGCGCGCTGCTGGCCTACATATCCGACAGCGCCGAGGCTCCCGCGCCCGAATCGGTGCCCGCCGAGGCTCCCGCGCCCGAGACCCAAGCTGGGCCGGTGCCGGAGCCTGCTGACGCCGCGGAAGCTCAACCCGAGACTGCCGCTGCGGACGAACCTGCGCCGGTTCCCGAGCCCGTAGCCGCAGCCGAGCCCGCCTCGGTGCCCGCAGCCGCCGAGGCCGAGTCGCCGGAGCGATCCCCGCCGCGCCTGCTGTCGCCGGTGGTGCGCCGGCTCGTCAACGAGCACGGCATCGACGTTGCCGCGATCAGCGGCAGCGGCGTCGGCGGACGCGTCACCCGCGCCGACGTGGAGCGCGTCATCCGGAAGCGCCGCAGCGCACCGGGCCCCGCCGCCGCTCCGGCCCCACAGCGCCCGGCGGCGCAGGCAATGCCGGAGCCGCGCGAGACCGAGGCAGGCAGCCCCCGGATCGTGCCGCTCAGCAGCATCCGCAAGACCATCGGCCGGCACATGGTCGCCTCCAAGGCCACCTCGCCGCATGTGCTGACCGCGGTGGAGGTGGACTTCGAGGGCGTCGAGCGGGTGCGCCGCAAGGCTCGGGCCGCCTGGCGCAACGAGGAGGGCTTCAGCCTCACCTACCTGCCCTTCATCGCCCGGGCGACCTGCGATGCCATTGCCGACTTCCCGCACTTGAACGCCAGCATCGACGGCACCGACCTCGTGGTACACCGCAGCGTGCATCTGGCCGTGGCGGTGGACCTCGAGTTCCAGGGGCTGCTGGCTCCGGTTGTGCGGGACGCCGAGACGAAGCGCCTGCGGGCCATCGCCCGCGAGGTCGTGGATCTGGCCGCTCGGGCCCGTGCCAAGCAGCTCACCGCCGCCGAGGTGACCGGGGGCACTTTCACCATCACCAACCCCGGCCAGTACGGCACCCTCATGCAGTTCCCGATCATCAACCAGCCGCAGGTGGCGATCCTGTCGACTGACGGCATCGCTCGGCGGCCCGTGGCGGTGACCGGCGCCGACGGCGGCGAGGCCATTGCCATCCACTCCGTCGGCGTGCTGGCGCTCGCCTGGGATCACCGGGCCTTCGACGGCGCGTATGTGGCCGCGTTCTTGGACCGCCTGCGCCACATCATCCAGACGCGGGACTGGGAAGCCGAGATCCTCTAGTGGCGCCGGAGGTGGCAGCGAGCCTCCGCCCGCCGCTGGGGAGCGCCGCCGGGCGCCTCGCGAGCGAGGTCGTGGCCCCCCGGCCGCTGGCGGTTCGCTGGCTCGGCAGGGTCGGCTACGACGAAGCCTGGGCGTTGCAGCGAGGTCTGCACGCCCACAGTTCCCGCAATTTTCTGCTGCTGCTGGAGCATCCCCACGTCGTCACGTTGGGGCCACACGCCCCGATGTCGCACGTGCTCGGGGATCCGGCCGCCGCCGGCGCCGAAGTGTGCCGCACAGACCGGGGCGGCGACGTCACCTACCACGGTCCCGGCCAGTTGGTGGGGTACCCGATTCTCAGCCTCGCCGGCCCGCGTGCCAGCGGGCTCGGGGCCGCCGCAGCCTACGTGTGCTGCCTGGAGGACCTGCTGGTCGAGGCGCTGGCGGACCTTGGACTGCCGGGTGCCGGCCGGCTCGAGCGCTACCGAGGGGTCTGGCTGGATCCCGACGGCGCCCGGCCCCGCAAGATCGCCGCCATCGGAGTGCGGGTGCGCCGCGGACGAACCCTGCACGGCTTCGCCATCAACGTGGACGCCGACCTGAGCTGGTTCGATCGCATCGTTCCCTGCGGGATCCGCGAGCATCCGGTCACGTCGCTGGCGGCCGAGGGCGTGGCCGTCACGATGTCCGAGGTTGTGGACGCCACCGCCGCGGTGGCGGTTCGGCACTGGGGCTGCGCGGGATGGGACCGGGCCGACGTGTCCGCAACCGGCCGCGCCCCTGCGACGATCCAGGCCGAGTCTGCGGCGGCCGCCGCAGGCGCGGCTCCGGCGGCAGCAAGACCGGTGCCGGTAAGGCTCCGCGCCGCCTCGGCGGCTGAGCCTGCCGTCGCGGCTGGCGGCGCGCAGCCTGCGCCGGCGCGACCCAGCGACCGGGCGACGACGCCGGAGAGTTCCGCCGGCGGCGCGCGCAAGCCTGCGTGGATGCGCGTCGTGGCCCGCACCGGCCCGGAGTTCCGGCGGATCAAGTCGGTGATGCGCGACCTCGACCTCGTGACGGTCTGCGAGGAGGCCGGCTGCCCCAACATCTATGAGTGCTGGGAGGGCGGCACGGCCACGTTCATGCTCGGCGGGGAGCGCTGCACGCGGGCCTGCGGGTTCTGCCTTGTGGACACCCGCCGGCCGGAGCCGCTGGACCCTGCCGAACCCGAGCGGGTGGCCGCGGCCGTGGACCGCATGGCGCTGAATCACGCGGTCGTGACCGCGGTCGCCCGCGACGACGTGCCCGACGGCGGTGCCGCCCACTTCGCGGCCTGCATCCGGGCGATCCGGCGCTTGCGCCCCGGCGTGACCGTGGAGGTGCTGATCCCGGACTGCAAGGGCGACGCGGCGGCGCTCGCCACCATCTTCGACGAGCGCCCCGACGTGTTGAACCACAACATCGAGACTGTGGCCCGCCTGCAGCGGACGGTGCGACCGTCGGCCGGCTACGCCCGCAGCCTCGCCGTGCTGGCGCGGGCCAAGGACGCCGGGCTGGCGACCAAGTCCTCGATCATGGTGGGCCTCGGGGAAACCAGCGAGGAGGTGGTCGGGGCGCTGGGCGACCTGGCGGGCGTCGGTTGTGACATCGTCACCATCGGGCAGTACCTGCGACCATCCCGCGCCCACCTGCCGGTGCTGCGCTGGTGGCCGCCGGAGGAGTTCTCGGCGCTGGCCCGAATCGGCCGAGAGTTGGGGATCGGCCACGTCGAGGCGAGCCCGCTGACGCGCTCGAGCTACCACGCCGCGGGTGCGGCACGTTCGGTCGGCGCCGCGGCCGCCGTGCCGCCCGCCACAGCGCCAGAGGGCGGAGTCGTCGCAGCGGCGCTCACGCAGTGAGCGAGGTCCACGCCGCCACCGTCCTGCTGCAATGGGCTGCGGGAGGCCTGCTGTTCGGGTGGGTGACCGCAAGGCGGCGTGAGGTCGGGCCTGGCTACGGATGGCTGCTGCGGTCGGTGTACGGCGCGCTGGCGGCGCTCGCGGGCATCGTTGGCGCTGCGGCGGGGTTCCGGCCGGTGCGCGACACCGCGGCGCTCGTGGCCGCGGCGCTTGCCTTCGGTGTGCTGGGCGTCTCGGTCCGGCGGCGCGCCCAGACACCCTCGGCCCAGCGGAGCGACGCGCAGCGTCGCCGCGCCAGAGTGGCGGCGATGCTGGGCCGGCCCGCGCCGACGCCCGATAGGCCCGAGGGGCCCGACGGGGCCGGCTTCGCCCCCGCCCTGGACCTGCTGCCCGCGGCGGCGGGCTTGGTGGGCGTGGTGGCCGGAGGCGTCGCCGCGGGCGGCCCGGTCGCCCTGTCGATCGCCCGCGTGGCCGTCGGGGCGCTCTTTCTCGGCGTCGTCTCCGACGCCATGCTGCTGGGACACTGGTACCTGGTGCAGCCCGGCTTGCGGCGGGCGCCGTTGGTGCAGCTCGTGCGCTGGGCCATGGCGCTGTGGGTGGCCGAGACGGTGGTGCTGCTATGGCCCACCGGCGTCGTGTCGATCCTGACGGGCGGCGTGGACGACGGCTTCGGTGGCCTGCTGGGCTGGTACTGGGCGCTTTGCGCGGCGGGGAGTGCCCTGCTGTTGGGTGCCACCGAGGCGGCGCTGCGGATCCGCCGCTACGCCGCGGTCATGGCCGGCACCGGCCTGCTGTACTTGGCGATCATGACGGCCTTCGGCATGGACCTCATGGCGCGGGTGTCGCTGCGCCCGTGAGGCGCACCATGTCGCGGGCCAAGCGGCCGAGCGCCGCCACCCGAGCGTCATCTGGCGCTGATTCCCGTCGCATCATGGTCAGCGGGCGGAGCGCTACGGCCTCGCCGAGAACGTCGCGCAGGGACGGGTCGTTGCCGCCCACCGCCGCGGGGAGCACGGTCAGGGCCAGACCCACCGCCGCCACCTGGCGCAGCACGTCGGGGTTCTGGGAAGTGAGCGTCACGACGGGTTCGATGCCCCGCTCGGCGAGGCTCGCGTCGATCAGCGCACGTGTGCGCGACCGGGCCGGAGGCAGCGCCCAACCGTGCTCGGCGGCGCCTGTCTGGTCCCCCTCGTCGTTCCGACGGGCATAGACGCGCAGCTCCTCGGCACCGATCATCTCGCCCACCAATCCCGGCGGCGGCGGGCCCACGGCGAAGACCAAGTCAAGCTCGTAGCGCGCCAGCAGGTCGCAGAGCGCCGTCGTGGAGTCCACGATGAGCTGCAGCTCCACCCCCGGGTGCGTCTCCCGGAAGATCATCAGGGCGTCGGGAAGCAGGTACAGGGTGGCAGCGTCGGTGAGCCCGATCCGCAGCTGGCCCACGTCGCCGTCATGATGCGACTGGATCCACGTCTCCAACTCGCTGGTGCGACCGAGCACCTCGCCTGCGAATTCCGCCACCGTCCGCCCGGCCTCGGTGAGCCGCCTGCGGCGCCCGTCCTGCTCGAACAGCACGATCCCGAGCCGCTGCTCGAGCTGGGCGAGGCTCTGGGACAGCGCGGGCTGACTGATGCCGAACTCCTCGGCAGCCTCGGTGAACGATGAGAGTTCCGCCACCTTCTGCAGGTAGGCGAGGGTGCGGGTGTTGACGTTCACGGGGATCGCCGCGGCGCCGGGACGAGCAGTCGGATGATCGTCCGCGAGGTGTCGTCGGCCGTTTCGCCCCACGGGCGGCATTGTATAATTGATTTCCTATTGATGCGCTTGCATCGTTCCAACTAGCTAATATATTGGGGTCGCCTCGGCGGCACGGTCCGCAACCGAATCGCGGCCTGGTCCCCGGTGAACGGGCGCCGGCAGCACTCGAACCACCCCAAAGCGCCGAGAGGACAGGCGCAGGCGCAAGGAGGAAGACATGGGATCGATCAACGTGGGAATCGTCGGAGTCGGCAACTGCGCCTCCTCACTCGTCCAAGGCGTCGAGTATTACCGCGACGCACGCTCGGGAGAGGACATTCCCGGCCTGATGCATCCGGTGCTCGGCGGCTACCGCATCGACGACGTCCGGTTCACCGCCGCCTTCGACGTCGACGCGGCCAAAGTAGGCGAGGATCTCGCCAAGGCCATCGCGGGCGGGCAGAACAACACCGTGGCGTTCTGCGAGGTGCCGAGCGCGGGCGTGACCGTCCAGCGCGGACCCACCCTCGACGGCGTCGGCCGCTACCTCGCGGATGTGATCGTGGAGTCGCCGCAGGCGCCCGTGGACGTGGCGGGCGTGCTGCGCGACACCGACACCCACGTTCTCGTCTCGTACCTTCCGGTGGGCGCCGAGCAGGCGGCCCGCTGGTACGCGGAGCAGGCCCTCGAAGCCGGCTGCGCCCTCATCAACTGCATGCCGGTGTTCATCGCCGGCGACGAGTCCTGGGCCGAGCGCTTCCGGATGCGGGGCGTCCCGATCGTGGGGGACGACATCAAGTCGCAGGTGGGGGCCACCATCGTCCACCGCAACCTGGTCCGCCTGTTCCAGGACCGCGGCGTGCGCGTGGACCGCACCTACCAGCTGAACTTCGGCGGCAACACCGACTTCTTGAACATGCTGGAGCGGGACCGCCTCGAGTCCAAGAAGATCTCCAAGACCCAGGCCGTCACCAGCCAGTTGGAGTCCGAGCTGGCAGGCTCGGACGTGCATGTGGGTCCCTCCGACCATGTGCCGTGGCTCGAGGACCGCAAGTGGTGCCACATCCGCATCGAGGGCACCACCTTCGGCGATGTGCCGCTGAACGTGGAGCTGAAGCTGGAGGTGTGGGACAGCCCCAACTCCGCCGGAGTGGTCATCGACGCCATCCGCTGCGCCCGCCTGGGTCTCGACCGGGGAATCGGCGGTCCGCTGTATGAGACCTCCGCCTACTTCATGAAGTCCCCGCCGCGTCAGATGCGCGACGAAGACGCCCGCAAGGCCGTCGAGGCATTCATCGCCGGCGAGTAATCGCGGCTGTCCGGGCGGGGGTTCGGGGTGCCGTTCTGCTCCTTCCTCTCCGCACGCTTCGCAGGCTCAGCGTGCTGCGCAGGCGTCGCAGCCCGGCCCCCCGGCCCCCCGCCCTCGGTTGGCTGCGGCTGTCCGGGCAGGGGTCCGGCCGCCGCCCTCGGTTGGCTGCGGCTGTCCGGGCGGGGGTTCGGGGTGCCGTTCTGCTCCTTCCTCTCCGCACGC
>VXNF01000016.1:0-2369 GCA_009840735.1 Acidimicrobiia bacterium | reverse complement strand
GCGGCTGTCCGGGCGGGGGTTCGGGGTGCCGTTCTGCTCCTTCCTCTCCGCACGCTTCGCAGGCTCAGCGTGCTGCGCAGGCGTCGCAGCCCGGCCCCCCGGCCCGCCTCCCTCGGTTGGCTGCGTGCGCGCCGCTAGCGTGAGTCGCGGCTCTGATCCCGTCGATCCAGGAGGACCGCCGTGGCCATCTCCGTGACTCTCGCCCGAACCGTCCCTGCCGGCGCCGACGTGACGGCGGTCGGAGTGTGCTCGGACCAGGTCGACGCCGAACCCGGTGGCTTGGACTGGGAACTGCTGCGGGGGCTGGGTTTCGAGGGCAAGGCCGCGCAGGTTCAGCTGGTGGCGGGACCCGAAGGCGGCCCGGTGGCGGTCGTGGGCCTAGGGCCATCCGCCGAGGTCACCCCGGCGGTGATTCGTCGCTCCTCGGCATCCCTGGCGCGGGCGGCGCGCCGCTATCGCTGGCTCGCCTCGTCGTTGCTCGACGCAGTCGCCGACGACATCGACATCCCCGCCGCCGCCCAGGCCCACGCCGAGGGCGTTGCTCTCGGGTCCTACAGCTACGACGCCTTCAAGTCCGACCCCGAGCCGAACTCCCTGGCGAAGCTCACCGTGATCGGCGCAGGCGGGAAGGTGCGCGAGGCGCTGAAGCTCGGCTCGGCGGTCGCCGGCGCCGTCTGCTTCGCCCGCGACCTCGTCAACGAGCCCGGCGGGTCGCTGACCCCCGAGAAGCTCGCCGCGGCGGCCCGCCAGATGGCCACGGGCGCCGACGGCAGCGACGGCGCCGAACTGGAGATTCAGGTCTGGGAGCGAGACGAGATCGTCGAATCCGGCCTGGGCGGCCTGCTGGGCGTCAACCGCGGCTCGACGCAGCCGCCGCGGTTCGTGGAAATCACCTGGCGTCCTCCCGAGGCCGAGGAGGGCTTTCTGGCCCTCGTGGGCAAGGGGATCACCTTCGACTCGGGGGGCTTGTCCATCAAGACCGCCACGGGCATGGAGACCATGAAGATGGACATGAGCGGCGCCGCAGCGGTGCTCGGGACGATGCGGGTGGTCAAGACCCTGGCGCCGCCCATCAGGGTGACCGGCTACATCCCCGTCACCGACAACATGCTGGGAGGCGACGCCACCCGCCCCGGCGACATTCTCACCATCCGCAACGGCAAGACCGTGGAGGTGCTCAACACCGACGCCGAGGGACGGCTGATCCTCGCCGACGCGCTGTCGCTGGCCAGCGAGGCCCGGCCCGACGCCATCGTGGACCTCGCCACGCTCACGGGGGCCTGCATGGTGGCGCTCGGCACCAAGGTGGCCGGACTCATGGGCAACCACGACGGCTGGATCGGTGCAGTGGACGCGGCGGCGGACCGGGCTGGCGAGCGGGTCTGGCGCCTGCCGCTGCCGGCGGACTACCGCAAGCAGCTGGACTCCCCGGCAGCTGACCTCAAGAACATCGGCGACCGCTGGGGCGGCACACTCACCGCCGGCCTGTTCCTCCAGGAGTTCGTGGCCGAGGGCATCCCTTGGGCGCATCTGGACATCGCTGGTCCCGCCTGGACCGACAGCGTCGACGGCGAGTCGGCCAAGGGCGGCACCGGCTTCGGTGTACGCCTGCTCGTGGACCTAATCAGGAACTTCTCGCCGCCGGAGGGCTGATCGAACCCCCGGCGCGCCGCCTCAGCCGGCGGCGGCCGCCTGCGCGCGGGTGTGCTTCTCGGTGGCCCAGCGGGCGGCCTCGAAGGCCACCGCGGGGTGGAACTGCCAGGTGTGCAGCTGACGCTCGACGGACTCGGGCTCGTCGCCGCAAGCCAGCAGCGCCATCGCCAGACGCCGCGCCCGCGCCAGCGTGTCGACTTCGGGAGGATCTGAACCGCCTTGGCGTCGCCAGACGTCGTGCAGCAAACGCAGCCGGGGCGGCAACCGTTCAGCCATGCGCGCCGTGAGGTTCGGGAACCGCGTTCGCACGAAGAGCGTGTTGTGGCGGCCCCGCTGCATTAGTCCGAACCGGCAACAGCGCTCGAAGGCTCTCTCAAAGGCCGTCATGAGGGCTTGACGGCCACCGAGGCCGATTTCGCCGGCGACCTCCGCGGTGTTCACGAGAACCCCTTCGGGCGCCTCCTCCAACCGCAGCGCCAAGCGCCGGATGAGCCATGTGGCCGAGGGTCCCAGCACGCCCAACCAGAAGAGTTCGACGTAGGGCGAGCGAGGGTGGTGACCCCGGCTGGAATCACGGCAAAGTTCGTTCCAGGGCTCCACCCAGAGTTCAACGGCGCCGGATTCGCTGACCGGCCCCGGACGGGGGACAGGGGCGCGACTGGCTGGCGGCGAATGCGGCGGCGAATGCGGCGGCGATGTGTCGGCGGGGGCGGGGG
>VXNF01000069.1:2833-44271 GCA_009840735.1 Acidimicrobiia bacterium | reverse complement strand
CCAGCAGCTGGCTTAGCGGGACGTGCAGGATCCTCTCGACCTCGGCAGGGTCGGGGCGCAGCCCGGCGGGCCGACCCTCGGGCAGTTCGGCCACGTAAGGATGCACGAGGGAGTCGCTGCCGACGGTGAATAACGGGGCCAACACGCCGATGCGGACCACCGACGCTGGGTCCAGGCCGGTCTCCTCCTGCGCCTCGCGCAGGGCCGTCGCCCAAAGGTCGGCGTCGCCGAGTTCGTGGCCGCCGCCGGGGAATGACACCTCGCGGCTGTGGGTGCGCAGGTGCACCGCCCGGCGGGTGAGGATCACGCTCGCTTCGTCCTGCTCGACGTAGAGCGGGACGAGCACCGCCGCGAGCCGCCCGTCGGGGCGCGGTACCCGCGGCGACCGCCACCCCTCGAGCGCCTCCCGGAGCGCGGCCAGATCGACGGCGCGCTCAGCGGCGGTCAGAGCCGACCAAGGCGCCTCGGCGCCGGGCCGCGCCCCTGGCGGACGCGGGATCCGCTGGGGGCCTCCTCGGCGCACGGAGTCCGGCCCCGTCTGCGGCAGCGCATCAGCGCTCACGACGCGTCGCCACGGCAGTTGGTCACCGCCGGATGCCCGAGTTTCAGCGGTAGTGGCGTCGGACGCGGCGGCCCACGTCGCAGACCACCTCGTAGGGGATGGTGTCGAGTCGGGCCGCCACTTCGGAGGCGCCGATGCTCTCGTCGAGCTGGGCGCCGATCAGCACGACCTCGTCGCCGACGGCCACTTCGCTCTGCGGCCCGCAGTCCACCATGAGTTGATCCATCGTGACGACGCCGACTACGGGGCGACGCCGCCCCCTGATGAGGACCTGCCCGCCGCACAGGCCGTAGTCGCGGCGCACACCGTCGGCGTAGCCGATGGGCAGCGTGGCGATGCGCCGGTCGCACTCCAGCCGGTGCCGCAAGCCGTAGGAGACACCCTCGCCGGCGGCCACGGTCTTGACGTAGGCGACCTGCGTGCGCAGCTGCATGGCGGGTGTCAGCGCGTCCGTCTCGTCGGCCAGCGCCGGGCTCGGCGCCAGCCCGTAAAGGGCTATCCCGACGCGGACCATGTCGTAGCGGCTGCGGCGGCAGACCGGCGAGGCGGCAGACCGACCGGCGCCGAGCAGCAGCGCCGAGTTGGCGGCGTGGCGACAGAACGGCGCGGGCGTCGGCTCGCCGACACCGCCGCCGAGGACATCCAGCACCTGCTCGTAGCGTGCTAGCTGCTCGTCGGTGTAGGGATTCCCCGGCTCGTCGGCGACGGCGCAGTGCGTCCAAACGCCTTCGAGGCGGAGCTGGTGCTTCGCCTCGATGGCGTCGGCCAGGAGAGCCGCTTCGCCGGGGCGGGCACCGACGCGGTGCATGCCGGTGTCGATCTTGAGGTGTACCGGCAGGCGCCGGTCCGCCGCGTCCGCCGCCGCGGCAGCCGACGCCAAACCCTCGGGGCTGTAGACCGAGGGACGAAGGTCGTATGCCACAACTTCTGTCATCTCGTTGGGTCGCGGCTCAGACAGCAGCAGGATCGGCGCCGTGACGCCCGCCTCGCGCAGCTCAACGCCCTCCTCCACGAGAGCCACCGCCAGCCGGGCGGCGCCGCCGGCCAGCGCCGCCCGCCCCGCGGCCACCGCCCCGTGCCCGTAGGCATCGGCCTTGACCACCGCGCACAGCTCCGCCGGGGCGGCGCGGCGCGCCAGTTCAGCGGCGTTGGCCGCCAGCGCGCCGAGGTCCACGACGGCCGAGGTGGGTCGCATCAGCCCTGCGGAGACTTCGGCGCTTCGCCGGCAGGTCGCTCGGCGGGCCACGGGCCGGTGTCTGAGGGCGGCTGGCGGTTCGGGTCGGGCGTCAGCAGCGCGGCCAGCACCGACGGGATCAGCGCCGGCAGGTCGCCCGCCACCAGACCCACCGGCGGGCCCAGGCACCCGGCCAGCCCATGAACATGCGCCGCGAGGGCAGCGGCCTCCAGCGGCGCAACCCGCTGCGCCAGCAGCGCGCCGATCATGCCGGCCAGCACGTCGCCGGTACCGGCGGTCGCCAGCCGGGCGTCTCCAGAGGTCACCAAGCGAGCCTCCCCGTCGGGCGCGGCGACGACAGTCGTAGGCCCCTTTAGCAGTACGCAGGCACCAGTCCCGGCCGCCAGGGCGCGCGCCGCCGCCAAGCGGTCCCTGCCCACCGGGCGGCCAGCCAGGCGTCGGTACTCGCGGTCATGGGGCGTGAGGACCACCGGCACCCCAATGCCGCGCAGGTACTCGGCGGCCTTGTCTCTCAAGGCGTTCAAGCCGTCCGCGTCGATCACCAGCGGCGCCTTGGCGGCGGTCACCGTCGCCCGCACCGAGGCGAGGGTGTGGCCGCGCAACCCCAGCCCGGGGCCGATCACCAGCGAGCCGAAGCGAGGCGGATCCATGAAGTCGTGCCAACCGGCACGGGGCAGCGGGTGAAAGACCGCCTCGGTCGGCATCGGATCACCGGGCCGGGTGCCCGGCACGGACACGCGCACGTAGCCGGCGCCGCAGCGAAACGCCGCCTCCGCCGCCAGCGAGGCCGCGCCCGGCATTATGGGCGACCCGGCCACCACCCAGCAGGCCGACTGCCACTTGTGGGCGTCGGCGGGACGACGGGGCCAACCTTCGTCCACGTCGGTGTCGGTCATCAGGTGCGCCCGAGGTGAGCTGGCGTCCAGGCCGATGTCGGCCACCGTCACCCGGCCCGCCAACTCTCGACCGGGAGGCAGCAGCAGGCCTGGCTTCAACGCGGCGAACGTCACCGTTCGGTCAGCGGCCAGCGCTTCACCGCGCACCGCGCCGGTAAGGCCGTCCACCCCGGAGGGGATGTCCACGGCCAGCGTCTGCCGGGCCGCGTCCGAGGCGCCGGCAGGGGGCGTCCAGGGGCGGTTCAGGCCGGTGCCGTAGGCGGCGTCGATCAGCAGGTCGCAGTCGGGCACCGCGTCCCAGTCGGGCACCGCGTCCCAGTCGGGGGCCAGGACGTGGCACGTAGCACCGGCGCGCCGCAGATAGCGGGCGGCGGCCCGGCCGTCGGCGCCGTTGTTGCCCGGCCCGGCCAGCACTGCCACCGTGCGGCCAGCCAGCAGCCGGGCGGCCCGGCGGCGGCGGATTCTGCCCCCGCCGGCGGCGAGGATCGACGCGGCGTCGCGTGAGGCGGCGGCGCCCGGCTCAACGCCTCCGGTCAGCATCTCCACGGCGGCCAGGGCGACCGCGGCGCCGGCGCGCTCGATGAGCACGTCGGTTCCCTCCGGCGCCGCCGCGTCGATGGCGGCCATCTCCGCGGGCGTGACGACCGGGATCACCGCGGCGCGCCCCGGGTCTCGCCGGCGGTCGCGCCCCCTGCATCGCCGGGAACGACGGCCAGCGCCACGGCGACCGCGGCGGTGTCGGAGTGCGACAGGCTCAGGTGCCAGCCCACCACACCGGCCCGGCGCGCCAAGACGGCGGCGCGTCCCGAGAGGCGCACGCCGGGCTTGCCTCCGGGCGGTCGCACGACCTCCATATCCCGGAACGCCACCTCGCCAAAGCCGGCGCCGAGTGCCTTCATGATGGCCTCCTTGGCGGCGAAGCGGGCCGCTAGCCGCTCGGCGGGATCGGCACGCGCCTCGGCGTAGGCCCGCTCGGCGGGAGTGAAGAGACGCTCGAGGACCGACGGGCGGCGCGCCAGCAGGCCCCGGAAGCGCGCCACGTCCACAATGTCGATGCCGATCACGGCGACTCTCCCCGCCAGCGCGCCGCGACGGTGGCCACGTCCGCCAATAGCAGGTCCTCGGTGGGAACCTCCGCCAGCAGCGCCTCGTCGAAGGAGGCTTCGGTCTCGGTGACCGCTTCGCGTAGGCGGCTGAGGCGCCCGCGATAGCGCCGGAGCACGTCGACGGCGCCAGCGGGGTCCAGCCGCTCGCACATCTCCACGTGCAGCAGCACGACACCGACCACCTCGCCGCCACAGATCTCCGGCACCAGCAGGATGAGGCGCCCGTCCCGCAGCCCCCGGGTGAGCAGCACTCGGCGCTCGCGGCTCACCTGGCGCTTCGTGCCCCGCAGCGTGGGGTCAGCGCCGACCCGCGACTCGATGGCAGCCGCCGCCCCGGCGCGTTTGGCGATCTGGATCCGCTCGCCGTCGATCAGGTAGCGGATATGGCCGGTGATTCCGCTGACCGCCCGGTCCAGACCCGCCAGCGTCGACAGCGTGTCGTAGCTGAGGCGTTCGCGGGGGGCGCCGGCGGCCAGCACGGCCTCGGTGAGCGGCGCCTGCAGCAGCGCCTCCTCGCTGCGGGTGATTCCCACCGTGACAGTCTTGGCCTGATGGCGAATGGCGTCCACGGGACGGGTCAGCTCCTCAATGGCCTCGCTCAGCGCGCCCAGAAGCCGCTCCAGGACGCCCGCAGGCGTTCCCATCTCGCCGAAGTCGATCTCGAAGGCACCGAGCGGAAACACACCGAGGGCGTAGCGGAACAGCGCCTCGAGCCGCGACGCCGTGGCGGCGGGTAGGTGACCGTCGTAGCCGCCGGCGGCCAGGCGGCTGCGGAACTGCTTGGCGCCGGCGGCGAGCGCCGGTTCCAGCGCGGCGAGCATCGCCTCCGCATCGGCCACGGCGCCGTCGGGCTCGGCGTCCAAGGCGGCCTCGATGGCGCCGCGGGTTCGCCGCAGCGGCTCGGCGCTGGCGTCGATGGCCAGAGCCGCCTCGTAGCCGAACAGGTGGCCGGCCATCGTCGCCAGCACGAAGGCCATCTCGGGATGGACCGCGGGCAGCAGCACCGAGTCCGGCGCGGCCCCAGCCAGATCAACGTCGTCACTGAAGATCACCGGCGCGCCGCGGTGGGCGGCGTAGATGGCCACCTCCTTGGCGACGTCCTGCGCCGTTGGGCGGTCGAGGCCCGCCGCGCACACGAGGGTCAACGGCTCCGCCGAGAGGTCGATGTGCTTCTTGTCCTCGGTGACGTCGCAGGCCACGGACCGGTAGCACAGCTCCGAGAGCTTGATCCGAATCTCCGCGGCGGCCAGCCGGTTGCGGCCGTTTCCGACAGTCGCCCAGTGGCGGCGCTCCGGAGCGAGCCGCTGGGCGATGTCGGCAATCCGCGCCCGCGCCGCCAGCACCTCGGCCATGGCTTCGGGCAATCGCTCCAGCGCTTCGAGCAGCTCTGAGCGGCGCGGCCCGCCGCCGGCCGCCCCATAGCGCGCCGCCAAGTCGCAAGCCAACAAGAAGCCGGCCGCCACTTGGGCGTAGAAGGCCTTCGTGGACGCCACGCTCATCTCCACGTCCCGCCCGTCGGAGGTGTACAGCACGCCGTCGGCGCGGGCGGCGAGATCGCTCTCACGGCGGTTCACGACCGCGGTGACCCACCCGCCACGCGCCTGGATCAACGAGACAGTTCGGTTGGTGTCGGTCGTGGTGCCGGACTGGCTGATCGCCACCACGAGGTGATCGGACATGTCGTGGCGCAGCGCGAAGCCGGACAGCTCGCTGGCGAGCCCGCCGACGACCTCCACGCCCACACCCGCCAGTTCGGCGGCGATGATCTCCGCTGTGGCGCGGGCGGCCACCGCCGCTGTGCCCTGGCCGATGACGGCTATCCGGCGCGGCAGGTCTCGCCCCGGCGGCAGGACGCCCTCGAGGCGCACCCGTCGGTCGCCGGGACCGCCGACGATCCGCCCGGCCAGCGTCCTGGCGAGAGACTCGGGCGCCTCGCTGATCTCCTTTAGGAGGTAGTGCCGATGGCCACGGCGGTCGATATCCCGGGTGGTGATGGCCGCGGAGACCACCGGCAGCGGTGCCAGCTCGTCGCCGCGGTCGGACCAGCGTGAGACTCCGGCGGTCTCGCCGGCGGCGGAGGCGTCCAGGTACACAACCTCGCCAGCACCGTCACCTTCGGCGTCGTCCACGCGCAGGTACCGATCCGCCTGCTCCACGATCCCGTACGGCTCCGAGGCCACGACGAAGGCGTCAGGGGCGAGGCCCACGTACAGGGCCTGGCCGCTGCCGCGGCGCGTCAGCATCAGGGTGCCGGGATCGTCGGTGCCGACGGCGACGATGGCGTGGGCGCCTTCGAAGCAGCCCGCCGCCGCAGCGAACGCCTCCCTGCCCGACGTTCCTTCCGAGCGCAGCCGGCGGGCGAGGGCCGGGACCACCCGGGCGTCGGTCGTGATCGCGGCCGGGAACGCCAGACCGAAGCGGTCCAGAAGCGCGCCGTAGTTGTCGATGTCACCGTTGACCGCGGCGAGGACCCACGGTTCGCCGTCGGCGCCGAGGGAGGCCACAGGATGGGCGTTGGGCTCGGTGATGAGCCCGACGCTGGCCCAGCGGGTGTGCGCCAGGACGGTGCAACGGGCATCGGGCCGCGCCAGAGCCGCCCGCAGCACGCTGTCGCCGGCGAGCTGCGACCGCAGGACCCGCGTGTTGTCGCCCAGTTCCCCGACCTCCACGGCCGTCTTGTACACATGCACCGTGACGTTGCCGTGCCTCCAGCGGGCGCCCGAGCGCACCAGCGGGTCGGCGGCAGCCGCCACGCCGTTCGGCGGCGCATCGGCACCTACTAGCACAGCGATGCCCGCCGAGTCTCGGCCCCGCACCTCGAGTCGGTCCAAAGCCGACAGCGCCACTTGAATCGACCACCATCCCGCCACCTGACCCTCCGACGCCCCGCCTGCTTCGTCACCAAGCAACTCCGCCACCGCCTGCGCTGTCGCCAGGCGGTCCTGGCGGATGCGCCAGAGCGCGTCGCCCAAAGAAGCCTCGGCGTCGCCGCCGAGTCCGCCACCGGGGGTGTCAACCCCCGGCCCGTCGCCCTCGAGGCGCTCGACGGCCGCTGTGACCGCCGCCCTCAGCTCAGCGTCGCGCACCAGAGCGGTCAGCCCGACAGGGCCGCTCAGCCGTCGCGCCGCCTGCTCGGCGCCGCCGGCTGCGCCCAACAGCTCCAGCAGCTCCACACCCGACGGAGGCCGGCTGATCGCCGGACGGCTGACGACCGCCACGATCCCACACATCAGCCGGACCTCCGGCCGACCTCAGCCGCCAGGCTCGCCGCGACGGCCTCCGCCTCGGCCTCAGCCGCCGCTTCGACCATGACCCGGATCAGCGGTTCGGTTCCCGAGGCGCGCACCAGCACGCGCCCGCTGTCTCCGAGGGACTCCTGAGCCGACTCGACGGCGGGTGCCACCGCTGCCAGCACATCGGCGGCGTCGCCCCGCACCACCACGTTGCGCAGCACCTGAGGCCAGCGGGTCATGGCCGACGCCGCCAGGTCGCCGAGACGCTCGCCCCGCCGCCCAGCCACGTCCAGCAGCTGCACCGCTGTCAGCAGGCCGTCGCCGGTGGTCGCCAGGTCCCGGAACACCACATGGCCCGACTGCTCGCCGCCGAGCTCCCAGCCGCCCTCCTCGAGCGCGCTGAGCACGTGCCGGTCGCCCACCGGCACGGTCACGACGTCGATGCCCGCCGCGGCCAACGCCTCGTGCAAGCCGAAGTTGCTCATGACTGTCACCACCACGGTGTTGCCAGCGAGGCGACCCCGCCCCCGGCGGTCGATTCCGCACAGCGCGAGGACACGGTCGCCGTCGATGACGCCTCCGTCGTAGGCCACTACGCGGTCACCGTCGCCGTCGAAGGCCAGGCCGATCTCGCCGGGGCGGGTCTCGCCGGCAATGAACTCCGGGCTGGCCGCTCCGCAGCCGTCGTTGATGTTCCGACCGTTCGGCTCGCAGGCCACCGTGCGCACCGCGGCGCCCAGGCCGCGCAGGAGCGCCGGTGCCAGCGCCGAGGTCGATCCGTTGGCGCCGTCGACGACGAGCCGCAGCCCGTCGAGGGCGCCCGGCTCGACGGTGGCGGCCACAGCGTCCAGATAGCCCTCTAGCCGTCCACGGATGTCGCGCACCGCAGCGGCGCCGCGGTCGCTGCGCACCGGCAGCCCAGCCGGCTCGGCATCGCTGCGCAGAGCCGCCGCCAGCGCCTCCTGCTCGGCGTCGCTCAGCTTGCGGCCCCCCGGACCGAAGATCTTCAACCCGTTGTCGAGGTACAGATTGTGGGACGCCGACACGACCACGCCCGGCACGCCGTCAGCCGCGCAGCAGAACGCCACCGCCGGGGTCGGCGCTACGCCGAGCAGCTCCGCTTCGGTGCCGGCGAGACCCCTCAGCAGACCCGCCAAGAGGTCGTCGGCAGAGGCCCGCGGATCGTGGCCCACCACGACCCGCTCGCAGCCGAAAGTCTCCACGACCGCCGCACCGATGCGGGCGGCAGTCTCCGGGGTCACCTCACGGTAGGCCCGCCCACGGATGCCGTCAGTGCCGAACACGATCGAACCGCGGCAACGGCCCGCCGCGCCGCGCAGCTCCGGCGCTGCTACCTCTTGGAGTACTGCGGCGCCTTCCGGGCCTTCTTGAGCCCGTACTTCTTGGATTCCTTCTTGCGCGGATCCCGCGTGAGCAGGCCGGCCCGCTTCAGCTTCTCGCGGCTGTCGCCGTCGAGGCGTTCCAGCGATCGGGCGATGCCGAGGCGCAGGGCGCCCGCCTGCCCGGTCAGACCCCCGCCGGAGATCGTAGCGTCCACGTCGTACACCGCGGCGGTGTCGGTCACGGCGAGGGCCTCGGTGGCGTGCGAGCGATGCGAGGGCGACGGGAAGTAGTCCTCGATCTCTCGCCCGTTGATGACGATGCGTCCCTGACCAGCCCGGACGCGGACGCGGGCGACGGCACGCTTGCGGCGACCGGTGGCCTGCACGAGCGGCATTGTCATGGCGTTCTCCTCGGAAGGGCCAGGGGCTGCGGTCTCTGCGCCTCATGGGGATGGACTGCGCCGGCGTACACCTTCAGCTTCCGCAGCATCTGCCGGCCCAGGCGGGTGTGCGGCAGCATCCCACGCACGCTGCGGCGCACAACCTCGGCGGGACGTCGCCGCAGAGCCTCGGCGAGGGTCTCCGAACGAAGCCCGCCGGGGTAGCCGGAGTGGCGGTAGAGCACCTTCCGGTCGGCCTTGCCAGCGGTCACGGCGACCTTCTCGGCGTTCACGATGATGACGTGATCACCGCAGTCCAGGTGCGGCGCGAAGGTCGGCTTATGCTTGCCACGCAGGACACGGGCGACCTCGGTGGCCAAGCGCCCGAGCACCTGTCCCTCCGCGTCGACGATCCACCAAGCGCGTTCGATCTCCGATGCCTTGGGGCTGTGGGTGCGCACGCCTCAAGGATAGGGCCGCCGCGCCCGAATCGGCCCACGCCAACCGGCCACGCCCCGCCGGTCACGCCCCGCCGGCCGTTCGCCCCGCTAGTCGCCTCCCGCCGGTCGCACCCCGGCTCAGGAATAGCGAACTGACTCCAGGCAGAGACCGTGCGGCGGCGCCACACCCCCGGCGGCGGCCCGGTCGCGGCTCGCCAGAATGCGCCCCACGTCAGCGGCCGGCCGGCGGCGGTGGCCCACCTCCACGAGCGTCCCGACGATCGAGCGCACCATCTGCCGACAGAACGAGTTCGCCTCAATGTCGAACAGCAGCAACGACGGCTCGGGGCGACTCCAGCGAGCGTGCAGGACGCGCCTCGTCGTGGGCGCCGCCCGCGGCTCGCCGTCGAGGATCTGGACAGTGCGGGAGCAGAACGCGGCAAAGTCGTGCTCGCCGATGAGCCGCTCGGCGGCGTCGTTCATGGCCGCCGCATCGAGCGGAGAGGCGACGTGCCAGGCGTGACGGCGGCGAAACACGTCGGGTTCGGGAGCGTTCCAGACCGTGTAGCGGTAGGCCCGCGCCAGCGCCGAGAAGCGTGCGTCGAAGTCCGCCGGCGCCGGCTCGGCGGCCAGGATCGCCACGTCCGGTCCGCACATGCGGTTCAGCGAGGTCACCAGCGGCGCCAGTCGGGATGCCTCGGCGTGGCTGTCGGACACCTCCAGGCTCACGACCTGCCCACGGGCGTGGACCCCCGCGTCGGTGCGCCCGGCGCAGGTCAGCTGCACCGGGTAGCCGAGGCGGCGTTCGAGGGCGTCGGCGAGCACGCCCGCCACGGTGCGCACGCCGGGGTTGGGGGCGAAGCCGCGGAACCCCTCGCCGTCGTAGGCGACTCTCAGGCGCAGGCGGGCCACGCCGCTGCGGGTCGCCTAGACGAGTTCGATCCGAGCCATGGGGGCGTTGTCGCCGTAGCGGGGACCCACCCGCAGGATCCGGGTGCAGCCGCCGGCTCGGTTGGCGTAGCGCGGACCGATGTCGGTGATCAGCTTGTCGGCGATCTCCCGGTCGTTCAGGAACGCCACGATCTGCCGGTGATTGTGCAGGCCGCCCTTGCGCGCCTTGGTAATCAACTTCTCCGCCACGGGCTGCATCGCCTTGGCCTTGGCCTCGGTCGTGACGATCGACTCCGCCGCCACGAGGGAGGCCACGAGGTTGGCCAGCAGCGAGCGCTGGTGGGCGGCGCTGCCGCCGAGGCGACGGCTCTTGCGAGGTCGGGCGGCCATGGCTCGGCGCCTCAGTCCCCCGACGCGAGAGCGAGGCCGAACTCGTCGAGGCGGGCGGTCACCTCGTCCAGGGACTTCTCACCGAAGTTCGGGATGGCCAAAAGCTCCAGCCGGGTCCGGCTCAAGAGCTCGCCGACCGTCGTGACTTGAGCCCGCTTCAAGCAGTTCCGAGGCCGCTCGGAGAGACCCAAGTCCTCGATGGGGCGCAACAGGTCCGACGGAATCTCGGCGGCCGCGGCCGGATCCATACCGTCGGGCAACGAGACCTCGGCGAGGTTCTCCACGAGCTGCGCCAGCCGCCGCAGGATGCCGCCCGCGGTGGCCATGGCCTCCGACGGGGTCACCGTGCCGTCGGTCTGCACGTCGACGACCAGCTCGTCGGAGGCGGTGTCGCGCTCGCCCGGAATCGCCTCCACCTCATAGGCGACGCGCCGCACCGGCGAGAAGAGGGCGTCCACCGGGATGTCTCCGATGGTGCTGCTCGCCGGTCGGGTCTCCGCGCCGCTGTAGCCGATGCCGCGCTCGACGGTCACGTCGGCGGCGAACCGCGCACGGCCATTCAACGTCGCCACATGCAGCTCGGGGTTCAGCACCTCGACGTCGGGGTTGACACCGAAGTGCGCGCCGGTCACCTCCGCCGGGCCCAGAACGTCGATGCGAAGCTGAACCTTCTCGGGGCTGTGGCTGCGCAGCACCAGATCCTTGAGGTTCAGGACAATGTCGGAGATGTCCTCGACGACGCCCTGCAAGGTGTCGAACTCGTGCAGCGCCTCGTCGAAGCGGAGATGGGTCACCGCTGCACCGGGAACCGACGACAGCAGCGTGCGCCGCAGGGCGTTTCCGACGGTGTGGCCGAATCCGGGCTCGAGGGGCGCGATGACGAACTTCTGACGGTTCCCCTCGGCCGCGGCCCCCGAGACCGTGGGGTGTTTGATCTCAAGCATGTGCAACCTCGCTGAGCTACTTGCTGTAGAGCTCGACTATCAACTGCTCGCGAATGGGCACGTCGATCTGTTCACGGCTGGGAACCGACAGCACGTTCGCCGCCCAGCCGTCCTCGACGACCTCCAGCCAGACGGGCGGCACCCGGTCCAGCACATCCACGTTCCACTGAAAGGCGGCGTTGGCCCGCGACTGCTCCTTGACGGCGATCTCGTCGCCCGCGGCAACGCGGTAGCTCGGGACGCTGACCCGCCGTCCGTTCACGGACAGATGACCGTGCAGCACGAACTGCCGAGCCTGGGGCCTCGTCGCAGCCCAGCCGGTTCGGTAGACGATGTTGTCGAGCCGCAGCTCGAGGTAGGTGAGCATGTTCTCGCCGGTGACGCCGGTGCGGCGGCTGGCCTCGGCGTAGAGGTTGCGGAACTGCCGCTCGGTCAGCCCGTAGGTGAAGCGGGCCTTCTGCTTCTCCTGCAGCTGCAGGAGGTACTCCGAGGTCGTCGTTCGGCGCCGTGATCGTCCGTGCTCGCCGGGCGGGTAGGGGCGCTTGTCGAGCGCGGTCGCCTCGCCCTTGGTGCCGAAGATGTTGGTGCCTAGCCGGCGCGACACCCGCGCCTTAGGTCCGGTGTAGCGAGACATCAGACGCGCCGCCTCTTGGGCGGCCTGCAGCCGTTGTGGGGCACCGGCGTGACGTCCTTGATGCCGGTGACCTCCAACCCGAGGTTCTGCAGCGAGCGGATCGCCGTCTCGCGGCCCGAGCCCGGACCGCGCACCTGCACGTCGACCTTGCGGACCCCGAACTCCATCGCCCGGCGCGCCACCTCCTCAGCCGCCATCTGCGCCGCGTAGGGCGTGGACTTGCGGGAACCCTTGAACCCCACGTTGCCGGCTGAGGCCCAGGCGACGACGTTGCCGCGCAGGTCGGTGACGGTGATGATCGTGTTGTTGAAGGAGCTCTTGATGTGCACCACGCCGTGCGCGATGTTCCTGCGCTCGCGGCGGCGTGGCCGCCTTGGTTGCCTCTCTGCCATAACCCCTCGGTGCTTCTCGTTAGCGGTGCGCCGCCGCGCCCTCGGCGGCAACCGGTCGTGGTGGCTGAGCGCCCCGATGGGCGCCCCGGCCACCTCGGCCGCTACTTCCTTTTCATGACGGTCTTCTTGCCCGCCACCGTCTTGCGGGGGCCCTTGCGGGTCCGTGCGTTCGTATGGGTGCGCTGCCCCCGGACCGGCAGCCCTCGACGGTGCCGGATCCCCTGGTAGCACCCGATCTCGAGCTTGCGGCTGATGTTCTGGCTGACCTGTCGGCGCAGGTCGCCCTCCACCTTCAGGTTCCGTTCGACGTGGGCCCTCAGCCGGGCTGTCTCCTGGTCGGTCAGGTCCTTGATGCGCACGTCGCGGCTGATGCCGACGGCTTCGCAGGTCTCCGCCGCTATGGAGGGACCGACCCCGAAGATATAGGTGAGCGCCACCACAGCGCGCTTGTTACGCGGGATGTCCACCCCGGCGATTCGTGCCATGTCAGCCCTGCCTCTGGCGATGGCGCGGGTTCTCGCAGATCACCCGCACGCGCCCGTGTCGGCGGATGACCCTGCACCGCTCGCACATGGCTTTCACGCTGGGACGCACTTTCATCGCAATTTCATCTCCCATCGCCTCGTCTCTGCTCTGTCCGGCGCCGAGCGGGCTCCCGCCCGGGCCGGCGCTGCTACTTGTACCGGTACGTGATCCGCCCGCGCTGCAGGTCGTAGGGCGTGAACTCCACCTGGACGCGGTCGCCGGGCAGGATACGGATGTAGTGCATCCTCATCTTGCCGGAGATGTGCGCCAACACCTGGTGGCCGTTTTCGAACTCGACCCGGAACATGGCGTTGGGGAGGGACTCAAGGACCTTCCCCTCCATGAGGATCGCGTCTTGCTTGGATTTTGCCAGAGCCCTACTCCCGCCTCGAACGCGACCTATCAGGCTACCGAGACAACCGGAGCGTCACCAACCCGGCGACCGCGTCGGACAGCCGGTCGAACACCTCAGCGACGGCGCCCGTTCCGTCCACCCGCCGCAGCAGCCCCCGGACGGCGAACCAGTCCACCAGCGGCGCCGTCTGCGTCTCGTAGAGCTCCAGGCGACGGGCGATGCCGGCCGCGGTGTCGTCGGCGCGGCCGCGGACCAGCATCCGCTCTAAGGCGTCCTCGTTGCCGACCTCGAGGAGCACGGCACCGGCCAGCCCGTCGGTGCCGACCATCTCGGAGAGCGCGTCGGCCTGCGCCGGCGTCCGGGGGAAGCCGTCGAGCAGCACGGTGTTGCCCGAGCGCAGGAGCGGCCCGAGTCGCTCGGCCACGACATCGCACACCACATCGTCGGGCACTAGGTCGCCGGCGGTCATGAGGGCCTCGGCGCGGCGGCCCAGCGGCGTTCCCGAAGCTGCCGCGTCGCGCAGCATCTCGCCGGTGGAGACGTGGGAGACCCTGTCGTAGCGCTGCTGCAATAGGTCGCACTGAGTCCCCTTGCCCGAGCCCTGCCGCCCGAGAACGACGACCACGCGGCTCACTTCAGGAAGCCCTCGTGGGCTCGGGCGGCGCATCAGCTGGCTCTCACTTGAGGAAGCCCTCGTAGTTGCGGAGCATCAGCTGGCTGTCGATCTGCTTCATGGTCTCGAGCGCCACACCCACGGCGATGAGGATCGAGATCCCGGTGAAGCTGAAGATGCCTTGGGTACTGGTGGGCACGATGTTGCCGATGACCACCGCCGGAGTCAGGGCTATGAGCGCTAGGAACAGCGAGCCCGGCAGCGTGATGCGCGACAGGATGTGCGCCAAGTAGCGCTCGGTGGGCCGACCCGGGCGGATGCCGGGCACGAAGCCGCCCTGCTTGCGGATGTTGTCAGCCTGCTTCACCGGGTCGAAGCTGATGGCTGTGTAGAAGTAGGCGAACCCGATGATCAGCAGCCCGAAGAAGACCAGGTAGAAGGGGTCGTCGTAGCGGAGCAGGTGATCGTTGGTCCAGGTGCGGATGGCCTCGCCCCAGCCGCCGGAGGGCAGCACCACCACGATCAGCTGCGGCAGGTACAGCACCGAGCTGGCAAAGATGATGGGGATCACGCCCGACTGGTTCACTTTGAGCGGGATGTAGGTGCTGCCGCCGGTGGTCATCCGCCGCCCTACGACGCGCTTGGCGAACTGCACCGGGATCCGTCGCTGGCCCTGCTCGACGAACACGATCAGCACGAGCAGCACGAGGTACATGGCCGCGACTTCGAAGACGCCGGGCCACCCCGAGTTGCCCTTCACGAGCGAGAACTGGTTGGGCAGCGAACTGACGACCGCGGCGAAGATGATGATCGACATGCCGTTGCCGATGCCCTTTTGGGTGATCAGCTCGCCCATCCACATGAGCAGCGCGGTGCCAGCGGTGAGCGTCAGCACCACCAAGCCCACCCGCGGGGCGGTGAACTCCGGCAGGAGGTCGGGGATGCCTGTGCTGCCGGCGAGGCCGCCTCCCTGGTTGTGGAACAGGAAGGCGAACCCGGTGGACTGAATGAGAGCGATGCCGATCGTGAGGTAGCGCGTCCACTGGTTGATCTTGCGCTGGCCGACTGCTCCCTGTTGCTGCCACTGCTCTATCCGCGGCACCACCACGCCCATCACCTGCATGATGATCGAGGCCGTGATGTAGGGGAATATGCCCAACGAGAAGATGGCAAACTGCGTGAGCGCGCCGCCTGAGAAGAGCTGCAGGAAGTTGAGGATCCCGCCGTCCTCGGCCGCCTCCTGGAGCGGGCGGATGGCCTCCAGGTTGATGCCGGGCGCGGGTATGAAGGCGCCCAGCCGGTACACCACGAGCATGCCGAGGGTGAAGAGGATCTTGCTGCGCAGATCCTCGATGCGGAAGATATTGGCGATGTTCTGCAGGATCCGGCCCACGGAACTCTCCCTCCGGCGCTCGGGCCGTCTAGCGGTTGGTCAGCGCGTTGCCCCGCGCCGGCGGGCGGCGATCGCCCCAAGGCTTGGGCAGGACCTCGATCGTGGCGCCGGCGGCCTCGAGGGCGGCGCGGGCCGCCTCGGAGTAGGCGTGCGCCCGCACAGTCACCGGACGGGTCAGCTCACCGCGGGCCAGCACCTTGACGAGTGCCCCCTTGCTCACGAGTCCGCTGGCGTAGAGCGACTCCGGGGTTACCTCATCGAGCCCGGAAGCCTCAATGACGTCCAGGTTGACGGGCTGGTAGCTCACCCGGAAGGGATTGTTGAAGCCCCGCAGCTTCGGAATCCGGCGTTGCAGGGGCATCTGGCCGCCCTCGAAGCCCACCGGCACCTTGCCGCGCGCCCGCTGCCCCTTCGTGCCGCGACCCGCTGTCTTGCCTCCCTTGCCGGCGATTCCCCGGCCCGCTCGACGGCGTGGGGAGCGGCTGCCGGGCGCGGCCTTGAGGTCATGCACCTTCACGACTCGGACACCTCCTCCACTTCCACCAGATGCGAGACCACCACCAGCATGCCGCGCACCTCGGGGCGGTCGTTGAGGATCCGGGACTTGCCGATGCGCCCGAGGCCCAAAGCGCGCAGGGTGCCCCGCTGTGGGGGCTTGCGCCCGATACCGGACCGAACCTGCGTCACCCGCAAGGCCACGTCATTCCTCCTCGCCGCGCAGCGCTGACCGCCGGTTCTGTTCGGTCTCTTTGTAGGCCGCCAGCAGACCCGGGGGGACGAACTCGCTGGGGTCGAGGCCGCGCAGGCGCGCCACATGGTCGGGGCGCATGAGCGAGCGGAGGCCGGCGATGGTGGCCCGGGCGACGTTGATGTGGTTGGCCGAGCCCAGCGACTTGCACAGCACGTCCGCGATGCCCGCCTCCTCGAGGATGGCCCGCGCCGCGCCGCCGGCGATGACCCCGGTCCCCGGCGCCGCCGGCTTGAGGAGGACCCGCCCGGCACCCCACACCCCGAGGGTGGGATGCACGATCGTGGTGCCGGCGAGGGGGACGGCGAACAACGAGTTGCGCGCCTCCTCGGTGCCCTTCTGGATGGCGAGGGGGACTTCCTTGGCCTTGCCGTACCCGAGCCCCACGTGGCCGGCGCCGTCGCCGACGACCACCAGCGCGGAGAACGAGAACCGCCGGCCGCCTTTGACCACCTTGGCGACTCGGTTGATGTGGATGACGCGGGAGTCCCGCAGCTGCACCCGCGCCGCTAAGGCGCCGGAGGGGGCCATCACAGCTTCATCCCTGCTTCGCGGGCGGCGTCGGCCACTGCCGCGACCCGACCGTGGTAGCGGTAGCCGCCACGGTCGAAGACCGCGGTGGTGATGCCGGCTTCGGCGGCCCGCTCGGCCACCAGGCGACCCACCGTCGCGGCGGCCAACACGCCGGCGGCGTCGCTGCTGCGCAACTCGGCCTCCAGCGTGGAAGCGGCGACCAGGGTGTGCCCGCCGGCGTCGTCGATGACCTGCACCGAGGTATGGCGGTTGGAGCGGTAGACGGCCAAGCGCGGGCGCTCGGCGGTGCCGACGACCTTCTTGCGCACCCGGCGATGGCGCCGGAGCCGGCCACGGCGCCGGTTTGCGGACACGTTCGTCATCTCTTTGCTCCCTGCTCGCCCGCCGGAGTCACTTGGCGGCCTTGCCCGCTTTGCGGCGGATGTGCTCCCCGGCGTAACGGATGCCTTTGCCCTTGTACGGCTCGGGTTTGCGCAGCGCCCGAATCTGCGCAGCCACCTGCCCGACCGCCTGCTTGTCGATCCCCAGCACCCGCACGACGGTCTGCGACGGTACCTCGAAGGTGATCCCTTCGGGCGCCTCGACGGTCACCGGATGGCTGAACCCGAGCTGCAGCTCGAGTTCTCGCGGGCTCTTGGCGGCGGCGCGGTAGCCGACGCCCACGATCTCCAGATCCTTGCGGTATCCCTCATGCACGCCGGCGACCATGTTGTTCAACAGCGCCCGCGTCAACCCGTGCAGCGCCCGCGAGCGGCGCTCGTCGTCGGCTCGGGCCACGAGCAGCGCCTCGCCGTCCTGCACCACGCTGATGGCCTCGGGCACGCGGTGCTGCAGGGTGCCTTTGGGCCCGGTGACGGTGACCTCGCTGCCGGAAATCGCCGCCGACACCCCCGAGGGGAGCGGAATGGGCGACTTGCCTACTCTGGACACGGCGCGCCTACCACACGTAGCAGAGGATCTCGCCGCCGACGCGGCGCCGGCGAGCCTCCTGGTCGGTCATGAGACCCTTGCTCGTGGACACCACCGCCATGCCGAGGCCGCCTTGGACCCGCGGCACGCCGTCGGCCTTCGTGTACACGCGCAGGCCCGCCTTGGAGACCCGTCGCAGGCCGGAGATGACCCGCTCGCGGTCCGGGGAGTACTTCATGTCTATGGTCAACGTGCGCCCGGGGCCGTCGCCGTCGCTCACCTCATAGCCGCCGATGTACCCCTCGCGCCGCAGCACCTCCGCCAGCGCCTCCTTCAGCTTGGAGGACGGCATGCGCACCTCTTCGTGCATGGCCACGTTGGCATTGCGGATGCGGGTCAGCATGTCGGCGATGGGATCTGTCATGGTCATGCTGGGGACCCCCTACCAGCTCGCCTTGGTGAGGCCGGGGATCTCCCCGGCGTGGGCGAGTTCACGGAGGCAGACACGACACAGTCCGAAGCGTCGGTACACCGAGCGGGGCCGCCCGCAGCGGCGGCAGCGGGTGTACGCCCGCACCCGGTACTTCGGCGTGCGGGCTTGCTTGTTGATCAGTGCCTTCTTTGCCATTTCGTCTCTTTCGCCGGTTCGTGTATTAGATCTTGGGGATCGGCTCGGGCCGCTCAGCCTTGGTCCCGCCGGAGCGGGAAGCCGAATGCCTCCAGCAGCGCCCGCCCCGACTCGTCGTCGGGCGCCGTGGTGACCAGGGTGATGTCCATGCCGCGGATGGTGTCGATCTTGTCGTAGTCGATCTCGGGGAAGATCAACTGCTCGGTGACGCCGAAGGAGTAGTTCCCGTTGCCGTCGAAGGCGTTGAGGGGCAGGCCGCGGAAGTCGCGGATGCGCGGGATCGCCAGGTTGATGAGCCGATCGAAGAACTCCCACATGCGGTCGCCGCGCAGGGTGACCTTCACCCCGACCGCGTTGTGCTCGCGCAGCCGGAAGCCGGCGATGGAGCGCTTCGCCCGGGTGGTGACCGGCCGCTGCCCGGCGATGGTGGTCATGTCGGCGATGGCACCCTCGAGCAGCCGGGCCTGGCGCGAGGCCTCGCCGACTCCCATGTTCAGGACGATCTTCTCGAGGCGGGGCACCTGCATCACGTTGCTGAGGCTGAGGTCTTCCTGCAGCCGGGCGCGCAGCTCGTCGCGGTACAGCTGCTTGAGCCTCGGCGCGGTCACCGCTGGGGCGCTCATGGGATGTCCGCTCCGGTGCGTCGGCAGATGCGCACCTTGTCGCCCTCGGGCGTGACCCGGTAGCCCACGCGGGTGGGCTTGCCGTCCTCGGGGCTGATGATCGCCACCCGCGAGATGGGTATGGGCATGTCCTTGTCGATGATCCCGCCTTGCATGACGCCAGCCTGGTTGGGCTTGCGGTGCTTGCGGACCACGTTGACGCCGTCCACTAGCAGCGTGCCCTTGGCCGGGAAGACGGCGGAGACGACCCCCTCGCGGCCCCGGTCCTTGCCCGACAGCACGACGACGCGGTCGCCTTTGCGGATCTTGGCCATCACAGCACCTCCGGCGCCAGCGAGACGATCCGCATGAATCGCTTCTCGCGCAGCTCCCGGCCCACGGGACCGAAGATGCGGGTGCCCCGCGGCTGGTCGTTCTCGTCCAGCACGACCGCGGCGTTCTCGTCGAAGCGGATGTAGCTGCCGTCGGGCCGACGCTTCTCTTTGCGGGTGCGCACGACGACGCAGCGCACCACGTCGCCTTTGCGGACCTTGGCGCCGGGGATGGCGTCCTTGACCGTCGCCACGAACAAGTCGCCGATGGAGGCGTAGCGGCGCCGGGAGCCGCCGAGCACCTTGATGCAGAGCACCTCGCGGGCGCCGGAGTTGTCCGCCACCCGCAGGCGGGTCTCCTGTTGAATCACCTCGGCCCCCTCTCAGCGCGCCCGCTCGAGGATCTGCACGAGCCGCCAGCGCTTCAGCTTGGACACCGGGCGCGTCTCGGCGATGCGGACCCTGTCGCCGACGCGCAAGTCGTTGTCTTCGTCGTGGACGTAGAGACGCTTGTGGCGGCGCACGGTCTTGTTGTAGCGACGGTGGCGAACCTGCTCGGTGACGACGACGACCGCGGTGCGGTCCATGGACGCCGAGGTCACGACCCCTTCACGGGTCTTACGACGGTTGCGCCGGTCGGGCGGGGCCGCCTCGGCGGCGGGTGCCGGCGCCGGGGTCTGATCGGGGATCTGATCGGTCGTCGGTGCTTGCTCAGCCATGTCGGCGGCGCCTCCTCTTGAACACCCGTGCGCCCTCGGCGGGGACCTCGCCGGGCTCGGCCTCGGGCAGCTCGCCGGCCCCGGGGGACTCGGCAGCCGCGACGCTCCGGCGCGCCATGACCGCCTCGGCGGTGTCGATCTCTCGGGCACGCAGCTCGGTCAGAATGCGCGCCACCTGCCTGCGGGAGCGCGCCAGCAGGTTCATGTTGTCCAACTGGCCCGTGACGTGCTGGAAGCGCAGGTTCGTGGCCTCGTCCTTGGCCTCGTCCAGCATGCCCAGCAGCTCGACGTCGCCCAGCTCGGTCAGCGACTTGGATCGGGCCATGGCTAAAGCGCCTGGTGGCGGGTCACGAACCGCGCCCGCACGGGAAGCTTCTGGATGGCCCGCTCGATCGCCTCGCGAGCCACTACCGGGTCGGCGTAGGACAGCTCGAAGAGCACTCGGCCAGGACGCACCACCGCCACCCAGCGCTCGGGGTTGCCCTTGCCCGAGCCCATCCTGGTCTCGGCGGGCTTCTGAGTGACCGGCTTGTCGGGAAAGACGTTGATCCAGACTTTGCCGCCGCGCCGGACGTGGCGGGTCATGGCCACACGGGCGGCCTCGATCTGCGGCGCGGTGATCCAACCAGGTTCGAGCGCCTGGATCCCGTAGTCCCCGAAGTTGACCGTGGTCCCGCCCTTGGCGACGCCCTTGGTGCGGCCGCGATGGTGTTTGCGGTGTCTGACTTTCTTCGGCATCAACATGATTCGCAGCAGCTTTCGGGATGCTTGGCGATTCCTGGAGCGGACCGTCGGTGCGACTCGTACAGCATCATCAGTCGGCGTCCCCTGGGCGGAAGTGGGGCGTCTCGTGGTGGTCGCGCGAGGCGCGCTCGATCTCCTCTTCCTGCTCGAGCAGGCGCTCGAACTCGGCGTCCGCCTCGGCCACGAGCGGTTGCAGCTCCTCTAACTCGGTGGGGAACTCCTGCTCGTCGCCGCTGGCGGCGGGCGCCGGAGCGCTCCCTCGCCGGCGCGCCGCGGAGGACACGACCTTGCGCGAGCGGGCCGGGCCGGCGGTCTCGCCCACCGCCATGTCCGCCTCGCGGTTGATCCGCTCGTCGGTGTCGAGCCGGTACGGCAGGATGTCACCCTTGTAGGTCCACACCTTCACGCCGATGCGGCCGTAGGTGGTGTGCGCCTCCCGGAACCCGTAGTCGATGTCGGCGCGCAGCGTGTGCAGGGGCACCCGGCCCTCGCGGTACCACTCGGTGCGGGCCATCTCCGAGCCGCCGAGGCGGCCCGAGCACTGCACACGAATGCCCTGGGCGCCCGCCTTCTGAGCGTTCTGGACGGCGCGCTTCATGGCCCGCCGGAAGGCCACCCGCCCCGTCAGCTGATCGGCGATTCCCTGGGCGATGAGCGCCGCGTCCAGCTCTGGCTGCTTTATCTCCTGCACGTTGAGCTGCACACGATTGTTCCCGGTGATCTGGGCCAGACCTCCCCGCAGGCGATCCGCCTCGGAGCCCTTGCGCCCGATCACGATGCCGGGGCGGGCGGTGTGGACGTCGATGCGCAGCCGGTCCCTCGTGCGCTCCACTTCGATGCGGCTGATGGCGGCGTGCGGCAGTTCCCCCATGAGGTAGTCGCGGATCTTCCAGTCCTCGATCAGAAAGTCCTGATACTGCTGGCGGGTGGCGAACCACCGGGATTTCCAGTCGGTTGTGATCCCGAGTCGGAATCCGTACGGATTGACCTTCTGACCCATCAGATCTCCTTTTCGCGCTCGGTGTCCTCGGGCGCGGCCTCGTCCGTCTCAGCCGGCTCGCCCTCATCGGCGGCGGCGCGGCTGGCTTCCACGCGGCGGCGGCGAACCTCGGCCGCGGCGCCGCCGGCGAGGCCGCGCTCGGCGCGGGCCTCACGCTCCGCCAGCGAATACCGCGCCAGGTGGATCGTGATGTGGCACGTCCGCTTCATGATGGGTGTGGCCCGTCCCCGCGCCCTCGGCCGCCAGCGCTTCAGGGTCGGGCCCTCATCGGCGTAGCAGGTCGCCACGTAGAGTTCGCTAGCCTGCAGGCTGGTGTTGTGCTCCGCGTTGGCGACGGCGGAGTCCAAGCAGCGAGCCACCACTCCGGCGACCCGGCGCTCGGAGAACCGCAGAATCTCATCGGCGCGCTCGCAGGACTCGCCGCGGATCAGGTCCAGGACGGCCCGCGCCTTGGAGGCAGAGCTGCGCACGTAGCGCGCCGTGGCGCGTGCTGCGGGGGCCGCTGTCTCGACGGCCATCAGCGCTTGGCTCCTCGCTCCTGGCCGGCGTGGAACCGGAACGTGCGGGTGGGAGCGAACTCGCCCAGCTTGTGGCCCACCATGGACTCGGTGATGTACACGGGCACGTGCTTGCGCCCGTCGTGAACCGCGATGGTGTGGCCGACCATGTCAGGAATGATCGTGGAGCGGCGCGACCAGGTGCGGATGACCCGCCGCTCGCCGGAGTCGTTCAGGGCGTCCACCTTGGCAAGGAGGTGATGATCCACGAACGGGCCCTTTTTCAGGCTTCTGGGCATGTCGGGCCTCCTAGCGCCGGCGTCCGCGGGTGCGGCGGCGGCGGACGATCATCTGCGAGGACTGCTTCTGGGGGTTGCGGGTGCGCCCCTCGGGCTTGCCCCAGGGTGAGACGGGGTGGCGCCCGCCGGAGCTCTTCCCCTCGCCGCCGCCGAGCGGATGGTCCACCGGGTTCATGGCCACGCCGCGGGTCTGGGGGCGAACGCCCTTGTGGCGGTTGCGCCCGGCCTTGCCGATCTGCACCAACTCGTGCTCGGCGTTGCCGACGGCGCCGACGGTGGCGCGGCAGTCGATGGGCACCCGGCGCATCTCGGTGCTCGGCAGGCGCAGCGTGGCGAGGTTGCCTTCCTTGGCCACGAGCTGGAGGCGAGCGCCCGCCGCCCGGCCCATGCGCCCGCCGGCGCCCGGCTTGAGCTCCACGTTGTGTACGACGGTTCCCACCGGGATGTACCGCAGCGGCAGAGCGTTGCCGGGGCGGATCTCCACGCCGGTCCCCGACTCCAGCACGTCGCCCACGGCGATGCCCTCCGGGGCCAGGATGTAGGTCTTGGCCCCGTCGTAGTAGTGCAACAGCGCGATGCGGCAGGTCCGGTTGGGGTCGTACTCGATGGTCGCCACCTTCGCCGGGACGCCGTCCTTAGTTCGGTGGAAGTCGATGATCCGGTAGCGGCGCTTGTGGCCGCCGCCGCGGTGGCGCGCCGTCTTGCGGCCGGCGTTGTTGCGCCCACCGGTGGAGGGTCGCGGGGCGAGCAGCGACTTCTCGGGCGTGCTGCGGGTGATCTCAGAGAAGTCGTGCGCCGTCTGGAAGCGCCGCCCGGGGCTGGTCGGTTTGCGCCTGCGGATGCTCATGGCCTACACCTCGAAGAGCTCGATCGAGTCGCCCTCTGCGAGGGTGACCATCGCCCGCTTCACGTCGGGCCGGCGCCCGTAGGTGAGCCGGCGACGGTTGCGGATGCGCTTGCCCTTGCGGCGCAGCGTGTTCACGCGCAGCACCTGCACGTCGAAGATCTCCTCGACCGCCTTGGCGATCTCGGGCTTGCTGCACGACGGATGGACCTTGAAGGTGTAGACGTTGTCTTCCAAGAGCGCGAACGCCTTCTCGCTGATGACCGGCTCGAGGATCACGTCGCGGGCGTCCTTCACGGCCGGTTCACCTCCGCGAGGGCCGCACTCGTGAAGACGACCACGTCGCTCAGGAGTACGTCGTAGGTGTTCAGCTGGTCGGCGGGCAGCGTGTGCACGCGGGGCAGGTTGCGGAAGCTCTTGAGCGCCGCGGTGTCGTCGCGTTCCAGCACCGCCAGAACGCGCCCCGCAGCGCCGATCGCCTCCAGCCTCGCCACCGCCGACTTCGTGGACGGAGCGTCCAAGCCCCAATCCTCCACGACGAGGATCTTCCCTTCGGCGGCCCGGTCCGACAGAGCCGAGCGCAGCGCCAGGCGCTTCATCTTCTTGGGCGTGGACTGCGCGTAGTTGCGGGGCTGGGGCCCGTGGGCGACTCCTCCACCCCGCCACAGCGGCGAGCGGATCGAGCCGTGCCGGGCGCGCCCAGTGCCCTTCTGGCGCCACGGCTTGCTGCCGCCGCCACGCACCTCCGAGCGGGTCTTCGTCTTGTGCGTCCCGCGGCGGCGGGCCGCCAGCTGCGCCGTCACGACCTGGTGCATCACCGCCACGTTGGGGGCGATGCCGAAGACGTCCGCGGCAAGCTCGACGGTGCCGCGCTCGGCGCCGGCTGCGTCTCGGACGGGAACAGCGACCATGGTGGGCTAAGCCTTCTTGACCGCGTTGCGGATGATGACCTGCCCGCCGCGGGGGCCGGGCACCGAGCCCTTCACGAGCAGCAGGTTGCGTTCGGCGTCGGCCTTGACCACCCGCAGGTTCAGCGTGGTGGTCTTGCGGGCGCCGTGGTGGCCGGGCATCTTGCGGCCCTTGAAGATGCGGGACGGGGTGGCGCACTGGCCGACCGCGCCGGGTGCCCGGTGAATCTTGTGGGCGCCGTGGCTGGCCTTCTGGCCGCTGAATCCGTGTCGCTTCATCACGCCCGCGAACCCCTTGCCCTTGCTGACGGCGGTCACGTCCACCAGCTCGCCGTCGCTGAGGATGTCCACGGTGATCTCTTGGCCGACGGCGAGGTCGCTCACGTCGTCAAGGCGGAGCTCGACGAGGGCTCGGCCCGGTTCACTGCCGTGGCGCTCGAAGTGGCCTCGCTCGGGGTTGTTCAGCTTGGCCGCCTCGGTGTAGCCCCAAGTGACCTGCACCGCCGAGTAGCCGTCGGCTTCGGGTGTCTTGAGCTGCACGACCCGGCACGGCTCGACGCGCAGCACCGTCACGGGCACGACGCGGTCGCTGTCGTCCCAGATCTGGGTCATGCCCACCTTCTCGCCGATGATCGCCTTGGTCGCCATGTCTTGGGTGCTGTCGCTCCGATGGTTCGTGTCTCAGCGGGCTGTCGCCCTGACGCGAACGCTCCGCACGGGCGAACCCGGCGGAGCGGTCTCGGTTTGCTGCGCGGTTCCTGCGCCTGCGCCGAGGCGCGTCGCAGGCCTTCGCAGACGTCGATTGGTTCCCCGACGTCGCCGCCGGGAAACGTTGCACTATACCGGACCAGGTTCCGATCCCCACGCCGGCGCGGCCGACCTCGAGGGAGCGCGCCCGGTTCAGCGGCCACCGGCGGCGCCGCCGCTAGCGTGCTTCGGATGAGCGAACAGCCCGTCGTGGGCCGCGGCGCGCCCGAGCGCCCCACGCTGGACGGGCTCGAGGCTCGCTGGGGTGCGTATTGGGAAGCGCATGGGGTCTACCGGTTCGACCGGCGACGGGGCCGAGACGAGGTGTTCTCGATCGACACGCCACCGCCGACGGTGAGCGGGTCGCTGCACGTGGGCCACGTCTTCAGTTACACCCACACCGACCTCATCGCCCGGTACCAGAGGATGCGCGGGCGCGAGGTCTTCTACCCGATGGGTTGGGACGACAACGGCCTGCCCACCGAACGCCGCGTGCAGAACTACTTCGGCGTGCGCTGCGACCCGTCGGTGCCCCATAAGGAGAACTTCGAGGCGCCGGCGACGCCTGCCGAGCCGCCGGTGCCGGTGGGCCGGCGGAACTTCATCGAGCTGTGCCTGCGGCTCACCGCCGCCGACGAGCAGGCGTTCGAGGACCTGTATCGACGGCTGGGGCTCTCGGTGGACTGGCGGCACAGCTACACCACCATCGACGAGCGCTGCCGGCGCGCCTCGCAGCGGGCCTTCCTGCGCAACCTGGCCCGCGGCGAGGCGTACCAGGCCGAGGCGCCGTGCCTGTGGGACGTGACGTTCCGCACCGCCGTGGCGCAGGCCGAACTGGAGGACCGCGCGCGCCCCGGCGCCTACCATCGCCTGGCCTTCGCCCGCAGCGACGGCGGCACCGTGGAGATCGAGACCACCCGGCCGGAGATGCTGGCGGCCTGTGTGGCGCTCGTGGCCCACCCCGACGACGAGCGCTACAGCCGGTTGGTCGGCTCGACGGTGCGCACACCGCTGTTCGACGCCGAGGTGCCGGTGCTGGCCCACCCACTGGCCGAGCCCGCCAAGGGCACCGGAATCGCCATGGTGTGTACTTTCGGCGACACCGCCGACGTCACCTGGTGGCGCGAGCTGGAGCTGCCGCTGCGGCCCATCATGGGCGCCGACGGCCGGCTGCTGGCCGAGGCGCCCGCCGACTTGGACAGCGCCGGGGGACGCGCCGCCTACGCCGAGCTCGCCGGGATGGGCGCCAACGGGGCGCGCCGGCGCATCGCTGAGCTTCTCGCAGAGTCCGGCGCGCTCATCGGTGCGCCGACGCCCACCAGCCACGCCGTGAAGTTCTTCGAGAAGGGCGACCGGCCGCTCGAGATCATCACAACCCGGCAGTGGTATCTGCGCAACGGCGGGCGCGACCTGCCGCTGCGCGCCGAGCTGCTGGACCGCGGCGTCGAGCTGGCCTGGATGCCCGAGCACATGCGCACCCGCTACAGCAACTGGGTGGAGGGGCTCAACGGCGACTGGCTCATCAGCCGCCAGCGCTGGTTCGGCGTGCCGATCCCGGTGTGGTACGCCCTCGACGGCGACGGGCGACCGATGTACGACCGGGTTCTCGTGCCCGCCGAGGCGGCGCTGCCCATCGACCCGGCGACCGACGCCCCGCCGGGCTTCTCGGCGTCCCAGCAGGGCCAGCCGGGCGGCTTCATCGGCGACGGCGACGTGATGGACACCTGGGCCACCTCCTCGCTCACCCCACAGATCGCTTGCGGCTGGGAGGAGGACCCCGACCTGTTCGCCCGCACCTTTCCGATGGATGTGCGCCCGCAGGCCCATGAGATCATCCGCACCTGGCTGTTCTCCACGGTGGTGCGCGCCCACTTGGAGCACGACTCGCTGCCGTGGCGGCGGGCGGCCATCTCGGGCTGGGTGCTGGACCCGGACCGCAAGAAGATGTCCAAGTCGAAGGGCAACGTGGTCACGCCGATCGGGCTGCTGGAGACCTACGGCGCCGACGCGGTGCGCTATTGGGCGGCCAGCGGGCGCCCCGGCACCGACACCGCCTTCGACGAGTCTCAGATCAAGGTGGGGCGCCGCCTGGCCATCAAGCTCCTCAACCTCACCCGCTTCGTGCTGGGGCTCGCCGGCGCCGAGGCTGACGACGAAGCCGCCGACGCCGCCCGCCCGACGGCCGCGGCCGACAACGAAACCGCCTCCTCCTCGTCACTACGGCGCAGGCCGGAATCCATCGGCGGCAACGGCCAGGCCGGCGTCGAGAGCCGAGAGACCGAGCCGCTGGACTTGGCGCTGCTCGCCGACCTCGGCGTGCTGATCGACGGCGCCACCGAGGCCTTCGAGGCCTTCGACTACGCCCGCGCCCTCGAACGCACCGAGCGCTTCCTGTGGGACTTCGCCGACAACTACGTCGAGTTGGTGAAGAATCGGGCCTACCGTCACGACGCCGGCGGCGCCAGCGCCCGAGCCGCCCTGCAGACCGCCCTCGATGCCTTGCAGCGCCTGTTCGCCCCGTTCCTGCCCTACGCCTGCGAGGAGGCTTGGTCGTGGTGGCGGGACGGCTCCATACACCGGGCGCCGTGGCCGCAGCGGGACGAACTGCGCGCCGGCGGCGACCCTGCCGTGCTGGCCGCCGCCGCAGAGGTGCTGGGCCAGGTCCGCCGCGCCAAGAGCGAGGCCCGCCGCAAGCTGCGCACGCCCGTCGAACAGGCACACGTCACGGCGCCGGTGGAATTCCTGTCCGCCCTGGCGGCGGCTCAACCGGACCTCTGCGACGCCGGAAACATCCTGGATCTCCAACTCAGCGCCGACAGCGATAGCGGTCCGACCGTCCAGGTTCAACTCGCCGCCGAGTAGGCAGCACCGGCACCCACACCGGACCCGACCAGGGCCAGACCGCGAGGGAGGGGTGCGGGGGCCGGCCGGCGGAGCGATTTCGCCAGACGCTCCCGACGACGGCCACCGGCACCCCGACTGGACCCGACTAGGGCCGCAACCCCGGCAAAGCCGCCAGAATTCCCTGGGCTGTCACAGGGCACTGCTACCGTGCGAAGCATCGCCCGCGCGGCAGGAGGGGGTCCATGCCAACGCTGAATTTCAAGGGGAAGCAGCACATCTACGCCCACCACCTCACCGTCCCGTGGCGCCCCCTCGTCCCGCACCCTGCGCAGTCGATCGGCACCGGCGGCGTCGACGACAACCTCATCATCCACGGTGACAACCTGCACGCCCTCAAGGCGCTCCTGCCCCGCTACGGAGGGCGCGTCAGGTGCATTTACATCGATCCCCCGTACAACACCGGCAACGAGGGGTGGATCTACAACGACAACGCCAACGGCCCGCTGCTGAAGCAGTGGCTCAAGGACCAGTCGCCCGTCGACGGGGAGGACATGGAGCGCCACGACAAGTGGCTGTGCATGATGTGGCCCCGCCTCCATCTGCTGCGGGAACTGCTTTCCGATGACGGCGTGATCTTCGTCTCCATCGACGACAACGAGGTCCACCACCTGCGAATGCTGATGAATGAGGTGTTCGGCGAGGAGAACTTCGTCGGGACTTTCGTCTGGGAAGGCACTGGAAAAAACGACGCCAGATTCATCTCAATCGGACACGATTATCTCCTGACGTATGCCAAAGACTTCGAGAGACTCAAGGTAACCACGAAACGTTGGCGAGTGATGAAGGATGGTGTCGACAAGATCATTAAGGTCGCCGCGGAATTATGGGAGCGTTACGAAGGAGACCAGCAGCAGGCTTCCGACGCCTTGAAGGATTGGTATGCCTCCTTGAAGAAGAGTGAATATGCATTTCAACATCGCCACTACAACTGGATTGACGAACGTGGTGTGTATTTTCCAGGTGATATCTCGTGGCCGGGCGGTGGAGGTCCACGGTATGAGATACGACATCCCGCTACCGGCAAGCCGGTCACGACTCCAACACACGGATGGCGATATCCGAACAAGGACAAAATGCTTGACTTGGTCCAACAGGGCCGCGTCCACTTCGGGCCCGACGAGTCCACGGTCCCGAACCTAAAGCGATACCTGCACGAGACCCCGGGTCAAGTTCTGGCTAGCGTCTTCTACCAAGATCGAAGGGCCGCTCACAAAGACTTGGTGCGCCTCCTGCCTGACATCCAATTTCAATATCCCAAGGATGAGCGGGTTATTCGCAGGCTCTTGGAAGTCATGACAACGGACGATGACATAGTCCTTGACTCATTCGCCGGCTCGGGCACCACCGCACAAGCGGTGCTGACCCTGAACCGCCAGGACGGCGGCAGCAGGAGGTTCATCCTGGTGGAGTGCGAGGACTACGCTGACTCCATCACGGCCGAACGGGTTCGGCGGGTCGTCTTCGGGGTGCCGGAGGCCAAGAGTGCTGAACTTCGTGAGGGACTCGGCGGGTCGTTCACGTACTGCACGTTGGGCGATCCGGTGACCATCCTGGGAATGCTGAACGGCGAGACGCTGCCGACCTACGCGGCTCTGGCGACCTGGCTCCTCAACACGGCCACTGGGCGTTCCGCTGGTCCGACAGACCTGTGCGCGCTCGACGATCACGGGCTGATCGCCAGCGACGAGCGGCGGAACTACTACCTGCGCTACAAGCCCGAGCTTGCGTGGCTCCACAGCGACGACGCCATCTTGACCGAGACCCGAGCCGAGGAAATCGGCGCCATCTGTCGGCAGCAGAACAAGGACGCCCTGGTGTTCGCGGCCGGCAAGTACATCCACCAAGACGAGCTGTCGGAGATGCGCATCACGTTCTGCCACTTGCCCTACGCCATCCAGATGATCGAGGGGGTGTGACCGATGCTGGAGCTCAAGGAGTACCAGCATCGGAGCCTGGCAGCTTTCACGCGTTGGTTGAGCGCGCTGGAGGAGGCCCGCGCCGAGTCAGCGCGGAGAGTCGAAGCCCTCGAGGGCGCGCAGGTGCCGACCTCAGCCGCGGACCGCAACTTCCCCGAGCACGCCTGGCGGCGGCTCGTGGAGGCCGGCGGAGTGGAGTCTGGCGCCCGCATCCACGTCGACCGATCGGACGGGGCGGACAGGCCCATCCCTCACGTCTGCTTCAAGATTCCGACCGGCGGCGGCAAGACGCTGCTAGGCACCGCCGCCTTGGAGCGGGTCGGCATGCAGACCGGGCTCGTCCTGTGGGTCGTGCCGACGCGCGCCATCTACGCGCAGACCAAGGCCGCCTTCTGGTCGCGGCAGCACCCCTACCGCCAGGTGCTGGAGTTCGCCTGCGGCGGACGTGTCAAGGTGCTGGAGAAGGAGGCGCGCCTCGCGGCGGGCGACCTGGACCACTACCTGTGCGTGATGCTGCTGATGCTGCCCGCAGTGAACCGTCATCGCGGCAGAGAGTTCCTGCGCATGTTCCGAGACTCGGGCCGCTACAGCGACCTGTTCCCCGAGGACGATCGGCGAGCCCTCAAGGCGCTGCTCACCGAGAATCCAGATCTGGAGCGCACCCCCGGCGGCGCCATCAAGCACAGCCTCTTCAATTTGCTCAAGATCCATCGGCCGGTGGTTGTGCTGGACGAGGCACACAAGGCTTACGGCGGCACGGGCGCCACGGAGTTCGTCCGATCCGTCAACCAGCTCAACCCGCGGCTGGTCATCGAACTCTCGGCAACCCCCCACCACGCCGTCAGCAATCTCCTCGTAGACGTGTCCGGCGTGGACCTCAAGAAAGAGCAGATGATCAAGCTCCCCGTCAAGATCACCACCGGCCGCGGCGAGTGGCGAGACACGCTCATCAGCGCCAGCGAACGCCTAGCGGAGCTGACCGCCGAGGCTCGGCGGCTGCACGCCGACACCGGGCGCTACATCCGCCCCATCTCCGTCGTGCGCGTGGAGCGGACCGGCAAGGAGCAACGCGGCATCGGGCGAATCCACGCCGACGACGTCCGAGACTATCTGGTGCAGCAGCTGGGCGAACCGCCGGATGCCGTGCGCGTCAAGTCGGCGGAGAACGACGAGATAGCCGGGGAGGACCTGCTCTCGGAGTACTCACCGGTGCGATGGATCATCACCAAGTCGGCCTTGATGGAAGGCTGGGACTGTCCCTTCGCCTACGTCCTAGTGATACTCGACAACACCCGCAGCAAGACGGCCATCACGCAGCTGATGGGCCGCGTCATGCGCCAGCCGCACGCCCGCCGCACCGGAGTGCCGGGTCTCGACCAGTGCTACGTCCACTGCTGGCAGACCGCGGTGGACGAAGCGGTCAAACACGTCAAGAGCGGACTCGAGCAGGAGGGGCTGACCGGGTTGTCCCACGACATCGTTGGAACCGACTCCGGCGAGCGGCAATTGCGCACGGTGCAGCGGCGCCGAGGCTTCGGGCAGACCGACGTCTTTTTGCCGAAAGTGCTCCACCGCCAGGGCGACGAGTGGCGGGAGCTGGACTACCACCGGCACATGCTCCCGTTCATCGACTGGGGAGCGCTCTCTGCTCCCGCGGCCGCCGACGCACCACGCGGCGGAGCGGGCATCTTCGAGGAGACCACCAGCGTCGACATCGGTGGAGCACCGGCGAGCCGCCACGTGCGCAAGCCGGTCGGCGCCGATGTGACGGTGACGCTTCCGTGGCTGGCCCGTCGGCTCGCTGACATAGTTCCCAACTCCTGGCAGGCGGCCCGAATCGCCGCGGCGGCCATCGAATCGCTGCAAGCCCGAGGCTTGAGCGACGAGGACGTCTACGCGTATCGGCGTGAGCGCGTGGCTGTGCTGCGGGAAGGCGTCGCCCGTCAGGTGGAGCGCCACGCCGAGGCCACCTTCGCCAGGAAGCTCCGCGACGGCGACATCCGCTTCGACCTCGAGGCCGCCGAACCCAACTTCAGAATGCCCGAGGAGGTCAAGCTCTCAATCTCCGCCGGCGACCACTCGCTGGAGCACGACCTCGGCCACCCGATCCAGAAAAGCCTCTTCGACCCGGTGTTCGAGAGCCAATTCGACTCCGGCCTGGAGAAGAAGTTCGCGTTCTACATCGACCAGCACGAGGCGATCACATGGTGGCACCGAGTCGCCGTGCGCCAGCAACACGAGTACTACCTGCGCGGCTGGAACCAAGGGCGCATCTGGCCGGACTTCGTCGCCACGTCACGAAACGGCGACGACAACATGCGGCTGCTGGTCGTCGAAACGAAGGGCGCCCACCTCGAAGGGAACAGCGACACCCAGTACAAGACGAAGGTCTTCGCCCAACTCGAGGCGGCGCTGAACGGCCCCGGCACCTACGAATGCGGCGAGGTCAGCCTCCGCAACGGCAACACCAAGGCGCGCTTCAAGATCGTCTTCCGAGAAGAATCCTTCGCCGAAGTCGTCTAGTCGCCGTCGGCGTCGGAGACGACGGTTTGGTGCCGGGGCGGCTCGACGGTCTTGATCGTTGACGGATCCGGGGCCTCGCCGAGTTGGTGCTGGCCCTGGTCGCGCAGCCAGAGCGTGCGCTGCGGGAACGGGATCTCGATGCCGGCCTCGTCGAAGGCCTCCTTGATGCGCAGCCGCAGTTCCCGCTCCACCTTCCACTGCACCGACGGCTCGGTCTTGACCACGAGGCGGATGGCGATGCCGCTGGCGCCGAGGCTCTGGATGCCCCACACCTCTGGCGCCTCCATCAGCTCGTCGCCGCCCCATTCGGGGTCGTCCCACATCTCGTTGGCGACCCGCTGGATGACGCCCTCGGCGAAGCGCAGGTCGGTGTCGTAGGACACTTCGATGTCCAGCAGCGCCCGCGACCAGAGCTGGGAGTAGTTGCCGACTCGGGCCACCTCGCCGTTGGGCACGTGCCAGACGGTGCCAGACACGTCGCGGATGGTGGTGGTGCGCAGCGAAACCGCCTCCACGGTGCCGGTCACGGGCCCCACGTCGATCACGTCGCCCACGCCGAACTGATCCTCGATCAACATGAACAGGCCCGACATGAAGTCCTTCACGATGGTCTGGGAGCCGAAACCGATTGCCACCCCGGCGATGCTGGCGCCGGCCAGCAGCGGCCCGATGTTGATGTCGAACACGCCGAGCATCATGAGCAGCGCCGCACTCCACACGACGGCGGTGATGACGCTGGACAGAACCGAGCTGAGGGTCTGGGCGCGCGCCGCCGAGCGCTTGTTCTCCTCGGTCTCGGTCAGGAGCTTCACCGGACCCTGGTTGCGGATCTTCGCGAGGCGGTCGCTGGTGGTGGCGCTGGTGATCCGCTTGGCCATCACTCGCACGGCGCGCCGCGCCACACGGGCGATGATGAAGGCGCCCAAGGCGATCAGCACCACCTTCAAGGGCCGCTCCACGACCCACTCGGTGGCGGCGGCCAAGAAGCCGTTGTCGGTCTGGTCGAAGACCCATGTGCAGATGCGCGACGGGTCTGCCCCGCAGGCGTCGGCCAGCCGGCCGGCCTCGTCGGTCCCGATGTCCTGGGCCAGTTGTGCAGCGGTGCTCATAGCGAATCTCCTCGGGCTGGGTGGAGGCGTCCCGCCGCGGGACGTCCCGGTGGAACGGGCCGAGCCGACACCCTACGAGGGTGCCGGCGGCGGCGCGCCCGGAGCAGCTGGGGACCAGGGCGACGCCGCTGGAGGCACATGCGCCAGTCACCCGGTGCGAAGGTGGGTGCGCGGGTGCCCGCCCCGGTCTGGCCGCGAGCGCTGAGAAGCGGGTCGGATCGCTCCTCAGCTCTAGGTTAGTGCCGTCTATAGCTTGCCCATACAAGATTTGCTATATAGAATCCTTGTGTGAGCGAGATAACTAGTGATCCTCCGGTGGGCGGGGACGGCCTGGGTGGAGCACCGCTCTACCGACTCGGGCGCGCCGCGGAGCTGCTGGGCGTGTCGGTGGACACCGTCCGACGCTGGGCCGACGAAGGGCAACTAGCGGCGGTGCGCAGCGCCGGGGGCCAGCGCCTCGTGGACGGCGCCGATCTGGCCCGACTGGCCACGCAGCTGGCAGACGGACCCGCCGAGAGCCGAAGCCGGACATCAGCCCGCAACCGGTTCAGCGGCCTCGTCACTCGGGTCGCAGCCGACGAGCTGATGGCGCAGGTGGAGATACAGGCCGGACCCTTCCGGGTGGTCTCGCTCATGACCCGCGAGGCCGCCGAGGACCTGGGCCTCGCCCCGGGCGCCGAGGCGGTCGCGGTGGTCAAGTCCACGAATGTCATCATCGAGCGCCCCGACGCGTGAGCCGCCCATGCACCGAGCCGCCAGGGCGCGCCTGCTATGGGCGGCATGCACAGCGCTACTGGCCGTCGTCGGCTGTGTTGGCGACGGGGACCCTGCCGCGGCCGGGCGGCGCGGCGTGACCGTCTTCGCGGCCTCGTCGCTGACCGACGTGTTCGGAGACATCGCCGCGGCCTTCGAGGCGGCCCGGCCCGATGTGGAGGTGACGCTGCAGTTCGCCGGCAGCAGCCGGCTGGCTACCCAGATCAACGCCGGGGCGCCCGCCGACGTGTTCGCCTCAGCCGACGCGCGGACCGCGGCGCGGGTGGACGCCCAGCGGGTCACGGTGTTCGCCCGCAACCGGCTGGCCGTCGCTGTGCCGCCGGGCAACCCCGCCGATGTGAACGGGCTGGCTTCGCTGACAGACCGCGAATTGGTTCTCGCCATCTGCGCCCCTGAAGTGCCCTGCGGCACCTTGACCGAGCGGGTCGGCGGGCCGGGTCTCGTCGCTGCGGCCGACACCCGCGAGCCCGGCGTGCGGGGCGTGCTGACCAAGGTCTTGCTGGGCGAAGTGGACGCAGGCATGGTGTATGTGACCGATGTGCTCGCAGCCGGCGACGCCGTGGCCGGCATCCCTATCGACCACCCCGCCAGCACGCCGTACTCGCTGGCCTTGCTGAGCGACAGCCCCGAGGCCGCGGCCTTCGTGGACTTCGTCCTGTCGCCGACGGCGCAGGAACTGCTGGCCGCCGCCGGGTTCGAGGCAGCGTGAGCGAGGTCGCCCCGCCGACACCGGGGGCCGCCCCGGTGCTCGAGCCGACGAACAGGAGCGTCGGCCGCGCGGTGGCGCCGCGGCGGCGGGAGGTGCGTCGGCGCGGCGCGGGCGGACTCTGGCTGCCGGCAGGAGTGGCCCTGGCGCTGCTCGTGGTCCCGATCGTCGGACTGCTGCAGCGAGCACCCTGGAGCGAACTGCCGTCGCTGCTCGCCTCGTCGCGTCTGCGCGACGCCCTGGTGATCTCCGCAGTCACCAGCGCCCTGGCCGCGGCCGCCTCGGTGCTGGGCGGACTGCCGTTGGCGCTGGCGCTGTCACGCTGCGGCGCGTCGCTGCGGCGGCTGGTTCGAGTCGCCGTGCTGCTGCCGATGGTGCTGCCGCCCGTCGTGGGTGGCACAGCCTTGCTGTTTGCCTTGGGGCGGCGCGGGCTGGTGGGCCAATGGCTGGATCGCACCTTCGGCTGGTCGCTGCCGTTCAGCACCGCCGGTGTGGTCGTGGCGGCCACCTTCGTGGCGATGCCGTTCTTCGTGATCACCGCCGAGGCGGGGCTGCGCGGCGCGGACGGAGGCCTCGCCGAAGCCGCCCGCACGCTGGGCGCTCGCGGCTCGACGGTCTTCGGTAGGGTCACGCTGCCGCAGGTGGCGCCGTCGCTGGCCGCCGGTGCGGCGCTGGCCTGGGCGCGCGCCCTCGGTGAGTTCGGCGCCACGATCACCTTCGCCGGGAACCTGCGGGGCCGGACTCAGACGCTGCCCCTGGCCACCTTCGAGGCCCTGGAGGCGGGGCGTCCAGACGAGGCCATCGCGCTCAGCGTGGTGCTGCTGGTCGTCTCGGTCGTCGTGCTGGTTGCACTGCGGGATCGCTGGCTGAGCCGATGAGGTGGGTGGGCGGCCGGCGCGGCGGACGATCTCGTGCTCTTGTCCTGGCGGGGGCGCCGCTGGCGCTCCGGCGGCCTCGGAATGGCCGCCTGCGCTGGCCTCCGGCACCTCCGCCCTCGCTGGTTCGTCAGGATGGTGCACCCGTCGGCAGCGGAGGGCATGGAGAACATACTGAGGGGAACGGTGGGATAGAGGCGGATGTCCGGGTGACCCTCGGCGGCTTCAACCTCGATGTGGATCTGGAAGTCCCGGCGGGGGCCATCGTTGCGGTCATGGGTCCGAACGGATCGGGCAAGACGACGCTGCTGCGCTGCCTAGCGGGCCTTGAGCCTCTCGAGGCGGGATTCGTCAGCCTGGGGGGCCGCAGCGTGGACAGCCCTGCCGAGGGCGTCTGGGTGCCCCCGGAGCAGCGAGATGTCGGCTACGTCTTCCAAGACGTGCGGCTGTTCGGGCACCTGAACGCTCTGGAGAACACGGCGTTCGGGCCGCGCTGCCGGGGCGCGGGCCGGGCCGCGGCCCGGCGCAGCGCCTTGGCATCCTTGGACGGTGTCGGCCTGGCGGCCCTGGCAAGAGCCAAGCCGGCGCGTCTCTCGGGCGGGCAGTCCCAGCGCGTCGGGCTGGCGCGGGCGCTCGCCGCTCATCCCGCGGTGCTGCTGCTGGACGAGCCGTTCTCTGCCACCGACCCGGACGTGCGCCCCATGCTGCGACAACGGGTCCGCGACTCCGCCGCCACCGTCGTCCTCGCAACCCACGATCCTGTCGACGCTGAGGAATTGGCCGACGACGTGATCGTCCTAGAGGCCGGCCGCATCGCATCGGCCCGCGCCACGAGAGTGCCCCGGCTGAGAACCCAAGCAGGGGCCGGGGGGGACGATTCGCGGGACCTCGGCTGAGGATTCCACGCCGAGAGTACGATCGCCTCACCGTGACCGAATGCGCCGACGCCCCCGACGCTCTTGCCTCGCTGGACGAATCGGCCATCGTGGTCATTGGCGGCGGCGTCGTGGGGCTGTGCATCGGCCGCGCTTGCGCGGCGGACGGGCACGCGGTCGCCGTCTTGGACAGAGGCGCAGTCGGAGTCGGCTGCGCCTGGGGCAGCGCCGGGCACCTCGTGCCGAGCCATGTCGTTCCCCTCGCGGCGCCGGGAGCGCCCGCCACCGCGGCGCGCGCGCTGCTGCGACGCGACGGGCCACTCTCGGCGCGCCTCAGCCCCGAGGTGCTGCGGTGGCTCCTGCGCTTCTCCCGCAGCTGCAGATCTGCCACAGCCCGGTCGGCCACAACGGCCCTCAAAGCGCTCGCGGACCTGAGCATGCGCGAGCTCGAGAGCCTCCTGGCACAGCGACCGTCCCTGGAGGTCCGCAGGGAGGGCGTCCTGGACGTGTACCGAAGCGACAAGGCGCTGCTTCGCGCCCTACGGGCGGCCCGCGCCGCCGAAGAGGCCGGGATCACCGTCGAAGTCCTTGACCGCGACGAGGCCTCGGAGCTCGAGCCGGCGCTGCGCCCCCCGGTGGCCGGCGCGGTGTTCTATCCCGACGATTCCCGGATGCGGCCCGCCGACCTCCTCGCGGAACTGCGAGCCGACGCGCAACGACGCGGGGCTGTGCTGGTGCCCGGCGTGGAAGTGCTGGACCTCGTGGCGCGCAACAGCGCCGTGGAGACGCTGACGACGACCGCCGGCGACGTCGATGCCCGTCACGTCATCATTGCCGCCGGGGCGTGGTCGGGGCGCCTCGCCCGAATGCTCGGGACGCGCCTCCCGGTGCTGGCGGCGCGCGGCATGAGCGTCACCTACGAACGCCCCGCGGACGGTCCGAGGCGTGCGCTGCTCCTCGGGGAGGACCACGTGGCAGTCGGCGTCACCGACTCCGAACTGAGGCTCAGCGGCTGGTTCCAACTCGGCGCCGAGAGCCTCACGCCGTCGCTGCGCCGCCTCGAGGCCCTCGAGAGGCTGGCGCGCCGCAGGCTCCGCCTCGACAGCCCGTTGCGCGTGCTCGAACGCTGGGCGGGCCTGCGGCCCACCGCCCCCGACGGCGTCCCGATCATCGGCGCCGCCCCGCAGTGGCGCAACGTGACGATCGCCACCGGGCACGCCATGATCGGACTGACCATGGCCCTGGGAACCGGTCGCCTCGTGGCAGACCTCGTAAGCGGAACGACTCCGGCGCTCAACGCCGGCCGGTTCTCGCCTGCGCGCCTGCGGTGACCGGCGCGCCGCCCGTCCAAGGGGCTGACCGGCTTGCCTGCTGAGCCCGCGCGGGGCGGCAATCTCAGCCCCCGCGGCGGCCCCAAATGACTGCCAACCGCTCAGTCGACTCCGCCGCAGTCGCCTGAACAGCAGTTTTGCGCCCATGACCAGCCGCGTTTGCCTTGCGGTGCCGCCGCAAATTACAATCCTGCAACTACACCCAAGTAGTTCCGGGGGCGGGCCACCGCCAGCCTCCGGGCTCTCAGCGGCATCGAGGGAGCGGAGGCATCGGGGTGACCGTCGTCGAGCATTCAGCCAAGCAGACCACCGCGAGCCCAGCGGGCCCCCCAGCCAACGGCCACGCGGCCCAGGTGGTCGCCGACCCCGCGCCGCCCGAGGCCCGGCCGATCAACTCGCCCATGCGGGTGCGCAAGCGCGACGGCAGCCTCGAGCCCGTGGACGTGACCAAGATCGTGCGGCGGGTGGAGCGCTGCAGCGACGGCCTCGCCAGCGTCGACTGCATGCGCGTCGCCACCCGCACCATCAGCGGCCTCTGCGACGGCGCCAGCACCACCGAGCTGGACGAGCTGGCGATCCGCACCGCCGCCTCGCTGATCTGCGAGGAACCCAGCTACTCGCGGCTCGCCGCCCGACTGCTCGCCACCTACACCGAGGAGGAGGTTCGCAACCAGCGCATCGGCAGCTTCTCGCAGTCGATCGCCGCGGGCCGTCTGCTCGGGCTGATCTCCGACGCCGCCGCCGACTTCGTCGAAGCCAACGCAGGCCTGCTCAACGAGGCCATCGACAACGACCGAACCGACCTCTTCGAGTTCTCGGGGCTGCGCACCGTCTACGACCGCTACCTGCTCCGCCATCCTGACACCCGCAAGGCCATCGAGACCCCCCAGTACTTCCTCATGCGGGTCGCCTGCGGCCTGTCCACCGAGGCTGACGAGGCCATCGACTTCTATCGTCTGATCTCCTCGCTGGAGTACCTGCCGTCGAGCCCCACTCTGTTCAACTCAGGCACGGCGCACCCGCAGATGTCCTCGTGCTACCTGCTGGACTCGCCCGCCGACGACCTCGAGGCCATCTACAACCGCTACACCGACGTCGCCAAGCTCTCCAAGCACGCCGGCGGCATCGGGCTGTCCTACAGCCGGATCCGCAGCCGAGGCTCGCTCATCCGCGGCACCAACGGGCTGTCCAACGGCATCGTGCCGTGGCTGAAGACACTCGACAGCTCGGTGGCGGCGGTGAACCAGGGCGGCCGCCGCAAGGGCGCCTGCTGCGTCTACCTGGAGACCTGGCACGCCGACATCGACGAGTTCCTAGAGCTGCGGGAGAACACCGGCGACGAGGCTCGCCGCACCTACAACCTGAACATCGCCAACTGGGTGCCCGACCTGTTCATGAAGCGGGTCGAGAACGACTGGCAGTGGTCGCTGTTCGACCCCAAGAAGGTGCCCCACCTCACAGACCTCTACGGCGAGGACTTCGAGCGGGCCTACGTGGAGGCCGAGGAGGCGCGCCTGTTCGAGCGGCAGGTCCCCGCCCAGCACCTCTACAGCAAGATGATGCGCACCCTCGCCCAGACCGGCAACGGCTGGATGACCTTCAAGGACGCCTCCAACCTGAAGTGCAACCAGACCGGCGGCGAGGGCAAGGTGGTACACCTCTCCAACCTGTGTACCGAGATTCTTGAGGTCACCAGCGCGGACGAGACCGCGGTCTGCAACCTGGGCTCGGTAAACGTCGGGCGCCTCGTGCGCGACGGTCGCTTCGACTTCGACCGGCTCGGCGAGGTGGTGCAGACGGCGGTGCGGTTCCTCGACCGCGTCATTGACATCAACTTCTACCCCACCGAGGCGGCGCGGGCCTCCAACGAGGTGTGGCGCCCGGTGGGGCTGGGCCTCATGGGCCTGCAGGACGTGTTCTTCAGGCTGCGGCTGCCGTTCGACAGCGACGAGGCGCGCCAACTCTCCCGGCGCATCTCCGAGGAGATCTACTACTGGGCGCTGTCCACCTCAGCGGACCTAGCCGCCGAGTTCGGCCCGCACCCCAACTTCGCCGAGACCCGCACCGCCGGCGGGCAGCTGCAGATGGACCTCTGGGGCGTCCCGGTGACCGAGGAGGCCCGCTGGGACGCCCTGCGGGAACGCATCGCTGCCGGTGGGCTGCGCAACTCGCTGCTCGTGGCCATCGCCCCCACCGCCACCATCGCCTCCATCGCGGGCTGCTACGAGTGCATCGAGCCGCAGGTCTCCAACTTGTTCAAGCGCGAGACCCTCTCGGGCGAGTTCCTGCAGATCAACCACCACTTGGTGCGCGACCTGCAAGCCCGGGGGCTATGGACCGGCGGGATGCTGGAGGCGCTGAAGCGCTCCCAAGGCTCGATCGCCGACATCCCGGGGCTCCCCGAAGACGTGAAGCTGCTCTATCGCACCGCCTGGGAGCTGCCGCAGCGGGCGCTCATCGACCTGGCCGCCGACCGGGGCGCCTTCATCGACCAGAGCCAGTCGCTGAACCTGTTCTTGGAGACGCCCACCATCGGGAAGCTCTCCTCGATGTACGCCTACGCCTGGCGCAAGGGCCTGAAGACCACCTACTACCTGCGCTCCCGGCCGGCCACCCGCATCAACCAGGCCACCCTCGCCAACGGCAACGGCGCCGCCGCGGTGGCTTGCTCGCTGGAGAACCCCGAGACCTGCGAGGCCTGCGAATAGCGCCCGCCCCGACCGGAACCACGAAAGGAACCAGACGTGACCATCCTTGAGTTCCCTCTTTCACAGACCGCCGCGCGGCCTCCCACTCAGCCCGCGCCGTGGATCGGCGGCGAGGGCGCGCATGGGCGACCCAACTTGCTCGACCCGGGCTTCGAGCTGACGCTGCGGCCTATGCGCTACCCGATCTTCTACGAGATGTACCGCGACGCCATCAAGAACACTTGGACGGTGGACGAGGTGGACTTCTCCGACGACATCGTCGACTTGGACCGCAAGCTGCTTCCCGCCGAGCGGCACCTGGTGCAGCGACTCGTGGCGTTCTTCGCCACCGGCGACTCGATCGTCGCGAACAACCTGGTGCTGAATCTGTACAAGCACATCAACGCCCCCGAGGCGCGCATGTACCTGTCTCGGCAGCTCTACGAGGAGGCGCTGCACGTGCAGTTCTACCTCACGCTGCTGGACAACTACATGCCCGACCTCGCCGAGCGCCACGCCGCCTTCGCCGCCGTGGAGAACATCCCCTCGATCCGCCGCAAGGCCGAGTTCTGCTTCCGCTGGATGGGCGCCATCGACAGCCTGGACCGCCTCGACAGCAACGCCGAGCGGCGCAAGTTCCTGCTGAACCTCATCTGCTTCGCGACCTGCATCGAAGGGCTGTTCTTCTTCGCCGCCTTCGCCTACGTGTACTTCTTGCGCTCCAAGGGGCTGCTGAACGGGCTGGCGGCCGGCACCAACTGGGTGTTCCGCGACGAGAGCTGCCACATGAACTTCGCCTTGGAGGTGGTGCGCACCGTCAAGGAGGAGCAGCCGGAGCTCTTCGACGAAGACCTAGCCGCCGAGATCGGCGAGATGATGGCCGAGGCGGTGGACTGCGAGCACCAGTTCGCCGAGGACCTGCTCGGCGAGGGCGT
>VXNF01000069.1:0-2733 GCA_009840735.1 Acidimicrobiia bacterium | reverse complement strand
CGAGGCCCGACAGATCGCCTCTCTCCCCCCAAGAGGCACCTCGGCCAGGCTCGGTTCTCACCCCCGACCGAGCCTGGCCCTTTCTCGCCGGCCTGGACTCTCAGGCTCCGCGGCGACGAGTCGGGTGATCTGGGAAGCGGCTTGGGCGGGTTGGAGGTGGCCGGTGCGCACCTGCTCGGTGAGGGCGGGGAGCAGGGCCTGGACCTGGGGGGCTTGGCGCAGGGCGGCCATGAGCCGACGCTCGGTGAGGTGCCACATCCAGCGGACCCGCTGGTCGCCGCGGCGCGCAGACCAATGGCCAGCGGCGCGGCGCGCTTGGGCGTGGGCCTCGACCTGTGCCCAGAGCTCGCCCAAGCCGCTGCCCTCAAGGGCACTGGCGGCCAGCACCGGCGGTGCCCAGCTGGCCTCGCCGTGCTCGCCGGCCGCCGCGGGATGCAGCAGCCGCAGGGCGGCGGCGTAGTCGTTCACGGCGCGTTGCGCTGCCGCCGCTAAGTCGCCGTCGGCCTTGTTGACGACCAGCACGTCGGTCAGCTCGAACAGACCGCGCTTGATGCCCTGCAGCTCGTCGCCGCCGGCTGGCGCAGTGACAGTCAGGACCGTGTCGCAGATGTCGGTGACGCCGGCCTCTGACTGGCCCACCCCGACGGTCTCGATGAACACCACGCCGTAGCCGGCAGCCTCGACCACCTCGACGGCCTCCAGCGTGGCGCCGGTGACCCCTCCCAGCGCCCCACCGGAGGGCGACGGGCGCACGAACGCCTCCGGCGCCGACGCCAGGCGCGCCATGCGGGTCTTGTCGCCGAGGATCGAACCGCCGCTTCGTGCGCTGGACGGATCCACCGCCAAGACCGCCACCCGGCGCCCCTGCTCGCAGAGACGGGCGCCGAGCGCGTCGATGAGGGTGCTCTTGCCGGCGCCGGGCGGGCCGGTCACACCCACCCGGTGCGAGTCGGCGGCGTGGGGGGCCAGCCGCTCCAGCACTTCGGCGGCGAGGGCCCGGTCGGTGGCCAGCGCGCTCTCGACCAGCGTGACGGTACGGGCCAGCCAGCTGCGGTCACCTGCCAGCACCCCGGACACGTACGCCTCGGGGGCCGGACCGGACCCCCCAGCTGACAGCGCCTCGTCCGGCGCGGGTTGTGCCGGGTCGCTCACGCTTGAGCGGCCAGCGCGTCGAGCAGCTCGCCGGCGGCGTCGGTGAGCGTCGTGCCGGGACCGAAGATGGCCGCGACGCCTGCCTCGAACATCACCGGTCGGTCCCGCTCGGGGACGACACCGCCGAGGACGACCATGATGTCGGGACGGCCCGCGGCGACCAGCTCAGACACAAGCTCCGGCACGTGCGTGAGATGGCCGGCGGTCAGCGACGACACGCCCACGACATGTACGTCGTTCTCGACGGCCGCTCGGGCCACCTCGGCGGGGGTCTGGAACAGCGGCCCGATGTCCACGTCGAATCCCAGGTCGGCGTAGCCGCTGGCCACCACCTTCTGGCCCCGGTCGTGGCCGTCCTGGCCGATCTTGGCGACCAGGATGCGGGGCCGTCGGCCGCAGCGGGCGGCCATCTCCTCTACCCTTCGGCGCACCGCCGCCACAGCTTCATCGGCGCCTGCGGCCCCGCTGTACACACCGGAGATCGTACGGACTTCGGCGGTGTGGCGGCCCCATGCCCGCTCCAATGCGTCGCTGATGTCACCCACGGTGGCGTGCGCCCGAGCGGCCCGCACCGACAGCTCCAGCAGGTTTGACTCCCCAGAATTCGCGCCGCGGGTGAGCGCCCCCAGAGCTTGCTCGCAGGCCTCCTGGTCACGCTCGGCCCGCACCCGCGCCAGCCGGTCCATCTGGGCAGCCAGCACTTCGGCGTTGTCCACTGCCAGCAGTTCCACCGACTCAGGGACCACCGGGCGGAAGCGGTTCACGCCGACCAGCGTCTGGGCGCCGGAGTCGATGCGGGCCTGGGTGCGGGTGGCGGCCTGCTCGATCCGGGCCTTGGGCACCCCGGCCTCGATGGCAGCCGCCATTCCGCCCATCTGCTCGATCTCGTCCATGTGGCCGGCGACCCGGCGGGCCAGCCTGTCGGTCAGCCACTCCAGGTAGTAGCTGCCACCCCACGGGTCTATCGGCGCGCAGGTGCCGCTCTCGTGCTGCAACACCAACTGGGTGTTGCGGGCGATGCGGGCCGAGAAATCAGTCGGCAACGCCAGCGCCTCGTCGAACGAGTTGGTGTGCAGCGACTGCGTGTGCCCCTGCGTGGCGGCCATGGCCTCGATGCAGGTGCGGGCCACGTTGTTGTAGACGTCCTCGGCGGTGAGGCTCCAACCCGAGGTCTGGCAGTGGGCGCGCAGCACGAGAGACCGGGGGTCGGCAGGCTCGAAGGTCCGCATCAGGGCGGCCCACAGCAGCCGGGCGGCCCGCAGCTTCGCCACCTCCATGAAGAAATTCATGCCGACGCCCCAGAAGAAGCTGAGCCGCGGGGCGAAATCGTCGACGTCCAGGCCGGCGTCGAGGCCGCAGCGCACATACTCCAGGCCGTCGGCGAGGGTGTAAGCCAGCTCCAGGTCGGCGGTGGCGCCGGCCTCCTGCATGTGGTAGCCGGAGATCGAGATGGAGTTGAAGCGGGGCATCTCCGCCGCGGTGTAGGCGAAGATGTCCGAGACGATCCGCATGGAGGGCCGCGGCGGGTAGATGTAGGTGTTGCGGACCATGAACTCCTTGAGGATGTCGTTCTGGATGGTC
>VXNF01000125.1 GCA_009840735.1 Acidimicrobiia bacterium | reverse complement strand
GGGCGAAGCTGATCGACGAGGTGGTAACCCGGGTTCAGCGAGTCCACACGCCCGCCCAGCGGGCCGGCTGCCCGCGGAACCTCGCCGACGATCTGTTGAGCATGCACGCCAACGATTGTCAGCTGCTGCCGGAGTCGAATCTGCGCTTCGTCCTGACGGCGCCGCTGATCGCCAGCATGTACGTGGGAGATCAGCTCAGCTTCATCATCCACGCTCTGCTGGCGCGGCCGGAGCTCTACGAGCTGGTCCGCGCCGAGGCAGATGCCCTGTTCACCGGCGGCGATCCGGACCACGAGACGGTCAACGGGCCTGCCACCGACGTGACGCGCCGCGTCATTATGGAGGCCATGCGCATGTACCCGATCGTTCCGATGTCGATCCGGAACGTGATGAACGCCACTGTCGTCGAGGGTTACGAACTGCCCGAGGGCGCCCGGGTCTTCATCGTCCAGACGGCCACGCACTACATGAGCGATCTCTTCCCCGACCCGTTCAACTTCGACATCGACCGCTACAAGCCGCCGCGCAAGGAACACCTCGGAATTGGATACGCCCCCTACGGGTTGGGTACGCATGTCTGTCTCGGTTCGCGCTGGACCGAAATGCAGCTGGCGCTCAACCTGCTGCTGGTCCTCCACTACTTCACCCTCGAGATCGCACCAACGAACTACAAGTTCAAGATCGACCCGGTCCCGTCGATGTCGCCCAGCAAGAAGCTGCAGTTCAAGATCGTCGAGCAGCGGCACGAATTGCCTGTCTGAGGCGACCTCACCCCCGCCGAGGGGGGTCCGTCGACCTCGCCGCTATGTGGCGTTGTCGTGCTGGTGCCGGGCCTGGATCTGCTCGGCCGCCACGTCGATGTCGTCCCAGAGGCGCTGCACCGTGGAGCGCAGGCGCGCGTTCTCATACGCGCCCCAGACGGTCATGGCCGGAGGCACCACGAGGACGGCGACGACCAGCGAGTAGCCGATCGTGATGGCCGCGGTGATGCCGAACTGCTGGGTGCCCGCCAGCGGCGAGAAGACCAGAACACCGAACCCGAACGCCGTCGTCAGCGCGGAGCCCAGCAGCGCCGAGCCGGTCGTGGCGAGCGTGCGGATCGCCGCCTTCTCGGGGTTGCGCAGGCGGGAGAACTCTTCGCGGTAGCGGTGGATCACGTGGATGGTGTAGTCCACGCCGATCCCGATGGACAGCGCCGTGATGATCGAGGTGATCAGCGTGTAGGGAATGCCGAGCAGCGCCATTGTGCCCAGCACCCAGATGAGCACGAGCACGATGGGCCCCACCGCGATGATCCCGAGCGTGGGCCGGCGCAGGTTCACCCAGAAGAACAGGGCGAGGACGCCGAGGGCGATGGCGATGGTCGTGCTGATCGCCTCGGTCTGCCGGGCCGTTATCTGGTCTGTGACCTCCACCGCCAGGACGCTCGCCGAGGTGGCCGTGATGGCCTCGTCGTCGCCGGCCCAGAGCGCCTCGATGTCCTCCTGGAGCGCTGCGGTGGCTGCGGGGGTGTCCAGGTACATCGGGAACTGCACCAGCATGGCGTCGACGCCGCCGGGGTCGTTGATGAGGGCGCGTGCGAGGGCCGGCTCTCTCTCTCCGAGCCGGTCGAGGAACTGCTGCATCAAGACCGGGTCCAGCTTCACGTCCGCCGAGGCTTGCTGGAAGAGAGCGGCGAGTTCCGGGTCGTAGTTGTCGCCGGGCGCCCCGCTGTCGTGGGTCCAGTCTGCGACGAGGGACTCGAAGGACGCCTCCAGCGGTCCCGCCGCCGCCGCCGGTCGCCGCTGGTCGTCCGCGAAGGCGTCCTCGAGGTCCTGCAGGTTCAGCAGTGTTCGGGTCTCGGTGGCCTCGGCCCGCACGAGCACGCTGGCCAGCTCCGTCGAGCCGCCGACGGCCGCGTCGAGGGTCTCCATGTCGTTCAGCACGGTCCCGCCGCGGGGCAGGATGTCGCGGATGCTGAACTCCGAACGGAGCCCGGTGGCCGCGAAACCCATCCAGATGGTGATGCCGACCACGGCGATGAGGTAGGGCGCGGGTCGGCGCGCCACCCCGGCCCCCACCACCTCCGCCGCCCGTCCGATGCCCGGCAGCGCGGAGGAGACCGGGCGGGGCGCCTTCAGCGTGCCGCGCGCCTCGCGCCGCCGGTCGATGATGGTCCGCCCGGCCGGGATCAGCGTCAGCATGACGATCAGGCTCAGCCCCACGCCGAGACCGGCCACGATGCCGAAATCCTTCAGCGTCGACACCGGCGAGAAGAGGTTCGCCAGGAAGCTGGCGATGGTCGTGACGGCGGCCAGCGCAAGGGGGACGGCGACGTTGCGCAGTCCCGTGCGGACCGCCTCCAGCACCGCTTGGCCCTCGAGTCGCTGCTCGCGGTAGTGCGAGACGGCCTGAATGGCGTAGTCCACGGTGAGGCTGATCACGATGATCGGCACCATCGTCGAGATCGAGCTCGGAGGCCCGATCCACCCCAGCGCTTCCGGCCCGAGCCAGCCCTCGGCTCCGACGATCCAGATGAGCGACATGATCAGGCCCAGCAGCGTGAGCAGCAGATCCGAGAACGTGCGCATGAAGAGCAGGATCAGCGCCGCGATCAGCAGCAGCGCGATCCCGATCAGCGGCAGCAGGCCGGACTCGGTGGCCTCGGTGTACTCGTCCTCCACGACCGCGGGCGACACGACGCTGACCCGCAGCGGGCCCTCGGCGGCGACCGCCAGCTCGTTGATCCGCCGTTCGACGTCGGCGACCTGCTCGTCGCCGGTGTCGCGCAGGCGGATGTTGGCAATGGCGACCGGCGTTCCGTCCTTGTCTTCGCCGGTGATGGCGTCGAGCGCCGCCCCGATCTCGGCAACGCTGAACGTCGAGTCGATCTCCGCCTGGGTGAGCGACGCGGGGTCGTCGGTGCCATGAACGATGGCGACCAGCGAACTGGGTGCCACGACCGGGTCGGACGGTGCCAGCAGCGCTGCGGTGCCGGGCTCGGCCAGGATGCCATCGAGCAGGGCGTCCATCTGTGAGAGTCCGCCGGGCGTCAGCGCCTCGCCGCGGAAGATCAGCGTCACGACGTTGACGTCGCTGAGGTCGCCGAAGAGCTCATCGATGTCGGCTGCCGTCACGGCGACTTCATTGTCGGGGGGGAGCAGTTTCACCGACGCCCCCTCGGTCGGCGGTGCCCGCCGCGCGCCGCCGGCGGCCAGCACGACCGTGACGAGGATGAGTACGCAGACGGTCAACCACGGCCAGGCCGTGACCAGCCGGCTGAACCTGTCGAGCGGGCGGTTCACATCACCGACTTTAGCCCCGCGGCGCGGCCGCTCCGATGGCGTGGCCTCGGCGGGTGCAGGCTGGCCGCAGTGGCCCGCCCGCGGTGCGGTTGTTTGGCAGCGGTAGGGTGGATGCCCGATGGGGATTGCGCTCGGCCGGTTCACCGGTGCCCTGCGGGCCGCACATCGGGGCTCGGACATCGCGGCTCGCGTGGCCGAGTTCGAGGGATGGGTCGAGCGGTCCGCCGCCGCCGAGGCAGGTTCGTCGGACTACGACCACACCCACACGGTCAACGAGTACTACGACCTCTGCAACCAGTTCATGGAGCTCGGCTGGGGCGAGTCACTGCAGTTCGCTCCCGTCGCGGCGAAGGAGCCCTTGGCGCAGGCCATCGCCCGTCACCAGCGCGTGATGATCGACAAGCTGCGGCTGAAACCGGGGATGGACGTGGTCGACATCGGCTGCGGCTTCGGCGCGCTGATGCGCCGCGTCGCCGGCGTGGCCGATGTCCGGGTCGTCGGCATCAACAACAACGAGCACCAACTCGAGCAGGCGATGCTGCGCAATCGCGCCGTCGGCCTCGGCGACAGGACCGACTGCATCAAGTGCAACATCATGGACATGAGCAGCATTGCGCCGAACTCATTCGACAGGGGCTACGCCATCGAATCGACGTGCCACACTCCCAGCAGGGAGAAGGCCTACGCCGAGATCTTCCGCATCTTGAAGCCCGGCGGGCTGTTCTGGGGCCAGGAGATGTGCATGACCGACCGCTTCGACCCGACGTCCGTCGAGCATCGCGCTATCAAGCAGGACCTGCGACGCTATATCGCGCTGCAAGAGATCCCCGGCTTCGGCGAGGTGAACTCGGCGCTCTCCGCGGCGGGATTTGAGGTGCTTGAGGGCTTGGACCGCAGCAACACCGAAGGCTGCACGGTTCCGTGGTACGCCCCCATGTCGGGTCGTGGCGAGCGGCTGGGCCGCGGGCTCCTCCGCCGCCCCACGGTCCGCAAGGCGCTCGTGGCGCCCGCCAAGGCGGCGGAGCTGCTGCGGATACTGCCCCGCGGTTCCGCCCGCGTCATCGGTCTGTGCAACCGAGCGGTGGACGCCTACACCGCCGGCGGTGAGGCCGGCATCTACACCCCCCTGTACTGCTTCTTGGCCCAGAAGCCCGCCTAGGTTTGCCGAGGCGCTCGCTAGGGCGCCGCCTAGGCGTCAGTCAAGCTCCTAACGTGGTGATGTGCGGGCGCGTCGTGCTCTGATTCTCCTCGGTGGCCTCGCAGTCATCGGGTCGGCCTGTTCAGCCGCCGAGACGCCTTCGGTGCCCAGCCCGGGTGTCTCTCCGCCGCCGGTGGTCGAGCCGCGGGCCGCCGAGCCGGCCGCCCCTGACCGCCCCCGGACGACATCCCCGGAGACCGATCCCGAGCCGGAC
>VXNF01000073.1 GCA_009840735.1 Acidimicrobiia bacterium | reverse complement strand
AAATAACACGCCCCCCCCCGCCCTCTCCCCCCTTAAGCTCTGCCCCCGCTCCATTTGTTAAAACCCCCCCGCGGGGGGGCGGGCCGGCCGGCGGCGGGGCTGTCGGAGCTTGGGCCAGATGGCAGAGCGCCACAGCCGCAGCGTCGGAGACGTCGGCGGGGCGCAGCGGCTCGGCCAGCCCGAGCAGCATCTGCACCATCCGCCCCACTTGGTCTTTGCCGGCCGCCCCGTCACCGCACACGGCCTGTTTGATCTGGTTCGGCGAGTACTCCACCACCGCGCAGCCCGCCGCCACCGCCTCGGCCATGACCACCCCCGCCGCCTGACCGACGCCCATCGCCGTGCGCACGTTCACCTGGAACAGCACCCGCTCCAAGGCCACCACCTCAGGCGCCAGCTCGCCGAGGAGACCGCGGACCTCCCGCTGCAGCGTCGCCAACCGCTGCGGCACCGGCTCTGCCGGCGGGGTGGTGACGACGCCCGCTGCGACCGCCCGGGCTGTGGCACCCCGGCCCGACAGGCAGCAGTAGCCGCAGCGCGAGAGACCCGGATCTATACCAAGAACGAACACTCGTACGAGGCTAGACGGAGGCGGCCAGATCCTGGAGGATTTCGTCGGGGATGTCGAAGTTGGCGTACACGTCCTGGACGTCGTCGTGGTCGTCTAGCTCGCCCACGAGGCGCAGCACGGCGCGGGCCGCATCGTTGGAGGTCACCGGCACGACCTGCGTCGGCAGCATCGTGGATTCGGCGCTCTCGATGCCAATGCCAGCGGCCTCGAGCGCGGCGCGCGCCGCAGCAAGGTCCCCCGGCGGGCACGTCACCCGCCAAGTGTCGCCCTCGTCGCTGATGTCGTCCGCGCCGGCGTCGAGGGCGGCGAGCATCAACTCCTCCTCGTCCACCGAACGGGCAACCGCTATCACCCCGCCCCGGCGGAACTGCCACGCCACAGCCCCGGGCTCCGCCAGCGAGCCGCCGTGGGCCCGGAAGAGGGCGCGGACCTCAGAAGACGTGCGGTTGCGGTTGTCTGTTAGCACCTCGATGTAGAGCGCTACGCCGGCCTGGGCGTATCCCTCGTAGGTGAACGGCTCGTAGGTCACCCCCTCCAACTCGCCGGTGCCCCGCTTGATGGCCCGCTCGATGGTCTCCAGCGGCACCGAGGCGTCACGCGCCTTCTGGTACATGGTGCGCAGCGTGGGGTTAGCGTCGAGGTCCCCGCCGCCGGCACGCGCCGCCACCTCCACCTGCCGGATGAGGCGGGCGAACAGTTTGCCGCGGCGCGCGTCCGCGGCACCCTTGCGGTGCTTGATGGTGGCCCATTTGGAGTGGCCCGACATCGAGGCACCCCCCCTAACCGGCGAGACGGGCGGCGGGCAGCAGACCGCGGCGCCCGTCCGCAGCGCCCTTGCGGTGCTTGATCGTGGCCCCGTGCCGTTCCGGATGGCCTGACACTTATGCCGCCTCCTCGCAGAACAGGCGGTGCAGGCGCAGGTCGCCTGTTAACTCGGGGTGGTAGGTGCAGCCCCAGGCGGCGCCCTGACGGCACAGCACCGCGTGGCCGTCGAGGGTGGCGAGGACTTCGACGCCAGCACCGGTTCGTTCCACGATCGGCGAGCGGATGAAGATCGCCCTAGTGGGCTCGGGACCCAGGGCGGCGACGGGCAGGTCGACCTCGAACGACTCGGTCTGCGGTCCGTAGGCGTTGCGGCGCGCCCCGATGTCCAGGGCGGCGAAGCACCGCTGGTCGGGGCGTCCGTCGCTGACCTCCGCGGCGATCAGCAGCAGGCCCGCGCAGGTGCCGAGCACCGGCATCCCGGCAGCCAGGCGCTCTGCCAGCGGCTCGGTGAGGTCGGCGGCGTCGAGCATCATCGACATGGTCGTGGACTCCCCGCCGGGCAGGATCAGCCGATCCACGTCGGCCAGTTCGTGGGGCCGGCGAACCGCTTTGCCGGCGGCCCCGATGCAGCGCAGCGCTTCGAGATGGAGGTCCGCTGCGCCCTGCAGCGCCAGCACCCCGACCTTCACCGCCCGCCGCTCTCTGGCGTTGCTCTCACCAGCCCCGCTCTGCCAGCCGGGTCTCTAGCCCGCCGAGCTCGAGGCCGTCCATGGCCCCGCCCAACCCGCGGCTGACCTTCAGGAGGATGGCGGGATCGTCGAAGTTGGTGGTGGCCTCCACGACCGCTTTGGCCCGGGCCGCCGGGTTGTCGCTCTTGAAGATGCCCGAACCCACGAACACCGCCTCGGCGCCGAGTTGCATCACCAGCGAGGCGTCCGCCGGCGTGGCGACGCCACCGGCGCAGAACAGCGGGACCGGCAGGCGTCCCCCCTCGGCGACCTCGCGCACGAGCGACACCGGCGCCTGCAGCCGCTTGGCCCAGTCGTAGAGCTCGGCGCCGTCGGCCACGGTGAGACGGCGAATGTCACCGGTGACGGAGCGCAGGTGGCGCACCGCCTCGACGATGTTGCCCGTGCCGGCCTCGCCCTTGGAACGGATCATGGCGGCGCCCTCGGAGATCCGCCTCAGCGCCTCGCCGAGGCTGGTGGCGCCGCAGACGAACGGCACCGTGAACTGCCATTTGTCGATGTGGTGCGCCTCGTCTGCGGGCGTTAGGACCTCGCTCTCGTCGATGTAGTCCACGCCGAGCGCTTCAAGCACTTGCGCCTCTGCGAAATGGCCGATGCGGGCCTTGGCCATGACCGGGATCGTGACCGCCTCGACGATGGACTCGACGATCTCCGGGGGGCTCATCCGGGCCACACCGCCGTCGCGGCGAATGTCGGCGGGCACCCGCTCCAGCGCCATGACCGCCACGGCGCCCGCGTCTTCGGCGATGCGGGCGTGCTCGGCGGTGACGACGTCCATGATGACGCCGCGCTTGAGCATCTCGGCGAGGCCGCGCTTGACTCGCATCGTGCCCTGCGCACGACCCAGCGAAGCGGGTCCGATCGTTGCGAGGGAATCCGACGAGTCCGACGAGTCCGCGAGAGCAGTCATGGCGCCAGTGTACGACTCGGCGGCCCGCTCACAGTCGGCGTCAAGCCGCCGGGCACCGTCGGCAGGCACCATCGCCCAGCGCCAGGAGGCGGCGATGGGCTCACAGGTCGCTGAGCACCGTGATCCGGTCCGCTACGGGTACCCGCTGGCGTCCCGGCCCGAGAGCCTCGTGCATCCACAGGTGGCGGATCGCCGGCGAGCGCGCCGCCAACGCCGGGGCGCTCTGTTCCATGCGGGCCAGTGCGCCGACCAGGCCGGGCGGGAACCGGGTCAGGCGGGCCGCGGCGATATCGGCCGCCACGACCCGCGCCGCGTCGAGGCGCCGCGCCGCCCACGACGCCCCGAGGGGACCGCCCAACAGTCCCAGAGCGAACAGCCGGGTGTGGCGGCCCGTCGTGCCGTCGGCGACGCGTGCCAGCAGGTGGGCCAGCGCGCCCTCAAGCTCCACCGCCGCCAGGTCCTCCAGGAGCCCGGTGGTCACTGCGAGCGTCGCGGCGCGCGGCCCGCGCCCGTAGGCCAACGCGCCGCAGGCGGCGTCGTCGATCACCGCCAGCCGCGGCACCGGCAGACCGGCGCCGAGACACAGAGCTTCGACGTACACCTCCATCCGTTCGGCCTCGGCCGCTTCGGGCGGGCGCGCCCTCGCCAGGCGCCCGGCGATCTGCCCAGCTGCCATCAGCACAACGCCGACGAGGAGGGCGACGAGTCCGCCGACGGCGACCAGGACGATGATCAGAACGGTCAACTCAGCACCTTCTCGTAGACGGCCGCGTAGCGCCCGGCGAGGCGGTCCATCGAGAACCGCTCCGCGCGCTCGATGCCGCGCGCCACCAAGTCGCCGGGCGACGCCAGCACCTGCCGGAGCCCGTCGGCGAGCCCCGCGGCGTCACCGGGAGACACGAGGGCGGCTTCGATCCCCGCCCGCGCCAGATGGGAGTAGCCGGGAATGTCGGTCGCCACGATGGCCGTCTCGGCGGCCATGGCCTCCAGCAGCACCACGCCGAACGACTCGCCGTGCAGCGACGGGGCGCAGAACACGTCGGCGCCGCAGAGCCGGCTGATCTTCTCGTCCTCGCTAAGTCGGCCCAGCCACCTGATCCGCCCGTCGTCGGCGGTGCGCCGCTGGAGGGTCTCGGTCTGGGGACCCTCGCCCCCGACCCACAGCACCACATCGGCCGGCAGCTCGCGCATCGCCGCTAGCAGCACGGCAAGTCCCTTGCGCGGCTCGTGGCGCCCCACGAAGAAGATCGTCGGGCCTTCGGTGGAATGCGGCTTGGTCTGACGAAAGCGCTCCAGCGGCACGCCGTTGAACAGCACCTCGTAGGTTCCGCCGAGGTGCCGGCGCGCCATTTCGGCGGCCTCAGCGGACACTGCGCCGCGCCAGTCCAACCGGTTGCAGACCCAGCGCAGCACCGGCGAGACGTTCTCGTAGGCGGCGGAGCCCCCGGCGGCGTGGAACGTGGCCACTAGCGGGGCGCGCTTGGACACGAGGGCGGCGAGCGAGGGCGCCGGCACCAGCGGCTCGTGCACATGCAGCAGATCGAAGCGCTGATCCCGCAGCGCGGCGTAGCTTCGCTGGAACGCCGGCACGTCGAAGGCAATGGGGGCGAACGAGCCGTTGGCGGCGATGAACAGCGAGTTGCCGATCGGGATGATGTCGGGCCCCGGCGGCGGACCGTCGCAGGGCCCCAACAAGCTCACCGAGACGCCGCGCCGCCGCAGGGCCTGTGCCAGGTACAGGGCCTGCATCTGCACACCGCCGGGAAGGGTGAAGCTGTAGGGGCTGATCATCCCCACTCGCACAGAACTCACGCTATCCCTGCCTCGGGCAACTCCCGCCGCTTGCGCCTGCGCGACCCTCGCACCGGCTGGGGAACCTCTCCGGTTGTCACA
>VXNF01000063.1 GCA_009840735.1 Acidimicrobiia bacterium | reverse complement strand
GTTCGGTGGTGGTCGTGGTGGGCGGGGGTTCGGTCGTGGTTGTGGGCGGCGGTTCGGTGGTCGCGGGCGGTCGGGCCGGTGACTCCGCCGGGCTGGCCGGCGCCGCGGAGCTCTCGCCGCCGGGGCCGTCAAGCTCGGTCTCGCCGCCGCCGATGCGGGTGAGCGCCACCACGATGACGGCGATGGCGAGGATCAGACCGCCGAGCAGCAGCCTGCGCCGCCGCTGGACGTGTGCGGGAACTCTGCCGCCGGATCCGACTTTGGGCACGGCGTGTTGTCTAGCGGCTCGCGCCGCCGGCGTGATGCAACTCAGCCGAGGGCCACGAGCACGAGTCCTGCCGTTGCCGTCACCATCCCAATCACCTGGACCCGGCTGATGTGCTCATTGAGGAAGAGCCACGCCGGGATCACGGTGAACGCCGGCGACAGGGCGGTGATCGGCCCGACGATGGAGAGCAAGCCGAGTGAGAGGGCCTCTAGCAGCAGAGCGTGCGCCACCAACAGCAGAAACCCGCTGGCCACGACCGGCACGACGGTGCTGCGCCGCGGCGGCTGCGGGCGAGGCGCGCCGGCTCTATGCCAGACCACGAGCAGGACCGCGCAGCTGAGGGTGATGGCGGCGGCGCGCACGACGAGCAGCGGCGCCACGCCCGCGGCGTCGCCGATCTCGCCGATGGTGGTCTGGAAGGTCGCCAGCGAGGCGCCGGCGGCCAGCGAGAGCCCCAGCTCGCCGCCCAGGGTGGTGCGACGCCGCTCTGGATCCTTCGGCGCGTCCGAGACGTGACGAGCCGGCGGCGGACGCGAGATGAGGACCACGGCCACGATCGCCAGTGCCACTCCCGCCAGAGACAGAGTGGACGGCCGCTCGCCGCGCACCAGACCCACCACGAACGTCAACACGGCAATCATCGAGGCGGTCACCGGCGCCACCACCGCCATGCGGCCGAGGGTGAAGCCGGTGTACATGAACCCCACGCCGAGCGTCAGCGCGCCCCCGGCGAGGAGCGCTAGGAGGATCTCCCGGGTGCCGCCGACCGGCTGCCACGTGGCCAGCAGGTAGATGCCGATGATCACCCCGCCGACGACTTGGGCGCCGACGACGGTGCGCACCGGCCCGGTGCGCCGTCCGGCCATCCCGCCGAAGAAGTCGGCCAGCCCCAGCCCGCCGGCCACCCCGATGCCCAGAATCACGTCCATGCCTCACACGCTCCGCGGCGAGGCGACCCAAGACATTCGGCAAGACTAGTTCCGCCGCGGCGCCGCGGTCGTCTCGATGGACCCGCGGCCGCCCGGCCGGGTCAGCAGGTGAGCCGCGGCCGGTCAGCCCAGCGCCAGCAGCACCAGCCCGCCGATGATGACGGCCATGCCTGTCGCTTGGAGGCGGCTGACGTGCTCGCGCAGGTAGAGGCGCGCCCCGAGCACAGTGAAGGCCGGCGTCAGCGAGGTGATCGGCCCCACAACCGAAAGGAATCCTCTGTTGAGCGCCTCGACCAGCAACGAGTGGGACAGGATCAGCAGCGTCCCTGCCACCACGACCGCCAGGAGGGCCTGTCGCCGGCGCTGAGCCGCGGCGCCGAGGGGCCTGCCGCGCAGTGCGGCGAGCGCCGCCAGCCCCAGGAAACCGCCGACACTGCGCACGATCAGCAGCGGCGCGGGTCCGTCTGCCACTCCGATCTCCAGCAGCAGGATCTGGAACGCCACGAAGCCGCCGCCCGCGCACATCGACAGCGCCAGTTCGCCGGCCAGCCCCACTCGCCGCTCTGAGGCCTTGCGATCCAGTGGGCGCGGCGTCCGGGAGGGGCGGGCGACCAGCACGACCGCCGGGACGATTAGCGCCGCGCCGGCGAGGGCCAGCCCCGACGGACGCTCGCCGCGCAGCAGCCCGAGTGTGAAGGTGAGGCTGGCGATCGTCGCGAACGAGACCGGTGACATGACCGACACGCGTCCCCAGGACAGCCCCGCGTAGAAGCACAGGGCGCTGAACGCCAGGATCAGCCCGCCCAGCGCTGACAGCAGCATCTCGCGCGCCCCGCCGAGGGGTTGCATCGTGGCGAGGAGGTAGATGCCGATTGCTGCCGCGCCCGTCAGGTGGATGCCGGTCGTGGTGCGCAGCGGGCCCAGCCGCCGCCCGGCCAAGCCCCCGATCACGTCGGAGATCCCCAGGCTCACGGCAACCGCCAGCCCGAGAACGATCTCCAATACTCACCTGTCCTGCGTGGCGAACCGACGGGGCATCGGGCGAGGTTACTCACCGCCACCGCCGCCGGCCGGGGGCGGTCCAGCGGTCCGTGACCCGTCGTCCGGTCGCCGCGCGGCCGTACTGTTGTGGGCATGACTGTTGCGCGGGGAGCGACCGCTGCATTGGACCTCTGCGTCGCGCTCGACGCGGCGGCGTCAGGCTTCGTGCTGGCTGTCGCTCTGGGGACGGTGCTGAAGGCGCTCGCCGCGGCGCTCGGTGGCTTAGCGATTCTCTGGCTGGGGATCCTGATGCTCCGCGTGCTGTCGCAGCCGCAACCCGAGCCGCCGCCGCCGGGCGAGCTGCGCAAGGTGCGCATCACCTATCGCTGCAGCCTCTGCGGGACCGAGGTGCGCATGACGATCGCTCCCCTCGAGGATCCCGAACCGCCCCGCCACTGCGGTGAGGAGATGTCGGTCATGGCGCCGATCGAGGACTGAGCCTCACGCGGCGAGGTTTCCCACAGGTGTGGAAACCCTTGGGGGGAAGTACGTATATGTAATTCGCGCCCGCCGGGCGAGGCGTGTTGAGCTTGGCGCCTCGGTGCCCGCCCGTCCGGGCTGGCCCGTCAGTGCAGCTGGGTGGCGGTGACCACCCCGCCGAGAATGAGCCCGAGCCCGGCCAGCAGCCACCAGTTGCTCGTGCCGCCCGGGATCACGCCGAGGTAGTTGATGATGATGAGGACCGTGCCTGCGCCGAGCAGCGAGAACAGCAGGATCGGCACCCAGGCAGGGCTCACCTTGGCTTCGGGGGGCATGAACTGCTCGCCCGCCGGCCGTGTCCCCTTGGGGGTCACCCGGCCGCCTTGGACCTTGCGCTTGGGAGGATTCGCCATGCCTGCAGGATAGGTGACCGGTACCCTCAACGCCCGTGCGTCGCCGGGTGCTCGTTCTGGACAACTACGACTCGTTCGTCTACATCCTGGTTCAGTACCTGCGCGAACTCGGCGCCGAGACGGTCGTGGCGCGCAACGACGAGCTCGCCGTGGCCGAGGCGCTGGCCTTGGGGCCTGAGGCCCTGCTGGTCAGCCCCGGACCGGGACGTCCGGCGGACACGGGAATCTGCTGCGCCGTCATCGAGAAGCTGGCTGGGCGCTGCCCGATCCTCGGTGTGTGCCTCGGGCACCAGTGCATCGCAGAGGTCTTCGGCGGCTCGATCGTGCGCGCCCCGGCGGTCATGCACGGCAAGGTGTCGCAGATTCGTCACGACGGCGCTGGCGTGCTGGCGGGAGTGCCCAACCCGTTGCAGGCCACCCGCTACCACTCCCTCGTGGTGGATCCCTCTTCGGTCCCCGACAGCCTGGAGGTGACCGCCACCACCGCCGACGGGGTAATCATGGGGCTGCGCCATCGCGCCATGGCTGTCGAAGGCCTGCAGTTCCACCCGGAGTCCCAGATGACCGTCGACGGTCACGCCATTCTGGCGAACTTCCTGGGCCTGGCGTCGTCGGCGGCGAGGCGGCGGACCGGTCAGCCTCCCTCGGGCGCCGGGCGATCCGGCAGCCCGCCGGCTTCGGTCCCGCCCTCGTCGGGCGGAGGCGGCTCGTCGCTTTCATCCTCCAGCGGAGTCAGCTCGCCGGAGGGGTCGCCGGCGTCGCCGGTCTCGGGCTCTCCGGTCACGTAGAGCGTCAGGATCGAGCTGGCGGTGATCGTCGTCCCGGCCCCGGGTTCCTGAGAGACGATGAGGCCCGGTGCCTCACCGGGGAGCGGCGCCACGGTGACCACCTCGGCTGTCATCCCCAACGTGTCGAGCTGGATGAAGGCGGTCGTGGGGTTCAGGCCCGTCAGGTTCGGCATCGTGACGACCTCGGGACCCGACGAGACGTAGACGAACACCTGACTGCCTTCGACGAGCTGGCTCCCCACCGGCGGCTCGGTGCGGATGACCACCCCGTCGGAGACGGTGGCCGACGGCTCGGTCTGACGCTGGACGACTAGGCCGGCGTTCGTGATGGCCACCGCCGCATCGACGTCGTCCATGCCCGCCACGTTGGGCACCAGGATTGCCGAGGGTCCCGCGGAGACGTTCACCGTCACCGCCGCGCCGACTTGGTGGGCGATCAGCGGCGCAGGCTCCTGCTGCAGAACCTCCCCGGCCGGCCTCTCGCTGCCGACCTGCACGAGGTTGACGGCGAAGCCCGCCCCGCGCAGGGCCCGCTCGGCGTCGATGGCCTGCCAGCCCAGCACGTTGGGCACGGGCACCGCGCCGGCCCCCGCACTGACGGTGAGGGTGATGGTGGAGCCGGGCGCAAGCTTCGTTCCCGCTCGGGGCTGCTGGTCGAAGACCCGCCCGGCGGGGATCTCGACGTTCGCCTCGTGGACGGTGATCACCGGGAAGCCGGCCGACTCCAGGGTGCGCACCGCCACCGCTTGCTCCAGCTGGTAAACCGACGGCACGTCGATGGTGGCCGGACCGGCCGGTCCGGTCTCGGCGTCTTCGGGATTGAGGACTTGGACGAGGACGACGATCAGCACCAGCAGCACCACCAGCAGCACGGCGAAGCCGACGAAGAACAGCCCCGAGCGGCGCTGACGCTCCAGGCGACCGTAGATGTCCCGGCTGCCCCCGCGCTGGCCGCCGGGTCGCTGCCCGTAGCCGGGCGGGCGGCGGGCGGCGGGGATCCGCCCGGTCCACCACTGGGTGACGCCCCGCGGCGGCGCCCGTCGTACCTGAGGACGCGGCGGCCGTTGGCGCGGCTGGGGCGGCGGGAGCGGATCCCGCTGGCGCGGCTGGTGGGCGGCAACCGGTCGCCGGGGTGTCGGCGGGGGTGCGGGCAGCAC
>VXNF01000027.1 GCA_009840735.1 Acidimicrobiia bacterium | reverse complement strand
GACGGCGCCGGGCGGGATCCCCGGCCCGACGCCACCCCCGAGGGGCTGCGAGGCGGACGCTGCGCGGACTGCGGGTACCCCATGCTCTACCTGCCGCCGCTGTGCCCCGCCTGCGGCGGTTCGCCGGTCGAACCCGCTGTGTTCGGCCCCGGCGGCACCGTCTGGAGCTCGACGGTGCTGCGCGTGCGCGTGGCGGACCGGCCCCCGCCGGCGGTCCTGGCGTACGTGGACTTCGACGAGGGGCCCCGCGCCCTGGTCCACGTGGACGGCAGCGGCGAGCGGCCGCTGCTGCCCGGCACAAGGGTCCGCCTGCTCGGCCGTGACGACCGCGGCGACCCGCTGGTGACTCCGGCCGAACTCGACACGCGCGCCGATTGGGACGGGCCGTGACCTCCAGCCACCGCCCCCCGGCACCCTTCGCCACCGCCCCCGACCGGACGGACCGACGCTACAGCGCCGGGGCACCGGGGGCCGACTCGCCACGCCTTGCGCCCGCGCCGACGGACCGAGCAGTCGCCGCCGCGGGCCACAACCGGTCCGCAGCCGCGTCCGTCTGGGGCGTCGGCACCAGCCGCTTCGCCCGCCAACCCGAGACCCCGCCGACGCACCTCGCCTGGCAGGCCGTCACCGAAGCGCTCGCCGACGCCGGCGTCACGCCCGGCGCGGTCGAGGCGGTCTACGCCGGCACGGTCTTCGGCGACCCCGGCGTCACCACCCGCACACTCCAGCACCTCGGGATCACCGGCGTGCCGGTCGTGACCATCGAAAACGCCTGCGCCAGCGGCACGACCGCCTTCCACGAGGCGCAGACAGCGGTCACCGCGGGGCGCTACGAGTGTGTGCTGGCCTTCGGCATCGAGACCATGACCTCGGTCTTCGACGGTCCCATAGAGCCGCTGGCAACCGACCCCGAGGGGGCGCAGGGCTTCGCCATGCCCAGCCTCTACGGCATGGCGGCGCACCGCTACCAGCACTGCCACGGCGTCACGCCCAAGCAGATGGCGCTCGTGGCGGTCAAGAACCGCCGCCACGCCCTCGGCAACCCCCGCGCCCAGCACGCCGGCGAGCTCACTGTCGAACAGGTCCTCGGCTCGCGTCCGATCTCGGACCCGCTGACGCTGCTGCAGTGCTGTGACATCAGCGACGCCGCTGCGGCGGCCGTCGTGGGTCCGCCGCGCCGCCGCGCCGCCGACGGCGGCGACGTGGCCGTTCGAGCCTCGGCGCTCGCCTCCGGGCGGGCCTGGGACCACACCAGCGACCTGGTCTGGGGCTGGCAGCTCGTGTCCGACGTGGCGCAGGCGGCCTTCGAGCAGGCAGGCGTCGGACCCGACGACGTCGACGTTTTCGAAGTACACGACGCCTTCACGATCGGCGAGATCGTCACCACCGAGGCACTGGGCCTGTGCGAACTGGGCGGCGGCGGGGATCTCGTGGCCTCGAGCCGCACCAGCCTCGGCGGCGCCCAACCCGTCAACCCCTCCGGCGGGCTGCTGGCCCGCGGCCACCCGCTCGGCGCCACCGGGCTGGGCCAGATCGCCGAGATCGTCTGGCAGCTACGGGGCGCAGCCGAGGGCCGCCAAGTGGCTGGCGCCCGGCTCGGCGTCGTGGAGACGATGGGCGGGGGCACCGCCGGCATCGACGGCAACGCCTGCGTGGTGGCGGTGCTGGAGGCGCCAGGGGGCTTGCGGTGAGCGCCGGTGCCGCCCGGCGGCGTCAACAACCGGCCGGCGGAGGGGCCGAAACGCCGAGGAAGCAGCAGTGAACGACCTTGCGGGCACCGCTGCGGTCGATCTGCTGACGCCCGAGCGGGTCGCGGACCCGTACCCCGTCTTCGCCGAGCTGCGTCGCAATCGCCCGGTCTTCTACAACGAGCATTACCGGGCCTGGTTCATCCTCCGCCACGACCACCTGCTGGCGGCGCTCAAGGACACCCGCTTTTCCTCGGACCGCATCCGGCCGGTCTTCGAGCACAAGCTCAGCGAGGCGCAGCGCCGAGAACGAGCCCCCACCTACCGGATTCTCGGAGAGTGGATGGTGTTCCGGGACCCGCCCGACCACACGCGACTGCGCCAACTCGTCAGCCGCGCCTTCACGCCTCGGGCCGTGGCGCGCTGGCAGCCCCGCATCCTCGAAGTGGTCGACAGCCTTCTCGCCGAGCTGGCCCCGCGCGGCCGCATGGACGTGATCTCCGACTTCGCTTACCCGCTGCCGGCGGTGGTGATCGCCGAGATGATGGGTGTGCCCGCCACCGACCGCGACCTGTTCAAAGACTGGTCCGACGACCTGATGGTGCTGGTGTTCGGGGCGCGGGGCACCGCTGGGCGCCGCGAGCGCGCCCAGAGCGGCCTGCTGGAACTGTCGGATTACCTCAGCGGCCTGGTGCGGCGGTTCCGGGCCGCCCCCGCTGCGAACCTAATCAGCGCCCTGATCCGCGCCCAGGAGGGCGACGAGCGGCTCACCGACGACGAGATCACCGGCACCTGCATCCTGTTGCTGTTCGGCGGCCACGAGACCACCACCAACCTCATCGGCAACGGCCTGCACGCCTTGCTGCGCCACCCCGAGGAGCTCGAACGGCTGGTCGCCCGCAGCGACGCCGACGGCCTGCGGGCGGCCATCGAGGAGATTCTCCGGTTCGACGGCCCGTCAAAGATGCAGGTGCGCATGGCGGCCACCGACATCGACGTAGCCGGGCATCTGATCCGCCGCCACGACATGGTCTATCTGGTGCAGGCCGCCGCCAACCGAGACCCCGACGTGTTCGCCGACCCCGACCGCTTCGACCTGCAGCGCAACCCCACCGACCACGTCGGCTTCGGGTTCGGCCTGCACTACTGCCTCGGCGCCGCGGTGGCCCGGCTGGAGGGTTCGATAGCGCTCGACGCGCTCGCCCGGCGCCTGCCCGACCTGCGAGGTGGCCCCGAACCCCCCGAGTGGCACCCCACCCTCATCAGCCGAGGCATGGCCTCGTTCCCCGTGTCGTTCACACCCAGCGACGGCGGGATAATGGCATGAGGTCGCACCCGGCGAAAGGGTGGACCAACAACCGAGGGAGGGGGGCGGGGGGCCGATTTGCGACGCCTTGCGCCCGCGCCGAAGGAGCAAACGGCACGCCGCCCCCCGACCGGACAGGCAAAACCCCAAGCAGCGGAGGAGAGACACCGTGACCACCGACCTGGAGCGCCGCGTCGCCCGCATCGAGTCCCGTGAGGCCATCCGCGAGCTGGTCTTCGACTACTCCACGGCGGTCGACGACCGCGACTTCGAGCGGATCGGCGAGATCTTTTGCGCCGACGCCACGTTCGCCCACGCCGACGGGCGCGACACCACCGAGGGCCGCGGTGCCATCGTGGACTTCTACCGGTACCGCACCGGTCTCATGGGACCGACCTACCACTACCCCCACAGCCACCGCATCGAGTTCAGCGACGACGACCACGCCACCGGCACGGTGCTCGCCCACGCCGAACTGGCCCTCGAAGCCACGACCTACCAGGTGGGGCTGCGCTACGTCGACACCTACCGGCGCGAGGACGGCGAGTGGCGATTCGGTTCGCGCACCGTGTGCTTCCTGTACTTCATGCCCCTCAGCGACCTCGTACACGGCGGACTCGGCGCCCCCGACCGCAAGCGCTACCCCGACGTCGGCCCGGTCCCCGCCGACCTCCCCGAGTCACTGGCAACCTGGCAAGCCGCCAAAGGCCTCAGCTAAGAGGCATCGCCCCCGGCATCGTCGTCGGGCGGCTCCACCACGAGCGACCCAAGCTCCTCGCCTCGGCCCGGAGCAACGACGGAGTTCGCCGTCTGTCGGCGCACGTCCTCAGCTGATCTTTGTCATCCAGATCCTGTAGCTGCCCTTGTTCGGGTTGCGGACTCGGAGTTCGATGGCGCCGTCGCACTGACCTTCGCCGATTGTGACGACGACGCGCGGCTTCGTGGACGGTTTGGTGCATCTCTGATCCTCGGAGGACCAGACGACGACCTCGACGCCGCTGAAGTTGCGGATGCGCCATTTCCCGTCAGCTAGGCGCCCGACCTGGTGTGCCTCGCGCTTGGTGTCGCCGGCGATGATGTACTTGGTCTTGGACGCGGCAGGGGCCGATTGCGGGGTGAGGGCGGCCGCCGGAGCCCAAAGGAGGACCACGGCATCGTCGGCCTCGTTGAGGGCATGCGAACACGGGCCGGTCACCGTGCCGGTGGCCGAGACGCGCTGCCAGTAGCCGGGCGACCCGTCGAACTCCCGGAAGCTGCCTTCGGTGGGCGTGCCCGTGCAGTAGAGAGCGGCGATTCCGCCGGACAGGACCTCGTAGTCGTAGTCACCGGCGACCATGCCCAACTCGACCGGCACTCCGTAGCCCGGCAGGATCGCGCCCTGCCATCCGGCGGCCAACGAGCGCCAACGGATTCTCACAGGGTCGCTGCCGACGGGCGTCGCCCAACTGCACGGGCCGGTCACGATGCCGGCGCCCTCGTACCGCTCAAATCGCCCGTCGCACTGAAGGCCGACCGCCGCTCCGGAAACGACCTCGTATGCGTGGTCCCCCGCGCCGATCGCCGGATCCGCGCCCCAGTCCGGCAGCGTGATCGACTGCCAGTCGCCGTCGGCGGCATGCGCCGGGGAGACAGCCGTTGCCACGAAGACTCCGGTGAGGACGAGAGCAAGAATTTGAGATCGCTTCATGATCGTGCGCCTTTCGCTAGGGGTCGGCCAAGACGGCCCCAATGATGATAATGGTTCTCGTTTCTGATTGCAACCACCCTCGGGGACGCGCGACCGTCAATTCAGCGGGCGGGGGTGCCGGCGGGGTTCGGGCGGCGATTCTCGGGAGATTTCCGGGATTGTTGGCGCGCGTGTGTTTGCTTTCGTTGTGACTATTGCTATAATGCGGTCTATGCCGGCGGGGACAGGTACAGGTGTTGCGGATCGGGAGGCCCCTGTATAGTATACACATCTCCGAGCCCACCAGACAAGAGGCAATAGCGTATTCCGTAATAGGGGTTGAAAAAAAAAAGGGGGGGGGG
>VXNF01000092.1 GCA_009840735.1 Acidimicrobiia bacterium | reverse complement strand
GGTGTGACACCCCTCTGTGCCAGCGGGTTATGTCGGGGTTCTGGGACGCGGGGTTTCTGTGCCACGGGTTTCTGTGCCACGGGTTTCTGTGCCACTATGTGTAGCAGCTTCCCAACTCGGATTACAGCACTGTAATCCAAACGCCCGTTCGCTGCGCGGATTTCGGGGGCGCCATGACCACCAAGCGGCAAGAACAGCGGGAACTCCGCCGGCGGCTCTCCGCTCTCCAGTACCACGTCACCCAGGAGGCCGGCACGGAGCGGGCCTTCACCGGGGAGTACTGGGACTGCAAAGACGACGGCGTGTACCACTGCGTGGTCTGCGACACGGCGCTGTTCTCCAGCGACACCAAGTACGACTCCGGCACCGGCTGGCCCAGCTTCCACTCTGAGATGGGCGAGGACCGGGTGGGCCGGCACACCGACCGGAGCCACGGCTGGGTCCGCACCGAGGCGGTCTGCAACGAATGCGGGGCGCACTTGGGGCACATCTTCGACGACGGCCCCGCCCCAACCGGCGAGCGCTACTGCATGAACTCCGCATCACTGAGCCTGCGCCGCGACGACGCGTCCAGCGACACGCCCCCCGGCTAGGTTTCAAAGTGTAGCTAAGTATACGGGCCGATGCGACAGTTGCCTCACCTGAGCGGAGATTTTCTCCAGATCATCCCCCGCAGGCCCCCCAACATGAGATCAGCTCACCGTTGCCCACCTCGCGGGGCCACGCTCGCCGGAGCAACCTGCTCCTCGCCAGCGCTGCGGGGCCGGCCGTGAGCGCGCCAGCGGGCGGGGCGCTGGAGTCCCCCGTTCCGATCATCGACATCTCCCCCGCCGCCGAGGGCGCCGACGGTCTGGCCGCGCTCGGACGGGCCGTGGACGAGGCCTGTCGCAGGATCGGTTTCTTCGTCGTCGTCGGCCACGGCGTACAGGAGGGGGTGATCGATGATCTCTGGGCGGCGGCACGGGCGTTCTTCGACCTGCCCCTGGCCCTCAAGCGGGCCACGCCGGCCCCGTCGGCCGACTACGCCTACGGCTACTCACCCGTCGAGGGCGAGGTGCTGGCCCGCTCGCTCGGCGCCAGCAGCCCGCCGGACCTGAAGGAGAGCCTCAACATCGGTCCGCTGCGACTGCCGGCGGTCATCCCCGCCGGCGCCGAGGCCATCCTGGCCGAGCCGCGCTGGCCCGAGCGCCCGGCGGCGCTGCGCCCAGCCTGGGAGGCGTACTTCGAGGCGATGGCCGATCTGGCAGGCAGGCTGCTGACGATCATGGCCGTCGGCTTGGGCCTCCCGGCGGAGTTCTTCGAGCCCTACCTGGATGACTGCTCCAGCGCCATGCGGGCCATCAACTACCCCGAGGTGCAGACCGCGCCGCTGCCGGGGCAGCTGCGCGCCGGCGCCCACACCGACTACGGCACGCTCTCGATCCTGCGCTTCGACGACGCCCCCGGCGGCCTGGAGGTGAAGGGGCTCGACGGCTGGGCGACGGTGCCGGCGACCCCGGGCGGCTTCGTCGTGAACCTGGGCGACATGATGGCCCGCTGGACCAACGACCGCTGGGTCTCCACGCTGCACCGAGCCGGGCTGCCGCCGGTGGGCGCCGGGCACACCTCGCGGCGCCAGAGCGTCGTGTTCTTCCACAATGTGGCCTGGGACGCCGAGGTGCGCTGCCTGCCGACCTGCCTGGCGCCCGGCGAGTCGCCCCGCTACGAGCCGGTCCTGGCAGGCCCGCATCTGCTCAGCAAGTTCGCCAGCACCGTCGAGAGCGGCTACTGACCGGGCGGCCCCGACCGGGCGATCAGTCCTCGGCGGCGGCCAGCAGGGCGCGGGCTTGGCGCGCCAGGGGCTCGTCGATCATCTGGCCCTCGAAGGCGACGGCGCCGGTGCCGGTGCGCTGGGTCTCCGCATACAGGTCCAGCAGGCGCCGCGCCCGGTCCAGCGCCGCAGCGGAGGGCCTGAAGACCCCGTTGGCCCAGGTCACCTGGGCCGGATGGATGCAGAGCTTGCCCCTGTAGCCCAGCGCGCGGCCCTGGCGGGCATCGGCGCAGAAAGCCTCCTCGTCTCTCAGCGCCACCACGACCTGATCCAGCGCCAGCGCGCCCGCCAGTCGGCACGCCACCGCCACGCGGGACCGGGCGTAGAGCACTTCGGTGTTCTCCGGGGTCCGCACGCCGCCCATGTCGGCGATGTAGTCCTCGGCGCCGAAGTAGGCGGCCATGACCGGCGGGCGCAGCACCTCCGCGGCTCGTTCCACGCCGGCCACGGTCTCGAGGCCCGCGATCACATCAAGCGGACCGACCGGCTCGAGCCGCTCGGCCACCGTCTCGACCGCCGCGGCGGACTCCAGCACCGGCACGGCCACGCCGGTGAGCTCGGGAACGACTGCCTCGGCCATGTCGCCCTCGAACCACTCCGTGCCGACGCCGTTGACGCGCACGAAGATCGCCAGGTCCGGGTGCTCCTGTCGCAGCCGGCGGGCGGCGGCGGCGGCCACCGGGCGAGCCCGCTCCTTGCCGGCGGGGGCCACGGCGTCCTCGAGGTCGATGATGACGCCGTCGGGGCCGCTGCGAGGCAGCTTCGGCAGCAACTCGGGGCGGCTCGCCGGGGCAAAGAGGGCGCTGCGCAGCCGCAGCCGGGAACCGGTCACGTCGCCAGTTCGGGACGGTCGCGGAACTGCTCCAGCGACTCGGGGTTCGCAATGGCCTCGGTGTTGTCCACCGGGCGGCCGCACACCACCTCCCGCACCGCCAGTTCGGTCAGCTTGCCGCTTCGGGTGCGCGGCACGGCGTCCACCGCCAACACCTTGGCCGGCACATGGCGCGGCGAGGCGTGACTGCGGATGCGGTCGCGGATGCGCCGGGTCAGTTCCTCGGTCAGCTCGCCGCCCGCAGCGGCGCTCAAGCGCACGAACAGCACGATACGAGTGTCGCCGCCCCAGGGCTGGCCGATCACGATCGCCTCGGACACTTCGGGGACGCCCTCGAGGCAGCGGTAGATCTCGGCGGTTCCGATCCGCACCCCGCCCGGGTTGAGCGTGGCGTCGGACCGGCCGGCGATGACCATGCCGCCGTGGGCGGTCCAGCGGGCGTAATCGCCCTGGTGCCACACCCCCCGATACCGCTCGAAGTAGGCCCGCCGGTAGCGGGGGCCGGGGGTGACCCGCAGCCCGCCGCCCTGCGGTGACTCGCCGTCGGGCGGCTCGTCGCCCCAGAATCCCAGCGGCATCGACGGAAACGAGTTGGCACACACCAACTCGCCCTGAACCCCCGGCGGGCAGGGCCGGCCCTCGGCGTCGAACACATCGATGGCCAGCCCCAGCGCTGGGCGCTGAATCTCCCCGGCGTACACCGGCGCCGTGGGGTCGCCGTTGACGAGGCAGCCGCACAGGTCGGTCCCCCCGGAGATGGATGCCAGGTGAACGTCGGGCTTGACCTCGGCGTAGACGAACTCGAAGCCCTCCGGTGAGAGCGGCGAGCCGGTGGAGGTGATGGTCCGCAGCCGTTCGAGCCGATGGGTCCGCCGCGGCGACAGTCCCCGCTTGGCGGTCGCCTCGATGAACCCCGCGGAGGTGCCGAAGAGCGTGACGCCCTCGGCGTCGGCCAAGTCGAACAGCCGCTCAGGATCGGGAGCGCCGTCGTAGAGCACCAGCGCGGCCTCACTGGCCAGGGCCGACATCAGCCAGTTCCACATCATCCAGCCCGCGGTCGTGAAGTAGAACACCCGGTCGCCGGGGCGCACCTCGCACTGCAGGCGGTGCTCGACGAGGTGCTTCAGCAGGATGCCCCCGGCGCGGTGAACGATGGACTTGGGGGCGCCCGTGGTGCCCGAGGAGTACAGCACGTAGAGCGGGTGATCGAAGGGCAGGGCCAGGAACTCCGGCCCGGCGGAGTCGGCGTCGGGGGCCTCGTTCAGGAACGCCTCCCAGGACACGGCGTCGGGCAGCGCGGCGAGGTCCGGGTCTGGCGACAGGAACGGCACGACCACGACCCGCTCGAGGCCGTCGAGGCCGGCGGCGATCTCTCGCAGCCGACCCAGGCAGTCGAACTCCTTGCCCCCGTAGCGGTAGCCGTCGGCCGCCACGAGGACCCTCGGGCGGATCTGCCCGAACCGGTCCAGCACGCCGTCGGCGCCGAAGTCCGGCGAGCAGGAGGAGAACACCCCGCCGACAGCGGCCGTGGCCAGCATCAACTCGCAGGTCTCGGGAATGTTCGGCAGCCAGGCCGCCACCCGATCGCCGGGGCGGATCCCCACGCCGCGCTGAAGCGCTCCGGAGACGCGGGCCACCTCCGCTCTGAGTTGGGCCGCGCTGAGTTGGCGCCGCTCGGCGGACTCGCCCCGGAAGATCAGCGCCGGGGAGTCATCGGCGCGGCGCAGCAGGTTCTCAGCGAAGTTGAGTCGGGCGTCGGGGAAGAACCTGGTCTCGCAGATCTCCGCTCCCGGCTCGACGACACGCTCACCGCGGACCTCGGCTATCACCTCGCAGAAGTCCCAGGCGGCCGACCAGAACGCCGCGGGCTCAGCGACGGAGAAGGCGTGCAGTTCGGTGTAGTCGCCGAAGGTGCCGCGGCCCGCCTCTGCCAGCGCCGCGCAGAACGCCCGGAGGTTGGTGGCCTCCGGCGCCGCCGGTGACCAGAGCGGCGCCGCGCGCCCGCCGTCGGCGGCGCTCTGTGGAGATCCGGATCCCATGACGGGCGCGAGCTTTGCACATGGCGTCGCGCTGCCAGAACACCGACGCACGGGGCCGGCGAGGCTGCACCAGGGATCGCCGAGTGCGCCCGCGGGCAGAGAACCGACGGGTTCTCGAAGCCGGCTGCCTGCTCGTGAGCGGTGCGGTCGCCGGCTGTACGCTCGCTCTCGCCGGTGACCGGCCTGGCCGACCGTCCGCCGCCGGCGCGCAGAGAGGAGCCGACGTGACTGACCCGCTTGTGCATCGCTTCCCGCCGTCGCACCAGGCCGGGCGACGGCCGCGCCGCAGGCGTGCCGCGACGCTCATGGCCGCTCTCGGAGCCGCCGGCGCGCTGCTGCTCGCCGCATGCGGTCAGTCCAATGCAGAGCCCGCGGCCGCCCCGGCGCCGGCACCCGAACCCGCGGCACCGGCACCCCAACCGCCGACGGCCGCGCCCGAACCGCCACCCGCGCCCGAACCCCTACCACCCTGTCTCGTGTAGACATCTGGCGCTGCCGACGAGAT
>VXNF01000010.1:16357-48166 GCA_009840735.1 Acidimicrobiia bacterium | reverse complement strand
CCAACATGGCCCTGTCCATCGCCGACAGGGGCTGGGTGCTGCAGACCGGCCGCGTCGTCCTCGACGACACCGCCGAGAACCTCCTCAGCCACCCCGACCTCCGCGCCTCCTACCTCGGCGAGGCCTAGCCCGCCGGTCGGGGCGGGTCGGTCAGGACTGGTCTCTGAGGAACTTCTCGACTTCTTGGACGAGCCGCTCGGGGTCTTCGGGGCCGACGTCGGGGGCGTTGTCGAAGGCCTTCTCGAGTTCGGCCACATATGTTTGGGCGTCGTCGTCGCTGTTGACGAGGTCGTCCACTTCCTGCTCGTAGACGAGTGTCTGGTGGTGCAGGTCGGCGGTCTCGATGTCGGTGCCCAACAGTCCGGCGACCTGCTCAGTCAGCGCCAGCGTCGCCTTGGGTGACGGGTTGCCGGCCGCATACGCGGGAACCGAGGCCCACAGCGACGCCGTGGGCACTCCCGCCTCGCGGCAGGCCACGCCGAGGACTCCGACGATGCCGGTGGGCCCTTCGTAGCTCGATCTGCGCAGCTGCAGGCGCTCGGCCAGCTGCGTGTCGTCGGTGGAGCCGTAGATCGCCACCGGGCGGGTGTGAGGAACGTCGGCCAGCAGCGCCCCGAGGGTCACGACGAGCCGCGCTCGGAGGTGCTGGGCCATGCCAAGGACGTGGCGACAGAACGAACCCCAGCGGAAGTGCGGCTCGACGCCTTCAAGGATCACCACATCGGTGCTGGTCCCCGGCACCCGACCCGCGGAGAGGCGGTTCGTGGGCCAGGTCAGCCGCCGCTGACCTTCGTCGTCGAAGTGGACGAGAGGCCGCGCGACGGTGAAGTCGAAGTAGTTCTCGGGGTCCAGTTCCGCGAACGGCTTCGTGCGCCAGTGGCGTGCGAGGTGCTTGGCCGCTTCGGTGGCGGCGTCGCCCGCGTCGTTCCAGCCCCGGAACGCGGTCAGTACCACGGGCTGCTTGAGGCGCGGTCGCCTCGTCCAATGCAGTTCGGCCAGATCGGGGGTGGGTGATTGCGCGGCGTCGTCCACGGGCGCGACCCTACCGCTGACAGGCCCCGCAATCCCACTCCGACCCCTCCTTGGGTCGGCGGGGCCGGTGCGGTCGTGGGCCGGGGCACCGTTCGCTCCTTCATGTTGGGCCAAAGGCGTCGCGAATCGTCCCCCCGGCCCCCCTCGGTGGGCGCTGCGCGGTCGTGGCCGGTGGTTCGGTTCTATCCTCGGGGCGTGGATGCCAGGCTTCGGGCGCTCGCCGAAGCGGCACGGGGATTCATGCCCATCGAGGAGGGCTTGGCGCTACACGAGGCGGCGCGGTCCGCGCCGGCGGGGCCGTTGCTGGAGGTGGGCAGCTATTGCGGGCGCTCGGCGCTGTTCATCGGGGCCGCCGCGGTTGAGCGGGGCGGGGTGCTGTTCGCCGTGGACCACCATCGGGGCTCCGAGGAGAACCAGCCTGGCTGGGAATGGCACGAGCCCGACCTGGTAGACCCGCGCAGTGGGCTGATCGACACGCTGCCGCACTTTCGGCGCACCGTGTACGAGGCTGGCCTGGAGGGTCACGTTGTGGCCGTTGTCGGCGACTCGCCGCGGCTGGCGGCGCTTTGGGGCACTCCGCTGGCGTTCCTGTTCATCGACGGCGGCCACGGCGCCGAGGCGGCCCACGCCGACTACGAGGGCTGGACCCCCCATGTGGCGCCGGGAGGCGTCCTCGCTATCCACGACGTGTTCAGCGACCCCGCCGACGGCGGGCGCCCGCCGTATGAGATCTACCTCCGGGCGCTGGAGTCAGGGCGGTTCAGCGAGGTCGGACGAACCGGCTCGCTGCGAGTGCTGCGCGCCGCCGACTGAGCCGCACCGACGAACGCGCGCGTCTCGGCGCTGTGGGGTGGCGGTCGTATCATCGCGGCGTGGACGGCGGCGAACTGCTGGTGTATGAGGCTGCTGCGTGCGACGAGGAGGTCGTCGCGGCGGTGCGGCGGCTGGTGCCGCAGCTCTCGTCGTCGGCCTCGATGCCGTCGTTCGCCGAGGTGGCCGAGGTCTGCGAGTCCGAGACCTGCGTGCTGCTGCTCGCCCGCCTCGACGGGCGAATCGCAGGGATGCTGGTGCTCGTGCTGTTCCGCCTGCCGACCGGTCTGCGGGCTTGGATCGAGGACGTCGTGACCGACGAGGCGGCGCGCGGGCGCGGCGTCGGGGAGGCGCTCGGCCGTGAGGCGCTGCGCAGGGCGAGGCAGGCCGGCGCACGGACCGTGGACTTGACGTCGCGCCCGGGCCGCGCCGCTGCGGTGCGCCTGTACCAGCGTCTTGGCTTCGAGCGGCGGGAGACCGGCGTCTACCGCTGGCGGGACGACGGGCAAGGCTGAACCGGATGGATGACGCCGCTTCGGCCAGCGAGGCGGGTCGTAGCGATGAGAGCGCAGTCTCCGCCGCACCGCGGCCCGGCGCCTCGGCGACACGGGCGCTGGCCGCGCTTGCGGGGCGACGCCTGAAGTGGCGCCTGCTGGTGGGGCGACGCCTGGAGTGGCGCCGGCTGGCGCGCTTCGGTGCAGTGAGCGCCGTGGTGACGCCAATCACTCTGGTGATCCTGTGGCTGCTCCACGGCGTGGCTGGATGGCCCGGCTGGCAGGCGAACCTCGTGGCGGTCAGCGCCGGCGCGGTTCCCGCCTACCTGTTGAACCGCAGCTGGGTTTGGGAGCGAAGCGGGCGCAGCCGCCTGTGGGGCGAGGTGCTGCCGTTCTGGACGCTCGCCGTCGCCGGCGGGGCAGGCTCCACCGTGGCGGTCAACGCGGCATCCCGCTGGGACCACTCCGGCTTGTTGGTGCTCGTCAACCTGGGTATCTACGGCGCGCTCTGGGTGTTCAAGTTCGTGGCGCTGGATCGACTGCTGTGGCCCTCGCCCGCCGCCCCGCCCCGCCGGCGAGCCAACCGAGGCAAAGTCCGAGCCAACTAGCCCGACACGAGGATGATGATTCCGTAGAAGCGGCAGAGTTCAGGCATCGACGACGACCGCTCCCCGTCTAGCGGGTCGCTATAGACGCCGGTACAGCGCGTCGGGGCACAAGTCCAGATCGTCGTTCCACACGATGGCTCCGGCGGCGTCGATGTGGACGCTCGCGAAGAATTCCGGGTCGGACCAAGCGGCGAACAACTGTCGCCGCGCCAAGTGGGATAGATCGACTTCCCCGGCGGCGCCGTCGTCGTAGCGGAGCCAGATCCGGTACGGATCGAGGGCACGAACTTCCAAGGGCCTGGGGCGGCGGGCTGTGCCGTTCATTGAAGTCTCCCGCAAGCAGGCGACCCGTCCCACCACCCGCTCCCGTAGGCGTTAGGCGCGCTGGATTGGCGTGGGGGGTGCCAGCGCCGGGGCTTGGCGGGTTAGGTGGTGCGAGGCTGGGGTGGTGGCGGTTAGAGCGTCGGCGGCTAGGAGTTGGGCTGCGGCGCTGTAGGTGGCCTTCTCGCCGGGGGGGAAGCGGTGCTGCTGGGGCAGCACAGTTCCGGTCCAGTAGGCGCCGTCGCTGTCGCGCTGGCGCTGGGACCATTCGAACAGGCGCTGCGCCTCGTCGCTGAGGCCCGCGGCCAGGCAGGCCATGGTGCATTCGGCTGTCTCGGCGGGGGTGACCCAGTCGCGGTCGGCCACGCAGCGCACCCCCCAGCCGTCGATCACGAAGTCGTCCCAGCGGCCCGCCAGCCGCCGGCGGGCCTCGCTGCCCTCCAGCACCCCGGCCAGCACGGGGTAGTACCAGTCCATGGCGAACCGATCCTTGGGAGCGAAGGCATCGGGGTTGTTGCGAATCGCTGCGGCCAGGCGGTCCGCGGCCCGCTCCCAGGCGGGACACTCCAAGCCCAGCTCGGCGGCAATCGCTGTGGCGGCCCGCAGGCTTTGGTGGATGCTGGCCGAACTCGACAGCAGCGCGAACGGCCACGGCGTGCCGTCGTCGTGGCGCGCCCAGAGGATCTCCCCGCCGGGCTGCTGCAAGCCGAGCGCGAAGCGCACCGCACCCTCCACGACGGGCCACATCGCCTCGAGGAAGCCGCGGTCGCCAGTCACGAGGTAGTGGTGCCACGCTCCGAAGGCCACGTACGCCGTGCAATTTGCGTCCAGCCGCGGATCCTCCACGCCGTCGGCGGTGTAGTAGCGGTGCCAGGCGCCGTCTGGGCGCTGGGCGGCGGCCAAGAACTCATAGGCCCTCTCGGCGGCCCGACGGTTGCCGGTCACGTCGAGGGCCATGGCGCACTCCACATGGTTCCAGGGGTCGGCGTGACCGCCGGGCGACCACAGGATGAGCCCCGACTCGAGCTGGCAGGCAGCGATGCCCTCGGCCGTGGCGGCTACCTCTGCGCCGCTCAGCAGGCCGTGTACCTCACGCAGGTACACGGAGCCCGCTCTCGGCGTGGTGCTCGCTGGCAGCCGATTGGGCGCGCCGGTCCGCTCGGCCGCCGCGCCACCCCGCAGGGGCCGCCGCCCCGCGGGAGGCACACGTCGGCGACTTGACGGCGTAGAGCACCACGCTCTTGCCGATGAGGGGACGCAGCGTGCGCTCGACAACCCGGGCGACCCACGGCCGGCGCTCGATCTCCCAGGTCAGCAGGCGGTGGTAGACCCGCACGAGGCGGTGCCCGTCGTTGTGGGGGCCGACGGCGCAGCGCAGCCACCAGTACGGCGAGTGCAAGGCGTGCGCCCGGTGATGGCACCGCGGCGCCAGGCCCGCAGCCGCCAGCCGCGCCCGCAGCCGCCTTAGCGTGTAGATGCGGACGTGGCCGTCGGGCACGGCGGGAGCGTGGTACTCCTCGCTGAGCAGCCAGCACAGCTTCTCGGGGCCCCAAGACGGCACGGTCACGGCCAGCACTCCGCCCGGTCGCAGCACCCGAGCCAGCTCGGCGAGCGCGGCGGCGTCGTCAGCCACGTGCTCCAGTATCTCCGCGGCGATGATCCGGTCGAAGGCGCCGTCGGCGAAGGGCAGTCGCCGGGCGTCGCCAGCGGCGCACTCCAGGGTCTCGCCGCCGATCTCCCCGGCGGCGCGCATGGCGGTGACCGTGCGGCGCACCTCGACCAGCTCGTGGCGCCCCAGGTCGCAGGCCACCGCGCTGGCGCCGCGGCGCACCACGCCGTAGGCGTGGCGTCCCGAGCCGCAGCCCACGTCCAGCACCAGCTCGCCGGGCGCCAACCCCAACAGTCGATAGTCGACGGTGTCCAAGGCGGGTCCTAAGGGAGCGGAGCGCGCTCGGCGCAGCGGGACGACCGCTCTGGTGCCGCAGCGTCGGGCGTTCGGGTCATGATCCGACGGACCGGCCCGGCGGCGGCCAGCACGGTTCGATACTGCTCCACGGTCCGCTCGGCGGTCAGACGCCAGCTCCAGCGTTCCAGCACCCGGCGGCGACCGGCCTCGCCCAGCCGTCTGGCCAGTGCCGCGTCGTCCAGAATCCGTGCGATTGCGGCGGCGAGCGCGGCGGCGTCGCCGGGTGGCACGAGCAGAGCGGCCACGCCGTCGGCGCCGACCACCTCGGGCAGGGCGCCGCCGGTGGTGGCGACCAGCGGCGCCGAGCAGCTCATCGCCTCGATCGCCGGCAGCGAGAAGCCCTCATACAGCGACGGAACCACCGCCACCGCCGCTTCAGCGTAAAGGGCGACGACCTCCTCCTCGCTGAGGTCGCTGACGAAACGCACCGCGCCGGCCAGGCTGCCACGCGCCACAGAGTCGCTGGTAGGGCTGTCGTCGCGCAGCTTGCCGATGACGGTGAGGCGCACGTCTCGTCCCGCGCGGCGCAGCCGATCCAGCGCCTCGAGCAGGTGCTGCAGGCCTTTCATGGCCACGTCGGCTGAGGCGGTGGTCACGATCAGATCGGGCTGGCGCGCCACGTCGGAGCGCGGCCGGAAGACCTCGGGGTCCACGCCCACCGGCACCACGGCGATGCGCTCGGGCGCCACCCGGTGGTCGCGGCAGATGTCGGCCCGGGAGGACTCCGACACCGTCACCACCCGCGGCAGTCGGCGCGCCACCCGGGTCTGCATCCGAGTGAAGGAGTACCAGCGCCACTTGCCGAAGCGCTCCCGGCGGTCGCGGGCCTTGGCCATCTCCAAGCGGCGGTCCACCGTGATGGGATGGTGGATGGTGGCGATCACCGGCAGCCCCGCCCGCTGGATACCCCACAGGCCGTAGCCGAGACACTGGTTGTCGTGGACGAGGTCGAACTCGCCGGCCCGACGGCGCAGCTCGGCTGCGGCCCGCACGCTGAACGCCAGCGGCTCGGAGAACGTGCCGAAGCGGTAGCTGTGCAGCTCGATGCGGTCGGCCAGCGTGTTGATCTCCCAGAAGGCCGGCTTCCGTCCAGGGAAGTGGTCGTTGAAGATGTCCAGGCTCGGCAGCCGCCAGAGCGCCACCCGCTCGTCCAGTTCGGGGTAGGGCTGGCCGGCGAACACCTCGACGTGGTGGCCCAGGTCGGTGAGGGCCTTGCTGAGCTGTCGGGTGTACACCCCCTGGCCACCGCAGTGCGGTTTGCCGCGGTAGGTCAACAGGGCGATCCGCAGCGGGTCCTCGTCGCCGGGGGAGCCCCGAGGCGCGGGTGCTTCGACGTGGCGTGGGAGGGTCAAGGGCCGGCCGCTAGCCAGGTCTCGGTCAGGAACGCTCGTCCCCGAACGATGTCGAGCAGCTCGGCGCCGTCGGGAAGCGTGATCCGGGCGAGGTTCTGCACCGCCTCGCGATGGGGCAGCATCCAACGCACCCAGTGCAGCCAGACGTTGTGAACCCCCGCAGCCAGGATACGGTTCGCCTGCTCGGCAATTGCCCGCAGCTCGTCGCGGTCGACGGTGACGGTGGCCTCGTCGAGGGCCGCGTCCAAGGGCTCGCTCATGATCCGCCCCAGGTTGAGGGCCAGCCCGCTGGAGAACTCCGAGTGCCACCAGATGCGCTCCGACGCCAGGCTGGTGCCGTCGTGGTTGCGCCACAGATGCACTTGGAAGTCGCCCAGGATGGCGTCTCGTATGAGGGTTCCCTGGTCGAGCGGGCGGATGCGGGCGTCGATTCCGCATTCGGTCCACATCTCCACGAGGAGATCGGCGGAGGCTCGGTCGAACGGCTTGTCGCTGACGCCCAGCAGGATCGTCCCCGGGTCCTCCAGCCGCTCCCAGAGCGCTTGCCCGGCTGCGCGGTCGTAGCCGGCGGCGCCCGTGTCGCTGAGGTGTCCGGGCGTGTCGGGGCTGAAGGGTCCGTTGGCGATGTCGAAGTTGCCGTCTGTGCGGAGCAGGTTGTAGGTCTCGTAGTCGGTACACAGGGCGAGGGCTCGTCGAGCGTCGAGGTCGTCGAAGGGCGGCGAGGCGTTGTTCAGCAGCAGGTGACGGGTCTGCAGGAAGTTGCGCTCCTCGAGAGTCTTGAAGTCTGCCCGGTAGTGATCGAAGTCCGAGCCGACGTCGGAATGGGTCACGTGGATGTCGCCGAGCCGCAGGGCGTCCTTGCGGGCGTCGGTCTCGACGATCGGGCGGAACACTACGCGGTCCAAGTAGGGCAGGGCGCCGCCGGCTGAGTCGGTCCGCCAATAGTCGGGATTGCGTTCGGCTACCAGCTCAACGCCGGGTATCCAGGACCGGAACACGAACGGGCCGGTGCCCACGGGGTTGGCCAAGCCGTTCGGGTCGGCGTACTGGCTCGGCGCCGCCAGGTAGCCGAGCTGGCCCGCCAGGCCGCCGGGCAGACCCGCGAAGGGGACCTCGGAATAGAGCTCGAGGGTCAGATCGTCTGTCGCCTGCCAGCCGCTGAGCTTGGCCAGGGTCTGGCCCGCGAGGGCGCCGGACAGCAGATTCTGGAAGTGGGTGGCGAGGGCCGCGGCGTCCGCTGGGGTTCCGTCGTGGAAGGTGACGCCGGGGCGCATCTTGAAGGTCCAGACGGTGAAGTCCTCGTTGGCCGCGAACGACTCCAGCAGGTACGGCTGCGGCTGCCCGTCGGCGTCGATGATCGTCAGCGGATCGAAGATGGCTCGCATTACCGTCTCACACGACACAGCGCAGGACTGCGTCGCCGGGTTCCAGCCGTCGGGCGTCTCGGCCTCGAGGCCGAAGAACAGCGTGCCCCCGTAAACCGGCTCGCTGCTCGGCGGCGCGGGTGCCGGGGCTGGCGAGGCCGGGGGAGCGGAGGGCTGCTCGCTCGGCTGCGGCTCGGTGATCTGCGACTCCTGTCGCGAGCCGCCGTTGTCTGCATCGGGGACCGCCTCGGATGTCGTTGTCGCCTGCGGTTCAGCGGGGGCGGTCGCGGGCTGCGGACCCTCTGTTCCGCCGCAGGCAGTGGCCGCTAGCAGGAGGATGGTCAGCGCGGCGGGCAGGCACAGCCTCATTTGCCTTCGGGCGGATGATCCCACTGCTTGCTCCACTCTTGCACCGCTCGCCGCCTGTGGAGCGTAGTGGTGTCCGGCGGCGGTTCTCCGGGGAGGCTCGACGCTCCTGGGGTGCTCTCAACGGCGCCGCCGCCGCCGCCATGAGGCCCGACGAACCGCCGCGCCGCGGCGCCGTCCCGCCGGGCGAGGGCGCTGGCTGCCACCGAGGCCGCCGCAAGCGCCAGCAGAGGCCACGGACCCGCCCGGAGCGCCCAGGTGCGGCCCTGCCGGAGGGTGACGTCGGCGATGATCACGGACTGCTCGCTCACCCCGGTTCTAGCCAGGACCTCGCCGTCGGGGCTGACGACGGCGCTGAACCCGGTGGGGGCGGCCATCACCACCCAGCGTCCGGTCTCGATCGCCCGCAGCTGCGATGACGCCACCTGTTGGGTCTGCACGACGGTCAGCCAGTAGGAGGCGCCGTTGGTGGGGTTCAGCAGGACGGCGCCGCCGTTGCCGATGGCGTCGCGGGCACGGTCCTCGAAGAACACCTCCCAGGAGATGACCACGCCGAGGCGACCCAGCTCGGTGTCCAGAGTCGCCGGCCCGCCGCCGGCGCGGGCGTCCTTGGAGGGCAACTCGCCGCCGGCGACCGTCTCGACGATTGGGCGCAGCGGTACGTACTCGCCGAACGGCACCCGCCGCACCTTGTCGTAGCGGTCGACGATCTGGCCGTCGGGGGAGACCGCTAGGGAGAAGTTCAGGAACTCACCCGGCTCGCCGTCCTCCACCACGCCGGGCACGAACCACGCCTGATGGTCCCGCGCCACCTGCGCGAGTTGCGCGGCCTGGGGGCTGTCGGCGAAGCGGCCGTCCACGTTGACGACGTTCTCGGGCCACAGGATCAGGTCGACCGGCTCGGCGATGCTGGCGGTGGCGTCGAGATGGCGCTGCATCACCACCGCGAAGTCGGTGTTGAACGCCCGCGTGCGCTGCGGTCCGCCGCCCTGCACCGCAGCGACCGTGAGCGTGCCGGTGTCGCGGCCCTTGGGCGCTTCGGCGGCCAGCGCCAGGGACAGGGCGATCAGCGAGGCGCCCGCCAAGGCGGCCCGCCAGCGGCGCTCGGCCAGCAGCGACAGCGTCACGCCCGCCACCGCGGTCAGGGCCACGACCGTCAGCGGCCCGCCTATGCGGGCGGTGGCCGCGAGGGGGGCGTCGGCTTGACTGTGGGCGAGCGTCGCCAGCGGCACGCCTCCGAACGGCCAGCGCCAGCGCAGGTAGCCGATCAGCACCAGCCATCCCACGAGAGCTGGCCGGCGTCCCCGGTCGGGTGGCGTGAGCGCGCAGCCGACGCTGTAGAAGACCGAGAAGATGAGGTTCGCCACGACGTAGCCGGCCGGCGAGAAGTCCCACATCCAGATCGTGGCCCCCAGCAGCCAGGCGGCGCCGGTGAGCCCGCCGCGCCGCAGGCGGGCCCAAGGGCCTGCGGTGGCCAGCAGCCGGTCCAGCGCGGCGATCCCGAGCGGCGCCAGGGGCCAGAAACCCCAAGGCGGCATCGACAGGCAGATCAGGCCGCCAGCGGCTATGCAGCCCGACGCCACGCCGGCGCCGGGGCGCAGCGGACTGAAGCGACGCTGCGGCGTTGCGCGCCGTCGTGCCGCCGTGTGGGGTCGTTCGGCGCTCACCGCCGTGACTCCGATGGCCGGACGCTCAGCGCCTGCCGGGCCGCCCGCCGGCCACTGGCGATGCAGGCGGGGATGCCGATGCCGTGGTAGGAGGATCCCGCGCAGAAAACGCCCGCCGCGGCCAGTCGCGCCTCGACGTCGGCGGTTCGGTCGAGGTGGCCCACGGTGTACTGCGGGAAGGCGTCGGGCCAGCGAGAGACCCGCGCCTCCGTCGGCACCGCGGAGACCTCCATCACGGCCGCCAGCCCGGCTCGTGCCGCGGCGATCAGCGCCGCGTCGGACTCCGCCACGATGGTGTCGTCGCCGTGACGCCCCAGTGAGACGCGCAGCACCGCGCGGGTGGAACCCACCCCGCCTAGGTGCGCCCACTTCGTGGAGGCCCACGAACAAGCAGTGATGTCCAGCCCCGAGCCTGCCGGAACCACGAAGCCGCTGCCCGCGGTGGCGCCGGGCACCGCGGAGCGCTCATAGGCCAGCGTCACGAGCGCCACCGAAGCGGTCTCGGTCTCCGCCAGCAGAGCCGCCGCGTCGGGCGCCCAAGGCGCGGCCAGCGGCGCCGTCTGCGCCGCGCCACACGCCAGCACGACGGCGTCACAGGCGAGGCGCCGTTCGGGGGTCCGCACCGCCCGGAGCGTCGGCGCGCCCTGCTCGCCCGGCCGCACCTCGAGGGCCAGGGCCGGCTCGCCGAGGGCCAAGTGAGGCGCCAAGCGCCGGGCCAGCGCAACGATCAGCGTCTCCATCCCGCCCCGGAGTCCCCAGAAGACCGGTTTGGCGGGTGCCCCGTCTCGGTGGCCCGCGGTGCTGCGCTCTCGCAGCGCCCGGATGAGGCTGCCGTCGAGCCGGGCGGCCTCCGCCAGCGCCGGTGCGGCGGCTAGGGCGCTCAGCCGGTCGCAGTCGCCGGCGTGAATCGATCCCACGAGCGGGCCCACCAGGCGTTCCAGCACTTCGTCGCCCAGCCGGGAGCGAATCAGCTCCCCGACTGTGCAGTCCGAGTCCGCCGCGGTGCTCTCGGAATCCCCGAGGTGCCCGGGCGCGGCGGTGCGGTCGGGCCTCTCGCCGCTGCGGGCCGGCAAGCAGCCTGCGGGAAGTGCCAGATCGGCTGCCAGCGCCGCCCGGCCCGCCGAGGACAAGGACCTGGCTTCGAGCTGCTCGGGTTCGAGGGGGACGCCCAGGAAATGTGCTCGGGGGTACGGGACGAGCCCCCCGTCCAGGCAGACGAAGGCTCGGCTGGCGGCGGGCGCCACCAGGTCGCCGGCCAGACCCAACTCGGTGCAGAGCCGGGCGCCGTCGTCGACCCGGGCCAGGAAGGCATCAGCGCCCTCGTCCACCTCTGATCCGGCGAACGGCGAGGTCCGGATCACACCGCCGGGGCGCGCCGCCGCGTCGAGCACGACGAGTTCGGCTTGCGGCGCCGACCGGCGCACCTCCCAGGCGGCGGCCAGACCGGCGATCCCGGCGCCGACCACGCAGATCCGGGGCGTGCTCTGGCGGGTCATCGCAGGCGGGCGGCAGGCGGCGCGCGGCGAGGCCGTCTCATCCGTTCCCCCCCGCGCCGCAGCGTCGGGCCCGCCCAGCGGCATCGCTGGCCTATGAGCAGAGGTTCCAACTGTCTCGGCTCACCGGTCAGCGGTCCGACCGTGGCGGTGCGTGAGATCGACCAGCCGCTGAAGCACCGCCGGGTCGGTCTGAGGCAGCACGCCGTGGCCCAGGTTGAAGATGTGCCCCGGTCGGCCGGCGTTGGCAGCCAGCACGGCGCGGGCCTCGGCCGACACCGCCTCCCACGGCGCCAGGCAGGCGGCCGGGTCAAGGTTCCCCTGCACCGCCACCTCGGCGCCCAGCCGGGCGCGGGCCTCACCCAGCGGGACCCGCCAGTCGATGCCCACCACGTCGGCGCCGACGGCCATGTCCTCCAGCAACGCGCCGGTGCCCACACCGAAATGGATAGCGGGCACCCCCCACTCAGCCACCGCTGCCAGCACCCGGCGGCTCGCCAGTGCGGCGTAGCGCCGATAGTGCGCCGGCGAGAGGCAGCCCGCCCAGCTGTCGAATAGCTGCACGGCCGAAGCCCCGGCGGCCACCTGGGCGTGCAGCGAAGCGATGGCGATCTCCGCTAAGCGCTCGGTCAGGTCTAACCAGAGAGCCTCGTCGCCCAGCATCAGCGCCTTGGTGCGCGGATGGTGCCGGCTCGGGCCGCCCTCGATCAGGTAGCTGGCGAGCGTGAACGGCGCCCCGGCGAAACCGATCAGCGGCACATCCAACTCGGCCACCAGCAGGCCGACGGCTGCGCTGAGGTGGGCCAGCTCCTCGCTGTCGGGCGGCCGGAGGCGCCCCAGATCGGCGCGGCCTGCGAACGGGCGCTCGATCACCGGGCCGGTGCCGGCGACGATGTCCACGCCGAAGCCGATCGCCGCCAGCGGCACCACGATGTCGGAGAACAGCACCGCAGCGTCCACCCCGTAGCGACGCACCGGCTGCAACGTCAACTCGGCGACCAGCTCGGGGCGCGCCACGGCCTCCAGCAAGCTCAACTCGCCGCGGGCTCGGTGGTACTCGGGCAGCGAGCGGCCCGCCTGGCGCATGAACCAAACAGGTGTCCGATCCACCGGCAGCCCTCGGCATGCCCGCAAGAAACGTGAGTCCGCAAGCGCCGCCGCCACGCCGGTCACCCTACCGACGCTGCCCCCCGGCGTCTGTGGGTGTCCGGGCGGGGGTTGGGGTGTCCGGCTGCTCCTTCCTCTCCGCACGCTTCGCGGGCTCAGCGTGCTTCGCAGGCGTCGCTGTCCGGCACCCTCGAACCCCCGCCCTCGCGGGTCTGCGGGTGTCCGGGCGGGGGTCGAGGTGACGGGTGCCACGGCTAGGGTGGATTGCTTGTCCCACATCAGTCACAGCGGCGTCGCGAGGTCGGATTTGGAGGCCGAGCAGGCCTATGTGGACCATGCGCATGGCTGTCTGGAGGCCACCCGGCGGCGCGTTCGGGAGTTCTGGGAGAGGGTGGCGGCCGGCCGCGAGGGCAACCACGCCGCCCGCTTCGAGCGCGATGTGCTGGAGCATCGGGTGTTCCAGCGTCTCGGCCAACTGGAACTCGGCGGCCGCTCGCTCTGCTTCGGGCGCATCGACCTGCCCGGCCCAGCGGCGGGCGACGACGGTCCCGACGGCACGGAGACGTTCTATATCGGGCGGATCGGCGTGTGGGACGAGGAGCAGGCCGCCGTGGTGTGCGACTGGCGCGCCCCGGTGGCGGCGCCGTTCTTCCGTGCAACGGGCCGTCAGCCGCTCGGCTTGGCGCGCCGGCGGCGCTTCGTCAGCCGCGGCAGCCGCCTGCTGGGGCTCGACGACGAGCACTTCTCACCCGGCGACCTCGCGCCCATCGCGGCGGACGCTGACAGCGCCCTCCGGGCCGACTCGGCGCTTCAGGCGGCCCTAGAGGCGCCCCGCACCGGCCGGATCGGCGACGCCACCGCCACCATCCAGTCCGAGCAAGACGACGTGATCCGCGCCCCGCTGGCGGGCGTGCTCATCGTCCAAGGCGGCCCTGGCACCGGCAAGACGGTCGTGGCGCTGCACCGGGCCGCCTACCTCATCTACACCCATCGCTTCCCCCTCGCCGGCCAGGGGGTTCTCGTGATCGGTCCGAATCCCGTGTTCCTGACATACGTCGAGCAGGTCCTGCCCTCCCTCGGCGAGGCGGGGGTGCGACTCGCCACGCTCGGAGACTTGCTCGACGACCTGCCGGTCGGGGGCCACGACGCCGAGCCGGTCGCTCGGACCAAGGGCGACGCCCGCATGGCCACCGTGCTGCGCCGAGCCGTGCGGACCCGCCAGCGTGCCCTGCCGGCGCCGCTCGTCTTGGACTACGGCCTGCGGCGCCTGCGCCTCTCAACGGAGCAGAGCGCGGCGATCGTGGCCGCTGCCCGCCGCCGCGCCCGCACCCACAACGCCGGTCGCCGGCTCGTCGAATCAGCGTTCTTCGAGGCCCTCGCCACGAGCCCTCGGCGCCCTGCCGACCCCGCCGAGGTGGCCGAGGCGCTCGCTGGGACCTCGGAGGTGCGCCGGGCGCTGGACTGGATGTGGCCGCAGCTCACGCCCGCGCACCTGCTGCACGATCTCTTCGGCAGCCGGGCGCTGCTGGCCAACGCCGCCGCCGGCGTGCTCGATGGCACCGAGACGGAAGGTCTGTATCGCCCGCGCCGCGCCCACGCCGACGACGTGACCTGGACCGTCGACGACGTGCCCCTGCTGGACGAAGCGCGCAAGCTGTTGGGGCCAGGGCGCCGTCGCGGCGGTGCCGGGCGCATCCGCACCTACGGACATATCGTGGTGGACGAGGCGCAGGATCTCTCTCCCATGCAGCTGCGCATGGTGGGGCGACGGTCGCTCAACGGCTCGCTGACGCTGGTGGGTGACATCGCTCAGGCCACGAGCGCCTGGGCGCACGATTCCTGGGACAGCTTGGTGGACCTCGTCGCCCCGGAGGCGCCGCCGCGGTTCGCCGAATTGACGATCGGCTACCGGGTCCCGCAGCCGATCATGAGCTTCGCCTCGGCCTGCCTGCCCCCGGAGTTGTCGCACCTGGTGCCCCCGCGGGCGGCGCGCGCCGGCGGCGAGCCGCCGCGGATCGTGCGCCTAGCGGAGGCCGGACCGGCGCCGCTCGCCGCAGCCGTGACCGACGCGGTGCGACGCGAGCTGCCGAAGGTGGGGACGGGGAACCTGGCTGTGATCTGCGCCGACGAGCAGGTCGCCGAACTGTCCGGCGCGCTGAGCGCCGCAGGGGTTGCGCACGGCACATCGGACCGGCGCGCCTTGGGCATGCAGGTGTCGGTCTGCTCGGCTCGCACCCTCAAGGGATTGGAGGTGGACGCGGCGGTGGTAGTCGAGCCGGGGCGCATCGCGGGGGGCTCGGCGGCGGGGATGCGTCTGCTGTACGTGGCGCTCAGCCGCGCCACGCGGCGACTTACCGTGATCTGTGGCGAGAGCCTGCCGGAAAGCCTGGAGGCAGCCGCCTCGAAGCTCGGGGCGTGAGCGATACCCAACCGTGTTAGGGTTGCCTAATCCTCCGAGGCTTGTTAGGGTCACCTAACAACACTTGTCAGAGCGGCCGTGCGACCGCTCCAAGACCCCCGAGGAGACACCATGGACACGTCGAGTAGCACGTTGCTGCGTCGTGCGGGCCGAGGAATCTGGCTCGTAGCGGCGGTCACAGCTCTGAGCCTCGTGGCAGCGGCCTGCGGCTCAGACGACGACGGGGCGCCGGTGTCGTCCAGGGCGCCGGCGTCGCCCGTGGAGCCGGCGCCACCGCCACCGCCCGAGCCGGGCGACCCCCTCACCATCTACTCGGGGCGCAGCGAGGATCTCATCAGTCCTCTCGTGGAGATGTTCGAGGAGACGACCGAGATCGAAGCCGACGTCCGCTACGGCAGCTCAGCTGATCTTGCGCTGCTGATCGAGGCCGAAGGTGACGCCACGCCGGCCGACGTCTTCATCTCCCAGAGCCCAGGGGCCATGGGCTATCTGGCCACGCAGGGCCGACTGCGGGTCTTGCCATCCGGTGTTCTCGATGCGGTGGACTCCGCCTACGCGGCAGGTGACGGCACGTGGGTCGGCTTCAGCGGGCGCCAGCGCGTGCTGGTGTACAACCCCAACTTGGTGGATCCCGCCGACCTGCCCGACTCAGTCCTGGACCTCACCGACCTGGCGTACGACGGCCGAGTCGCCGTGGCGCCCGCCAACAGCTCCTTCCAGGACTTCATCACGGCCATGCGCTTCGAGTCCGGCGACGACGCCACGCTCTCCTGGCTCGAGGGCATGGCGGCCAACAACGCGCCCAACTACCCGAAGAACTCGGCCATCGTGGACGCGGTGCTGCGGGGCGAGGTGGATATGGGCCTCGTCAACCACTACTACCTGCTGCGGTTCCTGGCTGAGGATCCCGACGCTCCCGGGGTCAACCACAGCTTCGCTTTCGATGACATCGGCGCGCTGCTGATCGTGACCACCGGGGCGATCTTGGACGCCTCCGACCAGCCGACCGCGGCGCAGGCCTTCATCGAGTTCATGCTGACGCGGCAGGCGCAGGAGTTCTACGCCTCCGAGACCCGCGAGTACCCGCTGGCGGCGGGCGTCCAACCCCCCGAGGGGCTCGCGCCCCTGAACGTGGCCGACGTAATGGACACCATCGACTTCGACGTGCTCGGCGGCGGCCTGGCCCGCACCCAGGAACTCATCGACCAGAGCGGCATCGTGCGCTGATCCCGCCGACCCGCCGGGACTGCCGGTCGGCGGGGCCGTGAGGCACCCCGAACGCCCGTTGTGCAAACACGCGCCGGCAGGATACCGTATTAGGCATGCCTAATGCACGGAGCGCCACCGCGGGCGTCCCAGCGCCGGTGGTCGCGGCACCGCGCAAGCGCTTCGGGCTCTCCCGCAACGGCGACCCGGCTGACCGCACTCGGGGGCGGGTCCATGCGGCGACCTCTGACCGCAACGGTTTCCTTGATCTTCGCATCGTCGGCGTGTCCAAGTCGTTCGGCGAAACCGAGGCTCTGAGCGAGATCGACCTGAGCATCGAGAGCGGGCGGACCGTGTCGCTGCTGGGTCCGAGCGGCTGTGGCAAGACAACGCTCATGCGCATCGTGGCGGGCTTGGAGGTGGCCGACACAGGCATGGTCTACGTCGGTGACCGCCTCCTCGCGGGGCCCGGCACACACGTCGCACCGGAGTCCCGGCGCATCGGACTCCTCGGCCAGGAGCGCTCGCTCTTCCCGCACCTCTCGGTGGGGGCCAACGTCGCCTACGGCCTTGGCCGCGCCGCCGATCGGGCGGCCCGCGTGGCTGAGGTGCTGGAGATGGTCGACCTGGCCGGATACGAGAGGCGGATGCCCGACTCGCTGTCCGGCGGCCAGCAGCAGCGCGTCGCCATCGCCCGTGCGCTGGCGCCCCGCCCGAGGATGCTGTTGCTGGACGAGCCGTTCCAGGCGCTGGACGCGCACCTGCGCCTCGAGTTGCAGACCGAGGTCCGGGCGCTGCTGGGTTCTCTGGGAGCGACCGCGGTGATCGTCACGCATGACCAGGACGAGGCGTTCGTGATGGGCGACGACGTGGCGGTCATGCGCGACGGCCGCATCCGCCAGCGCGGCAAGCCAAGCGAGGTGTACGGGCATCCGGAGTCGCCGTGGATCGCGTCGTTCGTCGGCGACGCCAACTTCATCCCCGGCATCGGGCGGGGTTCGGTCGTCTCCACGCCCCTGGGTGATCTGGGCACCTGCTGCCATGCGGCTGGCAAGGTCGCTGTCCTGGTGCGCCCGTCCTCGCTGCGCATGGTCGAGGTGGAGACGAGCGGCGAGAGGGACACCAGCACGCAGGGCCGGGTCGAATCGATGCGCTTCATCGGCCACGCCACCGAATGCCGCGTGCGCCTCGGCGACGCCGTCCTCCTGACCCGCAGCGACCGGATGCCGACCGTGCGTGTCGGTGACGAGGTCACCCTCTGCTACGACGGGCCTCCCGCGGTCACCTACCCGGCAGCGGCCGTGGCCGACCTGCGGCGCAGAGGCAACGGTCGGCGCACGGAACCCAGCACCCTGGCGCGCTAGAGCCGCGCCGAACCGGCACCGCCGCCGATCAGCCTCGACCGCAACTCCGCGCGCCGTGATGGATGCCGGGCGCCTTTGCCGGATCTGGGGACTCGTACTTGGCCTGTTCTTCGCAGCGCCGCTCGGCTATTTGGCCTACGAGAACGTCCGGCTCCGCTCCGACGTCGCCGGCATCTTGGCCGTCGCCCGGACCTGGGGTCCTCTGCGCAACTCCCTGCTGCTCGCCGGGGCGGTGTCGGCGGCGGCCATGGTTGCCGGGACGGCGATGGCCTGGGCCACTGTGCGCCTCAACCTGCCGGGGCGGCGGTTCTGGGCGGCGCTGGCACCGCTACCCCTGGTCTTCCCGACGTTCGTCGGGGCAACGGCGTTCATCGCGCTCCTGGCCCGCGGCGGGCTGGCTGAGCAGATCCTGTCGCCGCTGGGCGTCGGGGCCCTGCCGAGACTCCAAGGCTTCTGGGCCGCCTGGTTGGTGCTCACCCTCTTCACCTACCCCTACGTGTACCTCCCGGTGCGTGCCCGGCTCCGCCACCTGGACCCTGTCTACGAGGAGGCCGCACGCGTGCTGGGCCGGCGCCGGCGATCGGTGTTCGCCACGGTCACGCTGCCGGCGACTCTGCCGGCGATCTCTGCCGGCGGCCTGCTGGTGTGCCTCTATGTGCTGTCGGACTTCGGCGCCGTCGAGTTGCTGCGCTATGAGACGCTGACCCGTTCGATCTACGCCAACCGGCTCTTTGACCGGCCCACGTCGGTAGCTCACGGGCTGCTGCTGGGCGTCGTGGCCTTGGGCGTCGTCGGCGTCGAGCGGATGTTGGCGCGGCGCCGCTCCGGCGGCTTCAGCGCCACCTCGGACAGGCCGCCTCCGCTGACCGACCTCGGTAGATGGCGCTGGCCGGTGTGTGCCGCCGTGGTCGCGTTCCTGCTCCTGGCGCTGGCGGCGCCGTTGGCCACGCTGGGCTACTGGGCGGGGCGGGGGATCGCCAACCCGCACCGGCGCGTCGGAGCGTTCGCTCTCGACGGTGCCGGGATCGCCGCCTCCGCCGCCTCCACCGTGGTCGTGAGCTCGGTCGCGGCCGTCGTCGCGGTTCTTGTCATGCTCCCGCTGGCCTGGCTCCTGGTCCGCCGCCCGTCGCGCAGCGCCTCGGCCTCCAACCTCCTCGTCACGGCAGGTTTCGCCCTGCCCGGCATCGTGGTGGCTCTGGCGCTTGTGTTCTGGACGTTGCAGGTGCCGTTCGCCGCAGCGGTCTACCAGACGCTGCCGCTGCTGATCGTGGGCTACCTGCTGCTGTTCGGCGCGCAGGCGGCCAACGCGGCGCGGGCGGCTGTGGGCGCCGTGCCCCGGCGCTTGAGCGAGGGGGCGCAGACGCTCGGCGCCCGCCGCTGGCGGCGCCTGCGCACCGTGGAACTGCCGCTCATGACCCCCGGCTTGCTGGCGGCGGGAGGCCTCGTGCTCCTGTCGGTCATGAAGGAACTGCCGCTCACGCTTCTCATGCGGCCCACGAACCTGCCGATGCTGTCGACGGACATCTGGAACTCCACCGAGTCGCTGTTCCTGGCGCAGGCAGGCTTGGAGTCGCTCGTGCTCGTCGCCGCCTCGGGGCTGCTCACGTGGCTGTTAGTGCTGCGCCGCTCGGAGTTCGCCTGAGTCCGCCCGGCCTCAGGCGCCGGCCTGGATCTGTACGAACCACCGAGGGTGGGGGACGCCGGGGGCGAAGTCCGGATCGATTACGTAGGCGAGAGCCGGACTCGCACCCGGCGGCGCCCACCCGGACTTAGGTGCTGGCGGGGACCGGCACGACGAGGAGCCGCTCGCTGGTGTAGCGGTCGATCTCCACCGGCGCGCCGTCAACGGTGACCGTGGTCGCACCGCCGGGAGAGCTCGACGTCACGACCCCGCTGTTGCCCGGACAGATCGACGAGTCCTCCAAGAAGTCCAGCACGCCGTCGACGAACTCCAATTCCTCGGTGATGCGCGACACCACGAAGCACTCGCCCGCCTCTACCTCGCTGAGCGCCACGCTCTCCGGCGCCGCGTAGCCCGAGCCGGGGATCGGGTTGCCGTGCGGGCAGGTGGTGGGGCCTCCCAGGAGGTTGCTCATGGCCTCCTCCACTCGCGGCGACAGCACATGTTCCCACTTGCCGGCTTCGGCGTGGGCCTCCGCCCACGACAGCCCCAGCACGTCGGTCAGGAATCGCTCGGCCAGACGGTGCCGGCGCACCACCTGCCGGGCCAGCGCCATGCCGTCGTCGGTGAGGACGATGCGCCTGCCCGGCGCCAGCAGGCCCTTATCCTGCATGCGGCGGATCATCTCGGAGACCGCCGGCCGGGAGATGCCCATCCGCTCGGCGATGCGGGCCTGGATCACCTCCAGGTCGTCCTCGGCCAACTCGAAGATCGTCTCGCAGTACTCCTCGAAGGCCGGGTGGTACTCGGGTGCAGTCCAAGTCGCCACAACCTCAGTGTAGGCGAAGCCGGCCTGCGGATTCCCGTCGCCGCCGCCTCTGGCGGGCCACGCTCACCGGGCCGCCGCGAACCTCGGGTCGCCGCTCGCTCGGTTGCCGGGCGACGAGTAACCGAAGGCGATTCGGGGCGCCGGTTGGATAGGCTCGCCCGCCGACAGCGGCGGTTTCGCGCAGAGGCGGCACGTGGACCTACTCGAACATCAGGGCAAGGAGTTCTTCGCCTCCTACGGGCTGCCCACCTCACCCGGAGAGGTGGCGTTCAGTTCTGATGAGGCGGTCGCCGCCGCCGAACGGATCGGCTACCCGGTGGTCGTCAAGGCGCAGGTACACGTGGGCGGGCGCGGCAAGGCCGGCGGCATCAAGCTGGGCAGCGACGCCGACGAGGTGTGCCGGCACGCCGAGGCGATCCTCGGCCTTGACATACGCGGCCACGTCGTGGGGCGCCTCTGGATCGAGAAGGCCGCCGACATCGCCGAGGAGTACTACGCCGGCTTCACCCTCGACCGCTCGGCGCGCCGCCACCTGGGGATGCTGTCGGCGCAGGGCGGCGTCGACATCGAGGAGGTGGCCGCCACGGCCCCCGAGGCCATCGCTCGCATCCACATAGACCCCACCGAGGGCCTGACGGCCGAGGCCTGCCGCCGGTGGGTCGCCGAGGCCAGGCTGAACCCCGCCGTCACCGAACAGGCCGTCGACCTGCTGAGCCTGCTGTATCGGGCCTATGTCGAGGGCGACGCCGACCTCGTGGAGGTCAACCCGCTCATCGTCACCGGTGACGGGCGGCTGCATGTGCTGGACGCCAAAGTCACCCTCGACGGCAACGCAACCTTCCGCCACCCGGACTACGCCGCCTACGCCGAGACTGTCGAGCGCGACGAGCGCGAGCAGGAGGCGCACGCCAGGGGGCTGCAGTACGTGGGCCTCGACGGCACCGTCGGAGTGATCGCCAACGGCGCCGGGCTGGCCATGGCCACCGTGGACATCGTCGACGAGGCCGGCGGCACGCCCGCCAACTTCTTGGACATCGGCGGCGGGGCGAACGCCGACGTCATGTCCGCCGCCCTCGAGGTGGTGGACGGCGACCCTGCCGTTCGGGCCATCTTCATCAACATCTTCGGCGGCATCACCAAGGGCGAGGAGGTGGCCCGCGGCATCATCGAGGCGCTCGGGCGGGTGGACATCGCCTCTCCGATCATCCTGCGCCTCGACGGCACCAACGCCGCCGAGGGCACCGAGATGCTGCGGCCCTACCTGTCTGAGCGGCTGCGCCTCGCCCCCGACATGGTGCAGGCCGCCCGCACGGCAGTCACAGCCGCCGCAGCGGGGGAGGGACCCTCGTGAGCATCTTCGTGGACGGGAACACCCGAGTCGTCTACCAGGGGCTCACCGGCTCGGCGGGGCGCTATTACGGGCTGCTGAACCGCGACTATGGCACGAAGGTGGTGGCGGGCACGCACCCTCGCAAAGCCGGCAGCGACGTGGACGGCATCCCTGTCTTCGCCACGGTGGGCGACGCGGTGGCGGCCACCGACGCCGACGCTTCCTGCATCTTCGTGCCCGCCCCCGGTGTGCCCGACGCCGTGGCCGAGGCCGCCGAAGGAGGCGTGCGCTTCATCGTGGTGATCACCGAAGGCGTCCCCATGCACGACGAGGCGCGCACCTTCGCCCACCTGCAGCGCCACCACCCTGACGTGCGGCTGCTGGGCCCCAACTGCCCCGGTGTCATCAGCCCAGGGCAGTGCAACATCGGCATAACGGCCGGCCACATCGCCCTCCCCGGCGGCCCCGTGGGCATCGTGAGCCGCTCGGGCACCCTCACCTACCAGGCTTTGCACGAGCTGAAGCAGAAGGGGATCGGCTGCACCACTTGTGTCGGCATCGGCGGCGACCCGGTGCCGGGCACCAACTTCATCGACTGCCTAGCCGCCTTCGAGGCGGATCCCGAGACCGAGGCGGTGATGCTGATCGGTGAGATCGGCGGGTCGGCCGAGGAGGAGGCGGCGGAGTTCATCGCCGCCAACGTGTCCAAGCCGGTGGTGGCCTACGTCGCCGGCATGACCGCGCCGCCCGGAAAGAAGATGGGCCACGCCGGCGCCATCGTCTCCGGCGGGCGGGGCACCGCGGCCGCCAAGGTGGAGGCCCTCAGCGCCGCCGGCGTCCGCGTCGGCAGCAACCCCACCGCCGCCGGCGAGTTGATGGCCGAGGTCGTCGCCGCTCTGTAGCTCTGTCCGGTCGGGGTTCTGCGGCCGTCCCGTTAACGCCAGAGTCCGGCGCCCCCGCTGGGGAGACGCCGGACTCTTGGGTTCTAGAGGGTTGTTCGCCTAGGTGCAGGCGGGCATGCCCGGGCTCGTGTCGATGTGCTTCTCGTAGAGGTCGTCGAGGGTGCCTCGCGCGATGTAGTACCCCAGCCAGCCGTTCAGGTACTCGAGCCACACGACCTCGCCACGCGGCAGGGCGAATGCGCCGTACTCCGCGGCCAGGAACGGGTCGGTCGGGTCCAGGATGCTGGTGGTCGGGTTCTCGGCCACGAAAGGCTGTGCCAGGTAATTCTCCACCACGATGGCGTCGGCGCGCCCTGAGGCAACCTCGAGGAACGCCGGGGCCTGGTCGAGCTCGACCAGGGTGGCCTCGGAGAACTCTTTGGAGATCAGGTTGGCCGCGGTGGAGCCGGCGAGAGCGGTCATGGTGACATCGCTGCTGTTCAGATCCGACCTGGTCTTGACCGCCGAGTCGTTGTTCACGACCACGACCTGCCCGTAGGGCACGTACGGGCACGTGAACCAGAGCTGCTCGAGGCGTGCCGGGCGACCGACGAGGCCAACCGACGCCAGGTCGAACTGGCGGGCGAGCACGCCCGGGATCATCGCATCGAACTCCAGGTCGTTGATCTCGAGCTCCACGCCGAGGTCATCGGCGAGCATGTGCATCAGGTCGACGTCGTAGCCTGCCGGCTCGCCGTTCTCGTCGATGTACATCTGCGGCTCGAACTGCAGGACCATGCCGACCCTGAGGGTTCCGCGATCCTTGATCTCGTCGAGCAGGTTCCCGCTCACTACGCCTTGGGCGGCCGAGCCGGACTCGCCCTGGCTCAGGGTGACCTCTTCCTCCACGGGTGCCGGGTCGGGTGCGGGGGCCTCAGCGGGCGCCGCGGGCGCGTCGCCGCCGTCGGCGGGTGCCGGCGTTGCCGCCGCTTCAGGTGCCGGTGCCGGCGGTGGCGCTGCGCCACCGTCGCCGTCGTCGCCGCCGCAGGCCGCGGCCACTAGGGCCAGCGCCAGCACTGGTACCAGCCACTTGATCATCTTCTTCACTCCACGCCTCCCTTAGCTTGGGTGTTGCTTCTGGATCAGGGTCCGGGAAAGACGCCCACGTCGCGTGCCCGCGCCTCTACCTACCGACCGATTGACGGCAGCCAGCCTATTCGGTGGCGAGTCGAACTGTCGATTCGGTGTCCCGAGCCGCCGTTACCGCTTCCTGCAGCCGCCGCAGCTGGCCGGCCCGGCGACGAGCGAACGGGGAGCGCACCTTCGAGGTCAGCACGTCCACGAGCTGGAACCGTCGCTCGATGTACTTGAACAGGAAGTACACCGCGGTCGTCAGGATGAGGTACACGATCACCGTGCCCAGGTACACCTCGAAGTAGCGGAAGGTGCGGTTGGCCAGCAGATTGCTGACCCGCAGCAACTCGGGCACGCCGATGATGTAGACCAGCGACGAGTCCTTGATCATGCCGATGAACATGTTGCCCGTCGGCGGGGTCACTATGCGCCCCGCCTGGGGCATCACCACGCGGGCGAACGTCTGGGGACGGCTCATGCCCACCGACATGGCGGCTTGGCGCTGCCCATCGGGCACGGCCTGGATTCCGCCGCGGAATATCTCGCCCAGCCAGGCCGAGTACTGCAGCGTCAGAGCCAGAACGCCCGCCTGGATGGCGGAGATCGAGAAGCTGAAATGAATGGCGACGCCGTAGTACACGAACAGCACGAACACAAGCAGGGGGATCGCCCGGAAGACGTTCACGTAGCTGGCCATGATCGGCCCGACGATCCACGACTTGGACATGCGGAGCAGGGCCACGATCAGGCCGAGCGCCGTGGCTAGGGCGAAGGCCACCAAGGCGATGCGGACCGTCAGCCACACGCCGTCGAGGAAGATGTCCCGGTTGTCCCAGATGAACTCAGGGCGGAACGTGGCCTGGGCCAGAACGCCGCTCACTGGAGCGCCTTCACAGGATCGACCTCAGGAATTCCCGGGTGCGCGGCTCGTGGGCGTCCTTGTAGATCCCTCGGCCACCCTGCTCCACCACCACGCCGTCGTCCATGAATATGTTCAGGTCGCCGACCTCCTCACCGAAGCCCATCTCGTGGGTGACGACCACCATGGTCATGCCCGACTCGGCCAGGCTGCGCATCACGGCGAGCACCTCGCCCACCAGCTCGGGGTCCAGCGCCGAGGTGGGCTCGTCGAACAGCATCACCTTGGGCCCCATCACCAGCGACCGGGCGATAGCCACGCGCTGCTGCTGGCCGCCCGAGAGTTGGCCGGGGTAGGCGGCGAGCTTGTCGAGCAGGCCGACTCGGTCCAGGTAGGTGGCGGCGCGCAGCTCGGCTTCGGGTCGAGCAATCCGCTTCACCCGGCGCAGGGCCAGAGCGACGTTGTCCAGGGCGGTGATGTGGGGGAACAGGTTGAACTGCTGGAAGACCATGCCGATCTCCTGGCGCAGCAGGCGCGCCTTGCCCTTGGGGAGTTCCTCGCCGTCGATGCCCGGTCCGTACTCCTTGCCGTCGAACCACACCGAGCCCGAGTCGGGGACCTCGAGCAGGTTGATCGTGCGGAGCAGGGTCGACTTGCCCGAGCCGGACGGTCCGAAGACGACGACGTGCTGGCCCTTGTGGACGGTCAGGTCGATGCCCCGGAGGACGTGGTTGGACCCGAACGACTTGTGGATGTCGCGCAGACGCACGACGGGCTGCGGGCCCGAGCCGTTGGTCGGCGTCTCGTTCATGTGCCCAGCAGCGTGTGTTGGCCCATCAGCGGTTCCTTCGATCGAAGGACCACGATAGGCCAACATGGCGCTGCTGGCCGATAATGGGGGTGTGCGGGCGCTGATCTCGGTTTCGGACCGTTCGGGTGCGTTTGAGCTGGCTCGGCGGCTGGTGGCTCTGGGGTGGAAGATCGTCTCCAGCGGGGGGACCGCTGGGGTGCTGCGCGGCGGCGGGCTGGCGGTGACCGAGGTGGCCGAGATGACCGGCGCCCCCGAGATGCTGAGCGGGCGGGTGAAGACGCTGCACCCGCTGATCCACGGCGGCATCCTGGCCGACCGTTCCCGCCCGCAACATCTGGCCGACCTGGCTGCCGCCGGCGGGGCGCCCATCGATCTGGTGGTGTGCAACCTGTACCCGTTCGCTTCGGCGCCGTCAGTCGAGATGATCGACATCGGCGGCCCCGCCATGGTGCGCGCCGCCGCCAAGAACCACGCCCATGTGGGTGTCGTCGTCGACCCAGACGACTACGGCGCCGTGCTTGACGAGCTGGAGTCCGAGGGCGCCCTCAGCGACGCGCTGCGCCACCGCCTGGCGCGCAAGGCCTTCGCCCACTGCTCCGACTACGACGCCGCCATCGCGGCCTGGCTCGACGCCGGCGCCCTGGAGGCGCTTCCGGAGTCGCTGACCCTGAGGCTCCGGCGGGCTGAGGTGCTGCGCTACGGCGAGAACCCTCACCAAGCGGGCGGGAGGTATCGGCAGGACGGCGCTGCGAGCTGGTGGGACTCGGCCAGCCAGCTCGGCGGCAAGCAGCTGTCGTACCTCAACGTGTTCGACGCCGACGCGGCCTGGCGCCTAGTGAACTCGCTCGGCGCCGACCCGGCGGCGGTGGTCGTCAAGCACGCCAACCCGTGCGGCGCCGCCGCCCACGACGACCTTGCCGAGGCCTACCGGCGGGCGCACGCCTGCGACCCGGTCTCTGCCTTCGGCGGCGTCGTGGCGCTCAACCGGCCCGTGACCGAGGAAGTGGCGGAGTCGCTAGCCGAGGTGTTCACCGAGGTCGTCGTGGCGCCCGACTACGAGGAGTCAGCGCTCGCGCAGCTGCAGGCCAGCCCCAACCTGCGCATCTTGCAAGCGCAGGCGCCGGAGGCAGCGGGGCTGCAGCTGCGGTCCCTCGGGGCCGCGTTCCTGGTCCAGACCGCCCCGGCCGCTGCCGCCGAGGGACTCGCCGAGAGCGGCATCGCTGCCAGCGCCGGTGCCGGCGAGGGCGTCGCCGGTTGGAGTGTCGTCAGCGAACGGAGCCCCACCGAGGACGAGTGGCGCGACCTGGTCTTTGCCTGGCGGGTGGTGGCCGCTGTGAGCTCCAACGCAATCGTGGTGGCCAAGGACCGCTGCGCCGTCGGGATCGGCGCCGGCCAGCAGAACAGACGCGACGCGGGCCGTATCGCTGCCGCCAAGGCCGGCGACCGCGCCCAGGGCGGCGCCTACGCCAGCGACGCCTTCTTCCCGTTCGCCGACGGACTCGACGGGGCGTTGGAGGCCGGCTGCACCGCGGTCATCCAACCTGGCGGCTCGCGGCGCGACGGCGAAGTGATCGAGGCCGCTGACCGCCACGGCCTGGCCATGGTCTTCACCGGCCGACGCACCTTCCGCCACTGACCCCCCGCCTGGTCGGGTCCGCCGGTGGGCGTCGGCGGGAGCGTCTGGCGAAATCGCTCCACCGGCCGTCCCCCTCGGCGGCCCCTCCCTCATCCCGGCGCAGGTCGGGTCCGCCGCGCTCGTGTGGCAGACTGGCGACGTGGCGGAGAACGTTCTTGGCGAGGAGTTGGCCCCGTGCTCCTACGACCCGTTGACCGGCTGGTTCCGGGACGGCTGCTGCAGCACCGACTCCGGCGACTTCGGCGTCCACACGGTGTGCGCGGTTCTGACGGAGGAGTTCTTGGAGTTCTCCGCCTCGGTGGGCAATGACCTCTCGACTCCCCGCCCCGACTTCGGTTTCGATGGGCTGCAGCCCGGCGACCGCTGGTGCCTGTGCGCTTCGCGTTGGGTCGAGGCGCTCGAAGCCGGGGTGGCGCCGCCGGTCATCCTCGAGGCGACCCACGCCCGGACCCTCGAGTGGGTGAGCCGCAGCGAGCTCGAAGCCCACCGCCACGAACCGACGGTCGACAGCGCCTGACCGCGGCGCGCCCGTCGGCGGCGCTGACCCTCAGCGGCGCTGACCCGAAACCGGACTTGGAGAAGTAGCCTCCGACCCCGCCGCTATCCGTCGGAGTCTGGGGTGACCAATGAAGCTCAACCGTCGGTTCCTGTTGTTCGGTCTCATCGTCGCTGCTCTCTCGCTGGTCCCCGCGGGAATCGGCGCTCAGGACGAGGAGTCCGCCGACGGCGAGTCGGAGGCGCCGCCGCGCGGCGACCCCGCGGCCTACACCCAGTGGGTCGTGCATCAAGCCATCGAGCGTTACGACGCCGAGGGGCGTGACGCCACCCTGGAGCGCTACAACAGCCCCGAGAGCAGCGACGGCCAGTGGTACGTCTTCATCGTGGACGCCGACGGCACGCTGATCGCCAACGCCAGCCGCCCGGATCTAGTGGGGACCTCCACGGCAGACCGCCGCGACCTCTTCGGCAAGCCCTACGGCCTCGAGATCGTCGCAGCTACCGCCGAGGGCCGATGGGTGGACTATTACATCACCCATCCCGAGACTCGCCGGCTGGAGCAGAAGCACTCCTGGGTCGTCGCTCACGACGGGCTGTTCTTCGCGTCGGGTTGGTACGAGGTGGACGAGTCCGACGCGCCACCGAAGGCTGTCGGAAGGGCCTACGCCCGTCACCTCGTGGCCGAGGCGATCCACCGTTACGACACCGAGGGGCGTGACGCCACCCTCGCCTACCTCAACAGCCCCGAGAGCCTCGACGGCGAGTGGTACGTCTTCGCCCTGGACAGCGACGGCATCGCAGTTGCCAACGCCAACCGGCCCGACATCGTCGGCACCGACAGGACGCAGTCGGTGGACTCCACCGGCAATGTCTACGGACCCGCGCTCGTGGCCGCCCCTGCTGAGGGACATTGGGTGGACTACCTGTTCACCCATCCCGAGACTGGCGAGGACGCCCCGAAGCACACCTGGGTGGTCCGCCACGACGGCTTGATCCTCGGAGCGGGCTGGCATCCTTCCGGGGAGGTTCCGGCTCAGAGCGATGTCGCCGCCTACACCCAGCACCTCGTGGTCGAGGCCATCGAGCGATACGAGGCCGACGGGCGCGACGCCGTGATCGAGTTCTACAACGACCCCGGCACCGTCGACGGCCAGTGGTACGTCTTCATCGACCACCCCGACGGCACCATCCTGTCGCATCCGGCCAACCCGGATCTGGTCGGAACCGACCTGTCGGGCTACACCGACGTGAACGGCAAACTGTTCGGCCCGGAGATTCTCGCCGCGGGGACCGACGGCAGGTGGGTGGACTACTACTTCACTGACCCCAGCGACGGCGTCGACCGCCAGAAGTACTCCTGGGTGATCCGCTACGACGATCTGCTGTTCGGCTCGGGCTGGTACCAGGTCCCCGAACCCGCCGACGCCGACATGACCGCCGACAGCGCGGCCGACGAAAGCATGGGCGAGGCCGACACGACTGACGGCGAAATGGGCGAGGCCGACATGGGTGACACAGCCGACGCCCCCACCGAGGTGCCGCCGTCGGAGACCGGCCCGCCCGAGGACATCTCCACCGGCTGACCAAAGCCCCGCCGAAGCCCCCGCCCGGTCATCCGCGCTGGCAGCCACCGGGCCGTGAGGGTCGCCTTAGGTTCCCCTCGGCTGTTCCCTCCAGGCGCGGCTACGGCCCCAGGCAGCTGATGGGTGTGACCGTCACGCCGTCGGTTCGTTCGTAGGCGAAGCCGGTGGCGGTCAGCACGATCAGCCGCTTGGGCTCGCCAACGTGCTCCGTGTCCACCCGGTCTCGGAGGCGCAGCAGGGCAGCGGCTGCCGCGTCGACGCCGGCGCGACCGCCGAGTTTGATCTCGACGGCCACCCAGTCGCCGTTGCGCCGTCGGATGACGGTGTCGACCTCCAGCCCGGTGTTGTCGCGGTAGTGGCTCACGGTGGCCCGCAATGGGCGGCTGAGGATCCGCAGGTCCCGAACGCACAGCGACTCGAACAGCAGCCCGAACGTCTCTAAGTCGGCCAACAGGTGACGCCGGTCGGCGCCCAGCGCGGCCGCGGCCAGCGAGGGATCCGCCAATTGTCGCTTGGAGGCGCCCCTCAGCCGGGAGCGGGACCGCAGCCGCGGCGCCCAGGCGGGTACGTCCTCGACGACGAAGAGCCGCTCGAGGGCGGCCAGGTATCCGCTGACCGTGCGCGGGTCCGAAGGGCGCTCGCCCCCGGAGTCGGCCGCCAGCGTGCTCAGCGTGGCTTCGCTGGAGATGTTGCGGGCCAGCGAACCGAGCAGCCGCGCCACGCCGGCGGGGTCGCGTCGGGTGCCGTCCACGGAGCCGACCTCGCCGCCCGCCAGCTCATCGAGATAGTCGGTCACGAAGTCCTGCGCGTCGTCGGCGCTCATGTTCCGGCAGAGCGGCCAGCCGCCCCGGCAGACGGCCTCCGCGACGTCGCCAAGGTCCGCTGCCGGTGCCGGCGCGGAGCAAGGCTCGCCGTCGAAGAGCGCCCGGAGCGAGACGGCTCCGTCGGAGAGCCCTGACTCGAACAGAGACATCGGTCGCATCCGCAGCCGCGCCACCCGCCCCACTCCCGAATGTTGCTTGAGGTCGGCTGGCGGGTCGGCCGAACCGGTGAGGATGAACTGGCCGGGCGTGCCGCGCCGGTCGGTCTCGCGCCGGACCATTCCCCAGATGTCGGGAACGAATTGCCATTCGTCCACGAGGCGCGGGGTGGGGCCGTCCAGGATGGCCAGTGAGTCCAACGACGGCGCCGACATGGCGGCAATGGTTCGGTCTAGGAGCACCTCACTGGAAGCCTGCTGCCGGGCCGTCGTCGTCTTGCCGCATGCCCGCGGCCCTTCGATCAGCACCGCCGACGCCGATCGCAGGCGTCGCGCCAGCAGTTCGTCGTCCACCCGCGCCCAGTACTCCGAAGCTGCCGAGGGTGTCGGTGTCATGTCGGGCCTCGTTACGGTCGTCCGCAGTCCGCCGGGCCACCGACGCCCGGCCGGTGATCCGGCTAGATTCCGCCTGCCCGCGCCGAAGTCTAATGTATCAAGTGCAATATATCAATGCAGCAATTGCAAGGGCTCAGATGCAGATCCTGCAATCGCGGCCGCCAGCGGCGCACGGCTCTCACTCCAATGCAGACGAGCCGGATCCCTGCCCGCACCGAGCTGCGTACGTCAGCAGGCGAATGTCCGGTTGCGGGCGTTGGTGATTGCTCCGGATCCGCCTCGCTCGGAGTCCATGTGTCGGCGGTCTGTCCGACCGTTTACGCCTCTGGCGGTGGGCCCGTTTGCTCCGCGACTGGCTTGGCTTGGGCTTAGGCAGCCTCTCCGCCCATGCCGCGCGGATGGATGCCGTGCTCCTGGAGCAAGTCCCAGAGAGGTTCGAGCGCCCGCTTGCGATTCAGGTAGTAGTCGGTGTCGCGGACCCGGAAGAAAGTCCAGCCGGCGCGCTCCAGGTCGCGTTGGCGGGCGAGATCCTTCGCGTACTGCTCGTGTCCGTGCCACGCGGCGCCGTCGCACTCGACAGCGAGTTTGCGCTGCGCGCCGGCCACGACGATGTCAATCCGGTAGCCGTACGCCTCGAACTGGGGCCGAACGGCGTAGCCGCGCTCGCGGATGTCGAGGAAGACCCGCTGTTCAAACAGGCTGTCGAATGCCGGGTGGCGGACATCGCGTTCAACGGGTTCGTCAAACAAATTCATGTCAGTTTCAGGCGGCTGGAGGAAATGATTGAGCAGCTTGAAGCGGACGCACTGGGGATTCAGCTGCTCGGCAGTCATCGAGTGGAACAACCACATCTGATCGCGGGCTCGGCTTGCGGCCACATTGAATCGTTGCTCGTCGGCTCGCTGACCCAGAGCCGGTATCTTGAACTCGCCCAGCTTCAGCGACCTCACCATCGAGAGAAAGATCACGTCGCGCTCGTCGCCCTGGAAGTCGTAGGCGTTTCCGCAGCGGAGCCGCCGGTCGTGCCACACGTCGCTGGGAAGCCACTCGAGGAGGCGTCCCTCGATGTAGTCGGCTTGGCCCCCCAGCAGGCCGATGACGCCGAAGCTGAGGCCGTCGTACCGGGGATCCTCATGGCACTCGATCAACGCCTCGATCAGCGCGTCCGCTTCAGCACGGTTGACTGCCCTGCCTCCCGTGCCCTCTCGCTCTCCGTGCGGAACGAAGCGGCGCACCAAGGGGGGGAGCCGATCGTTTCCGAACTGCCGTAGGGGCTCGAGTGGCCGCTGCTGGGGCCTGTACAGGAGTCTGTTAGAGAACTCGATGATCTCGGGCATGCAGCGGAAGTGCTCAGTGAGCCAGACCTCGCCCAAGAAGCGCACCTTGGCCTGGTCGAAGAGCGAGTTCTCGATTCCGAGTAAATTGCGGAACTCGAACTCGCCGAGATGTTGCCGCTGGAGCGCTGCCACGTCCTCCACGTTGATGCCGACATGCGCGGGACTGATCTGATTGTCGTCGCCGACCACCACGACCTGCTTGCCGAGCCAGAAGAGGAAGAGGGCGTCGATACCCGATTGCGATGCCTCGTCAATGATCACAACGTCGAACGACTCGGGCTCAACAGTCAGGGTCTCGGCCACGCGGTAGGTGGGCATGATCCAGGCGCGGACCGCGCTCTGACAT
>VXNF01000010.1:0-16257 GCA_009840735.1 Acidimicrobiia bacterium | reverse complement strand
GGTCTCGGCCACGCGGTAGGTGGGCATGATCCAGGCGCGGACCGCGCTCTGACATAGCGCCAGATACTGCTGAGCGTGCCGTCGGTGAGACGCAGCTCTCTTGCCTAGGCCCTTGCCGAGGTTACGGATCGCCTGCTGGTATGCTCTCAGCCAGACCGACTGTTCTTCGGATAAGCCCGCGAGTGTGTTGTACCAGGCCCGATTCTCGACAAGTTTCGTCGTGTAGCTCGCGATCTCGGAGTCTAGGCGGCTCAACTCCGTGATGAGCTCGCTCTCGGAGGTGCCGCGAAGTTGCTGGACGTCGTGCATCGCACGCGACCACCGCCACGCTCGATCCAGGGCGTCGGCTTCGGGAATCTCGATGGGGTCGGTTCCGGTCAGCGCTTCGGTGAACCGCGGCGCAACGGAACGCAGCGAGTCCCGGAGCGCGTCGAACCGGTCGAGCTGCTCGCGCTGTTCGATCAACTCCAGAAGTTCGTCGCGCCGGGCGCGGTATTGCTCGGGCGATAATCCCGCGGCAGCCTCGACCAGTCCCTTGAAGCTCGGATGGCGTTTGGCGTGGCCCTCGGACCGAAGTCTGTCGAGCAGGTCACGATGTTCTGCGTCGGCGGCATCCCGCTTGTTCAACGCCTCGGCCAACTGCAGGGCCGACGATAGGTGCGCGACGTCCTCTGCGGTCTTGACGCGGTAAGAAAGCGTGTCGCCCACGAGTGATGACAGGTGGTCCCGCGCTTCTGCGAGAGCGGCCAAGTCGTCGAGCGTGTCGTTGTAATCTCGGAACCTCGCTCGGACGTGAGCGAGGGTGCCTTCGAGCAGGTCGGAAGGCTGCCCCCAGTGGCGAGACAACTCGTCCAACTCCTGAAGCTCGTGAACGAGGAAGCGAAACCGCGTTGCGGATTCCCCGTCGTGCAGCGGGACCGCGAGACGTTCGCCAGCATCGAAGGTTGCATTGCACCGCTTGACGAGCCGCGGCTGGGGGCCGAACGCTCTCTTGAGTCGTCGACCCTGTTGGAGATGCTGACAGATTGCTTTGGATTGGTCCGCCAGCATGGGCAGATCGCTCGCGTTGATGGCTGACGGCACCGCGCCGTCGTAAGGATGCGCGAAGCTGCGCTCTAGGTAGGTCTTGGTTCGTTGGCGCAGATCCGTCCAGCGGTTCGTTCGTCCGGCGTCCAAGTCGCGGAGCGCGTCGTCGAGCCAGGGTGCGCTGCGTCGTCGCACCGCGCGGTCCGCATCGTCGTGCTCTCTCAGTCGTGCCGCGAGGCCTGCGAGGTCGATCGTCGAGGTGCGCAGCCGCTCCGCGGTCGCGTGGTCGCCGCCGCTGCGTCGAACCAGTCGGTCCGCCGCCTCTTTCGCTTGCCGAACCGATTCGACCTGCTCTGGTGTCGGCAGCGAATTGGGTGCGGGGAAGTGGTAGGACCGCAGATTGGGCTCGAACCGCTGAATCCGGTCGCGCAATCCCCGGAGTTCGACGAGTTCCGCGTAGCTCAGCGGCATCGGCCCTGAGACTCGGTCGGGGAACCACCCGTGGGATTCCCGCTCGTCTGCGAGAACAGCGGCGATGTCCCCGACAGGTCCGCTGTAGCCGGAAGGCAGTTGGTGGGATTCGCTGGCTGCTGCCCGAAGTTCGGCAATCGTATCCGCGCGCTGCTGGCGCGACTCCTGGAGTTCCGCCAGTGTCGTGCCGAGTCGGTCAATCACCGTTCGGAGATGCTTGACACCCCGACGGGGGTCGTTGCGGCGGGCGAGGAGAGCGTTGGCGCATGCCTGCAGGTCCGCGGCGCCCTCGCGCCCGGCACCAAGGACGCTCACGGCCAGATCGCGGATCTCCTCGGGGAGCTGCTCTTTCAACACTCGGAGCGCGCGGTCGGTGTGACTCGTGACGAGCACCCGCCGACCGGTCGCGAGGCAGTGGCTGATGAGGTTGGCGATCGTGTGGGACTTGCCCGTTCCTGGTGGACCTTGGACCACCACCCCGCGTCGCCCCGCGAGTTCCTCGAGGATCTTGTGTTGCTGCGGATTGGCGGGCAGCGGAAAGAGCGGACTCTCGGTTGGATCGAACCCAGGCGCGCTCGATTCTCTGTCCGAGGTCTCGATGCGGAGCGAAGCCGAGGAGTGCTCTGCTAGGTTGCCAACGACTGCGGGGATGCCGTTGCCCCTTTCGAGTTGGTCGATGACCTGGTCGTAGGTCTCGAGAAGTGACCGCCCTTGTCGCCGGCGCAGGATCACCGCCGGGGCAAACCGCACCTCCGGTGTCGCCGTCGCGCCGTCAGCAGGTTGTAGGTCGTCTGAGAAGCTGCCGTCAGCACTGGCGGTCTGAACCCACTCTCGGAGCGCCGATTTGACGGGCTCCTCGAACGGGCTGTCCGCATTCTCGAGTCGGACACCAATTTGGTTAACGACCTCGGATGGAGGCCGAGAGCCTGCTGGCACTATTTCGTCCTCAAGGAGGATCAGCTGGCTTCCGGTGCCGGCGGGGGCGACGCTGATGATCCCGCTGTCTGCGTCCAACGAGATCGAGGCGGAGGCCGTGACGAGATGACGTCGAATTCTCCGTTCGGTCTGCTGCCAGCTCAAGAGCCCGACGGCAACGACGACCTCGTATTGCTCTCCGAGTTGGGCGGCCCTGTTGTATGTCGCGAAGAACTGCCGGTAGGTCTCTCGCCACGGTTCCTCGGTTTCGCGGTCTGCGGACCAGTCGATCCAACGATCCTGATACCTCTCCCAAGCGTCACGGATGACCGGATCATCCGTTTTCGGCGCGAGTCTCGGCGGCCGCCGCCAGTCCTCGATCTCGTCTCGGGGCACGAGCCCCTGAAGCTGTGCCGGGAGGGGTGGCGGCGCGGGCGGCGCCGACGGACGTTCGATGCGGATCCAGTCGTTGAGATCATGCTGGTGGAGACGGGTCACGCACTTGGGGGCATCGGGAAGGCCATCAAACCAGAGGACTCGGTCCCACTCGGTGACGTCGAGGGGCTGCTTGAAGCGAAGCTGGGTGACTGCCTTGAGGTATTGGAACAGGGCGATTGCTTTCCGTCGGTCGTCTTCGTGTGCCGCGCTCGACTCGCCATTCACGGTGCCGCTCTCCAATCGGTCGCGAGGGACATCCTCACATTCTCGCCTTCAGTCGCCCGCGCTGGAAGCCTCCCATGCTGGCCGCGCCCCTGCTGTTTCACACCTCCTGGCTCAGCGGTGTGCATTCTGGGCCGCTACTTGATGCGGCGGCGGATGAAGTCGTCGAAGGCGGGGACGGTGAAGGCGAGCACGTCGTGGCGGGGGGAGTAGCAGAGGCCGCGGGCGATGAGGGCTTGGCGAACCGGGGCGAGCTGGGTCGTCTTGCGCCCCAGGGCCTTGGCGATGTCGCCGGAGCGGTACGGGCCGGGGCCCATCGCCGCCATCGCCGACAGGTAGGCCCGCTGGGTGTCGGTGGTTCGATCCATGCGTACCCGGAAGAATCCAGCGTCGAGCTCGGCGATCGCGATCGGTGCCGCTTCGAGCACGTCGCCGCGGCTGATCCGGTCGGGACCCTCTGCCATGCGCCACACCTGCCGGCCGAACTCCTGCAGGAAGTAGGGGTAGCCGGACGTGCGCCGCAGGACTTCTTCCAGCGCTGCGTCGCCCCAGGTGACGCCCTCGGCAGCGGCGGGTTCGGCTAGGGCTCGGGCGGCCGCCTCCTCGTCGAGGCTGTTGATCTCGACGAAACCGAAGAGCCGCTCGGCGTAGGTGCGAGCCTCGCCGAGCAGACCCAGGATCGACGGAAGCCCCGCTCCGGCGACGAGCAGCGGCAGCTCTGCCTGGCCGACTTCGTGGAGCGCGATCACCAACGGGCGCAGATGGTCTCTCGGCAGGTGCTGGATCTCGTCGATTGTCAGGACCACGCCCTTGTCCCGTTCGCCGGCGTGTTCGGCGACCGCTCGCAGGAGGTCGGTCAGGTCTCGTTGCAGGATGCCCGAGTCTGCTGATCCGCTGACGGGGTCGACTTTGAGAGTCAGCGTTCCCGCCGCCGGGATGTCCCAGGACAGCTGGAACGACTTGAGAATCCCGAGCACGCGAGATGCGGCCTGCGCCAGGCGCCGGGTCGGGCTCAGGTCCAGCAGCGCGCCGCGGGCCGCCGCTGCGATCTGCGCCACGAAATTGTCGCCCTCACCGATCTCGATGTGCTGACAGGCCCAACCGTGCCCGGCGGCGATGTCGCGGAACTCGCGCAGCAGCACGGTCTTGCCGACGCCTCGCAGGCCCGTGAGGACCTGGCTCCGGTCCGAACGCCCGAGTGCCAGCCTCCGCACAGCCACATCGAACGCGGCGATCTCGGCCTCGCGCCCCACGAGCGCCGGCGGACGCTTGCCAGCGCCCGGACTATAGGGATTCGCGACAGGATCGATGGGGTGACCTCCGGGAGAGCTGCCGGTGCGGGGGACTTATAGCAATCTTAGTCGCTTATACGAGAAATCGCTATAAGCCTCTCAAACCGCTATAAATCGGTTGGCACCAGGTCCGGGTGGGGCGGCGCGTCCCCAGCTAGTTGACGCTCAGACGGAGTTCGGTCAGGTCCAGGCCCACGACGCGGTCATAGGCCGCCAGCGCCTCGGCGCCGGCCCGCTCGAAGACCCCGTCGGCGTTCCAGGCGTTGTAGCGGGTCCGCAGCGTCGTCTCGCCGCCCTTGCCCAAGCGGCCTTACAGAAAGATACAGAAATAATTGGAATAGCATTGAAATTGGCACTGTCGCTCTGTAGCATAGGGCTGCGCACATGGGCGAGGCGCACGGCGCGCATCGGACGACCGTCCCGTTGGTTACGGTCGGCGCGACGGCCAGGACTGAGAGGAGGCTGCGACAGTGAGCACGGTCCCGACGGCGGCAACTCAGCACGACATACCCGACGCGACGCCGCCGGAACGGTTCATCTACGTCGTGCAGTCCGTTCGAGGCGATCCACAGCAAGCGACGGTCTGCTACGCGCTCACCACCGACGACGGAGCCGAGGTCGTGTCGCGCCCGGTCGAGTTGCGAGAAGGCAGATACAACGTGAGCGGCGCGTTCGGCGGGGCGAACTACCTCTCGATGGCCGCGCTCGACGCCGCGGGGAACGGCCGGACCTTGACGATGAGGCTCTCGGAGTTGCCGCCTCACTGCTATGCGGATCCGGGAACCGTCTCCGTGGACGTGCTCCACGACTGCGACGCGCAGGGCCGCATCGTGCTTGAGGCGAGCATCGTGTGCGCGGCGCGAATCTGACGGGAAGCGAGGAGGCCTGCCGTGTCAGTGGTCGAAGTCATCATCAGCGTCACGCTCCCGGTCATGACGATGCTGCTGCTCACCGCTGTCTGGATGCTCGTCGGGGAAAAGGAGGGTCGGCGCTACGACCGCGCTCTCATGTCGATGCTGCGTGAGCACCTGGTGAAAGCCCGCGACGTGCTCGTCGGGATGGAAGCGAGAGGCTCCAACATCGAAGCCCCGGACCTCGACGTGTTCCGCCCGTCCGAATCGGAGTGGCTCGGCGCCGCGGGCCCTCGCCCCTCCGACGCGGCCTAGTTGACGTTCAGACGGAGTTCGGTGAGGCCTCGGATGGCGAACGCCTGGTGGCGGGTCGGCTCTTCGGCCAGCTCCATTTCGGGGAAGCAGCGGGCGAGGTCGGCGAAGGCGACGGCCAACTCGGCGCGTGCCAGCGGCGCTCCGACGCAGAAGTGGGTGCCGCCGCCGAAGCCGATGTGTGTCGGATCGCCTCGGGCCACATCGAGGCGGTCGGGGAGATCGAACCTGCGAGGATCGCGTTGGGCCGACCCGAAGAGCATGACCACGTCGTCTCCGACTGCCATCGGCCGGCCCGCGATCTCCACGCCGGGCTCGAGCACCCAGCGGTTGAAGTACTGCAGCGGCGAGTCGTACCGCAGCAACTCCTCGGTCGCCGTGGCTGCATCCACCTCGCCGGCGACCATCCGGCGCCACTGATCGGGGTTCCGCAGCAGGGCGCGGGTCCCGTTGCCGAGGGTGTTGACGGTGGCCTCGTGGCCCGCTTCGAGCAGGACCATCACCGTCGAGACGATCTCGTCGTTGCTCAACCGGTCGCCGTCGTCGGAGATCTCCACCAGCTTCGAGACCAGCGCGCCGTCAGGCGAGCGGCGCTTGGCTTCGATCAGCGCCTTCGTGTAGTCGATGAACTCGCCGGCGGCCGTCTCGGCCCGGACTTTCAGTTCCTCCGGAACCGTGAACTCGTACATCTTGACGATGGCATGGGACCAGTCCAGCAGTAGGTGCGTGTCACGGCGGGGGACGCCCAGCACCTCGCCCACCACGGCCACGGAGAAGAGTTGGGCGTAGTCGCTCAGAAGGTCGAAGGTCCCCATCTGCCGGCACTGCTCCGCCAGCTCACTGGACAGCTCGGCGATGCGTGGCCCGAGGGCGGTCACCGAGCGGGGCGTGAACACCTTGGAGACCAAGCGGCGGATGCGGGTGTGGTCGGGCGGCTCGAGGCTCAGCAGCGACCAGCGCTCGTGCTGGTTGAACGACGCCCAGCGCGGGTCCGGTCCGGGCTTGCCCAGCTCCTCGTGGCTATACATGTGGTCATAGACGCGGCCCAACCGACGGTCCCTCAGCGTCTCGTAGACGTCGTCGAACCGGGTGAGCATCCACTGGCCCGTCCGGGGGTTCCAGAAGATCGGCGTGGCCTCCCGCAGCCGCCCCAGCGTCGGGTACGGATCGTCGATGAAGGCGGGATCGTAGAAGTCCAGCTCCCCGACTAGCCGCTCGACGTCGCTCATCGCCTCACTCTAGGTTGCACGCGCCCGGTGCCCGTCGGGGCCCGCCGAGGCCTCATCTGCCGGGGGATCAGGCGTGCTCCTTGCGCAGCTGGCGTTTGAGGATCTTCCCTTGGGTGTCCTTAGGCAGCGCTTCCAGGACGCGCACCGTCTTGGGGACCTTGTAGCTCGCCAACGAGGAGCGGCAGTGTTCGATGATCTGATCGGGTTCGACGGTCCGCCCCGGCTTGGCGACGACGAACGCGCTGACAGCCTCAGACCAGTAGTCGTCGGGCAGACCCACCACGGCCACCTCGAGGAGCGCATCGTGGCCGTAGAGGGTGCGTTCCACTTCCACCGACGAGACGTTCATGCCGCCCGTCTTGATCATGTCCTTCTTGCGGTCCACGAAGAACAGGTTCCCGTCACTGTCGATTCGCACGATGTCCTCGGTGTGCAACCAGCCGTCCCGGAACGCCTCCGCGGTGCGCTCGGTGTCGTTGAGGTAGCCGAGCATCACCGAAGGCGATCGGCAGATCAGCTCGCCCACCTCGGTGTCGGCGCCGTCGTCGTCGACGACGCGGATCTCCAGCTGCGGCACCGGCTTGCCGATCCAGGAGGCGGCGCCGCCGGGGATGTCCGCCAGCGACGAGAACCAGCCGACGGTGCCCAGCTGACTCAACTCCGACTGGCCCCAGTAGGTCCCCCAGGTGATCCCGGGCGAGGCCTCCTGCCAGGTCGTGATCATGTGTGACGGCACCGTGCCGCCGTAGGTGATGCACCGTTGCAGCGCCGTGAGGTCGGCGTCGCGGAATTCCGGCTCGGTCGTCATGGCGAGGAAGAACGTCGGGGTCTGCGCCATGTAGCTGACCTTCTCAGCGGCGATGATCCGTATCGCCGCAGCCGGGTCGATGGTGTGGGCCAGGACGATCGTGGCGCCGCAGTTGACGATGTTCGTCATGCTGCCGAGCCCGGCGATCGTGAAGAAGGGCATCACGAACAGCCACACGACCCGCGGCCCCAGATCCAGCGCCTGGGTCCAAGCCGGCGTCGTGGAGATGAGATAGTTGCGGTGCGAGATCAGGACGCCCTTGGGGAACGCCGTCGTGCCGCTGGTGTAGACGAGCATCGCCACGTCGTCCTCGTTCACATCGGCGTCTGGCTCGGCGGTGTCGCCCCCCGCCACAAGTGCCGAGAAGGCGAGCCAACCCTCCGGCGGCGCCGCCTCCGCGCTGCTGTAGAGGAAGTGCTCCACGCTCGCTAGGGACCCTGTCGCCCTGGCCGCCTCGATCCTGGCGCAGAACACGTCCTCGGCCATTAGCACGCGGGGCTGGGCGTGATTCACCTGGTAGCTGATCTCGGTCTCGGTGAAGGTGAAATTGAGGCCGGTAAGCGCCGCGCCCAGCTTTAGCGCGGCGAACCAGATGGTCATGTAGTCGACGCTGTTGCGGGACATCACCGCCACCACGTCGCCCCTGCTGACGCCCAAGCGCGCCAGCGCATCGGCCGCTCGGTTCACCTGCGCGTTGAGCTGCTCGTAGCTGATGACCGACCGCGAGCCGTCCGGCCCGTAGTAGACGATGGCTTCCTTGTCGGGAGTGTGCTGCGCGTGACGCCGCAGCTGGTCACCGATCGTCGCTCTGCCCAGCTTTGCCCGGCGAGCCGCGGCAAGGTCGGTCATTGCTCTGCCTTTCTCTCGTCTCGTCGCTCTTCGTGATCTTGGAGAGCGTTCTCCGCGCGGCTGGCGTCCGACGGCGGGCGGCGCGTCAGTCGCCGCGCCGCTGCCACGATGTCGCCCAGCTTCGAGCCCGGCGGGTAGACCTCCACGCCGCGCGCCTCGAGGCGCCGCAACACCCACGGTGGCACGACGCCGCCGGCGAAGACCGCGACACCGGGCGCGGCGGCGGCCAAGTCGTCCAGGATGCGTTCGACGACCTCGACGCGTCCGCCGACGTTGAGGCCTACCAGGTCGGCATCCTCGTCGACCGCGGCCGACACGATCTCCTCGCTGCGGGCCATGCCGAGCATGATCACCTCGAATCCCGCGTCGCGCAAGGCTCGGGAGACCAGCAGGGTTCCCCGCCAGTGACCGTCGAGACCGGTCTTGGCGATGATGACTCTGCTCACGGCCGGATCGGCGGTTCCCAGTCGCCCCAGACGCCGCGGAACACATCGCCGATCTCGCCGAGGGTGACATCGGCGTCGACGGCCTGCATCATCGGGACCATGACGTTCTCGGTAGACCGGCAGACCCGCTCGAGTTCGCGAAGGGCGTGCCGGGCGGCGGCACCGTCGCGGGAGGATCGCACCTCCGCGAGGCGCGCCGTCGCCTGATCCCAGGCGTCGGTGGTCCCCTGGAACCCGTCGATCTCAAAGGGCGTCTCGTCGATCTCGTGGCAGTTGACGCCGACGATCAACCGGGCGTCGCTCTCGACCTCTGCCCACTGCTCGGACTGCCGCCGCGCGGCACGACGGTGCAACCAGCCGGAGTCCAGCGCCTCGATGAATCCGCCCTGTTGCTGAATCTCCTCGAAGCACTCCCAGGCGCGGGCCTCCAACTCGGCGGTAAGCGCCTCCAGGTAGTACGAGCCGCCGAGCGGGTCCGCCACGGCGTCGATGCCCGTCTCGTGCTGAAGGATCTGCTGAATCCTCACCGACATCTGGTGGGCGTGCTCGGAGGGGATCGAGAGGGCTTCGTCGTAGCAGGCGACCCCCAGGGATTGCACTCCCCCCAAGACCGAGGCCAACGCCATGACCGTCCCGCGGGCGATGTTGTTGAAGGGCTGCTGGTAGGTGAGCGCCGACCCCGCGGTGACGACGTGGATGCGCAGTTGGCGGGCCTTCTCGTCGCGGATGCCGTAGCGCCGCTGAAGCAGCTCGGCCCACATCTTGCGCGCCGCGCGCAGCTTGGCGATGTCCTCGAAGAAGTCCATGCCGACACGGAAGTTCACCCCGCCCACCTTGTGGGACAGCTCCTGGGGCTCGTGGCGTCCGCGTTCGGCTAGGGCGTCGAGGTACTCCACCGCGGTGGCGAACACCGTCGCTAGTTCGTCCGGCGCCGACAGCCCGCTGTCGGCGCCGTTGTAGCCGGCGATGGACACGGGCACCCAGCGAGGCAGGTTCTCCAGGCAGAACTCGGTGATGTCGCCGTTCAGGCGGAGGCCGGCGCTCGGGGGGATCTGCTGTTTGGTGATGCAGCCCACGTAGGTGAGGAAAAAGTCGCTCTGGCCGGTTCCGGCTAGGCGGCGGAGGTCGATCCCGCGGCGTTTGGCCACCGTCCAGTAGCAGGCCAGGGCGAACGGGGCGTGCTGGACGACGGCGCCGCCGGGGTGCGTGTAGATGTCCTGGATCGGGATTCCGTCGAGAATGGTCTCGTAGTCGCGCACTCCGATGATGACCGCCCCGGTCAGGCCGACGTCTTCGCGGCGCGCCACCACCTCGGGGTGGTCGACGTCGTAGAGGTGGTCGGCGGTGTTCCGGTCGTGCTCCATGATGATGCCGCCCTCGCCTTGGCGCAGCAGGAAGAGCAGGCGCTCGCGCTCGTCGGCGGGATTGCCGAAGCCGCTGAGTTGGAAGATGCGCCACGGCTTCGTGCGGTACATGCCCTCGTAGGCCCCGCGCAGGAACGGTGCCCGCCCCGGCCCGGCCGCGAGGGCCGCCCCCGCCGAGGGGGGCACGTCATCGGGGCCATAGCATCCCTTGATCGGGATCCCCGAGGCGGTGCGGCGATCCTCGCTCACGTCCTCACCTCGGCGCTCTCAGGTGTTCGGCACGGCGATCTCCCCCGACGGGAAGGCCACCACCGAGCCGAAGTCGCCCGGCCCGATCATCGTGGGCGACGTGTTGGCCAGCATGAGCAGGCCCCCGGCGCGCTCGACGGCAAAGTCCTCGAGCCGCTCACCGGTGGCTGGACAGTCGAGTCGTGCCACCCATCCCGCCTCGATCGGCCGCCCCACCTCAGCGGTCGGGTAGCGGGACGTCAGCACGCCGACGTGTGACGGCATGTAGAGGCTCACGTCACCGTCGATGAGGGGGACGGTGCGCGGCCCGGTTGATCGGCCGGCCAGCTGGCCTCGGTAGCGCAGCACATTCAGGCAGCCTTCCACGCCCACGCTCGGATCTCCCAGCGCAGCGCCCCCGAACTCCACGAGAGCGGCAGTGCCCCCGGCGTCGGAGATCGCCTTGCAGAGTTGGCCGGGCTGGGCGAAGTTGCAGACCACCGGGGTGTAGCCGAAGGACGCCGTGAACTCGGGGTTCCCGTAGTCGTAGGAGTACCAGAGGGCCATCGTCGGTGTCCCCGAGTGCAGGTCCACGACGCAGTCGGTGCGCTCGGTCAGGGTGCCGATTAGGGCGGCGGCCACCTGATTGGTCAGGAACCCGCCGGGCGCGCCCGGGAACACCCTGTTCAAGTAGAGATGGTCGGGACTGATGCGGGTGCCCACTTCCAGCGCGGGCGGGTTGGCGGCGGGACAGAGCACGACGGCGCCGGCGAAGTCGTCTGCGGCCTCGAGCCTCCGAAGCAGGCCCCACAGCGCCAGCACGCCCAGCGGCTTGTCGCCGAAGATCCCCGAGACGAACGCCGTTGTGGGTCCGGGTCGTGAGCCTGTCACCTCGAGGAACCGGAGCCGCCAGGGCTCGCCGTCGGCACGCCGGCCGACCGGTACGTCCCAGGTGCGAACGGTCACGGTCCGCCCTGCAACTGCGGGATCACCGAGTCGCCGATCTCACCGATGGCGTCCAGGGTGGCGCCGAGGGAGGGTCCTTGGAAGTGGCGCAGCCTGAGCAGCATCTCCTCGGGGTTCAGCGTGCGGCGCCAGTCCTCGAGTTGCGCCAGCCACGTCTCGGTCGAACCGCAGAGCACACGGTCGGGCAGGACGTGGTGGAGTTGCAGGTCCGCAGCGCTCCCCACCGCGGCCAACCACGGGTCGAAGCGCTCGTCGTAGGCGTTGCCGCGTTCGAAGTACACCCGCGAGTAGCCGAGCACGTGAGGACCGTAGGTGGCGCGGGCGGCCTCGTCGGTATCGTCCAGCCACGCCTCCCGGAACAGCACGATCCGGGGCGCCTTGCCAGCAGCCGCGCACTCGGCTCGGTAGACGTCGGCGAGATGGCTGATCCAACGCCCGCTGCGAATGGGGTCGGTGATCCAGCCGTCGGCCATGCGTGCTGCCCGCCGCACGCCGGGAACGCTCCAGGCCCCGATGAACACCTCGAGATTGTCCGCTCCGAGGGCGGGATCGCGCCGGGGCACGGCGCCCTGCCAGGGTTCGGGGACCCCGATGAGCCGACCCGACCGGAAGGCGGCGATGACCTCCATCCCCGCGTCCATCCGTTGCTTCCGCTCGTCGAGCCCCACACCGAAAGGCTCGAAGTCGCCGCTGAAGTAGCCCACGCCGGTGGTGAGCCGGAAGCGCCCCGGGAACATGGCGTCCAGCACCGAGGCGTCTTCGGCCACCGTTACGGGGTGATGGACAGGCAGGACAGTCACGCAGGTGCCGAACATCATGCGCTGCGTGGCCGCGAGCCCGCGCGCGCAGAGCAGCATCGGGCTGGAGGTGTAGGTGGTGTCGCCGGAGTGTTTCTCACCGGTGTAGGCGCCGTACCAACCGGTGTCTTCAGCGGTGCGGCATTCGCTGAGGAATCCGTCAATGTCGAGCCGGCGTTCGCCGCCTTCGAGCTTCTGAACGGCGGGGGCGATGCTGAACTTCATCGGCTGAACCTCCTCGTCGGGCCGAGGCGTGCAGAGCTCTCAGGGGGCCCAGTTCGTGGCGTTGAGCAGCGTGGCACTGAGGGAGGCGATGTTGTAGGTGAGGTTCGAGATGTCCGAGCCCAGCGCTTCGCGGTAGCGGCCGGCGACGACATCGGGTTCGCCGTCTCTGACCGCCTCGTCCACCGTTGCCCACTCGGTGAGGACGATCCAGTCGGGCTGTGACGACGGGAAGAGCGGGTGCTTGCCGTTCTGGCGCCCGACGCGGCCGGCGATGAATCCCGGGCGCGCCGCCTGGCGCGCCGCCTCGCCGGACCGGTACCACGACAGGAACCGGTCCGCAGCACCCTCGGCGACATCGAGACGCAATGTGGAGACGACCGGCGCGGTCACCGCGCCGCGCCGCGAAGGACGGTCCGCCGGCTCGAGGGCCGACTCGGGCAGGCCGGCGGTCTGTACCTGCGCATAGGTCGTGTTGGAGTGGTTGCTGATCTTGTGCAGCACCTCATCGACCAGTTGCTTGTCCCTGCGGCGCACGTCGACGTAGGGCTCGGAGGAGAAGATCTCCAGGTCGGGAACCTCGTAGACGTTGCAGATGAGCGGTCCGCCGACGACCGAGTGATAGGCGTTGCAGCTGTGGAAGCCGGTGCCTATGAGGTCCGGGCCGTGGCGCGTGTCGTACCACTTGACGAACTCGCCGAGATAACCGTCCTCGACGTCCATGCGAACGACGTACAGCAGCGGAAGCACCGCCGGGTGACGCTAGCAGCGGCTCTTGGCGATCCTGCGCCTCGTGCTAGGGTCCGGCGTCTGTGTGCCGGTCGTGCCCGCCTCGGGCTGGGCGGCCGGTCTTGCTGCCTCACAAGGGGAAGATCATGAGAATCACGCGGCGGTATCACTGGTTCAAGGTGCTCGGAGTCTCGCTGGCGGTCGCGCTCGCGGCGGCGGCCTGCGGCGGCACCGACGACGACACGACTGCGGCGGTCGACGCGGCGAGCAGCGCCGCCTCCAGCGCGAGCGACACTGCCGCCTCCGCTCTGGCCGCGGCGGGTGATGCATCGGCGTCGGCGGAGGTAGCGATGGCCGCGGCCCAGGAGGCGCAGGCCGCAGCCGAGTTGGCTCAGGCCACGGCATCGGGCAACCAGGCGGCCGTCGCCGCAGCGGAGGACGCGCTGGCCGAAGCGCAGCGCGCCGCGGATGAGGCGAGGTCCCAAGCCGCGGCGGCGCAGCAGGAGGCCAACGAGGCGCGCGCCGCAGCCGAAGCTGCCGAAGCGGCCGCAGCCGAGTCAGCCGAGGATCCGATCGTGGCCGAGTCGCGGCGCATCACCGAGGCGGCGCTCGCCGGCATGGTCACGTCGCTGAAGGAGACCGGCAACACTCCCGCCGACGTCACGCGGCTGACGACCTGGGGCGGACCCTCCTCCACCCCGACACCGCCGAGCGGGGTCAGCATCGTCACCATCCCGTGCGCGCCGGTGCCGCCGTGCTCCACGGTCAGCGACTTCGTCGACGCGGTCGCCGCCGAGTTGGGTTGGGAGCACGAGATGATCGCCGGGGCAGGGACGCCGGAGAGCTACGTGGCGGCGTTCGACAGCGCAATCGCCAAGGCGCCCGACGTGATCCTGGGCGCGGCAGCGCCGGGAGCGCTGGTCGGCGACCGGCTCGACCTCGCCGCCGACGCCGGGATCATCACGATCTCACTGGCCGACTTGCCCGAGCCCGATCCGAACGCCCTGGCGGCCTACGACGCCTACGTGTCGCTGCGCAGCCCCCTGCTGGGCGCCCTGCAGGCGTTCGCGGTGATTGCCGACTCGGGCGGCACCGCCAACGTGAGCATGATCCGCGACGCCACCTTCCCGACCCTGGCGGCGACAGCCGACGAGGTGGAGCAGATCATGGCGCAGTGCTCCGCCTGCTCGCTGCACGTCCAGGACTGGCTCATCACCGACGCCTTCGACCCTGCCGCCGTGGACGGCATCATCAGCGGCATCCTCGCCCAGAACCCCGACGTCGAGTACCTCATCATGCCCTACTCGCTCGGCGACACGGCTGTGATCGAGTCGCTGCGCACGGCGGGGCGCTCCGACGTGAAGGTTCTGCACAAGGACCCCAACGACGAGGGACTCACGAACGTGATCAACGGCGGCGCCTGGCTGACAGCCGCCTCGTCGCTGGAGTGGCTGGCTTGGGCCGGCATCGACCAGGCCATCCGGGGCCTGACCGGCTCGCCGTACCTCGGTGCCCTGGACCTCGGCATCGGCGTTCTGCTGTTCGATGCCGACAACGCGCCGAGCGACCTGAACCAGGACCAGCGGTTCGCCGACGCCGTCGACTTCCGTGCCGAGTACCGGGCGCTCTGGGGCATCGGCTAGCTCAAAACGGGCCGCAGAGGTGACCGCCACAGTTCGGGGCTCAGCAGAGAACCGGCCTGTCGCGGGCCGCTTCAGCGGCGTGACGAAGGTCTACGGCGGCACGGTGGCGCTGGCCGAGGCCGACTTCGAGGTCCTCGCCGGCGAGATCCACGGGCTGTTGGGCGAGAACGGCGCAGGAAAGTCCACGCTCGTCAAGATCGCTGCCGGTGTGGAGGTTCCCGACGCGGGCTCGGTGGAGTTGTTCGGCGAGGTCCTCCCGACCGGCTTCGGCCCCGAAGCCGTCGCCCGGCGCGGCTGCGCCTTCATTCACCAGCAGCACGGCCTCGTCGGCGCGCTCACCGTCGCCGAGAACGTGGCGTTGACCGCCGGGTTCCCCACCCGCGCGGGCAGCATCGACCGCAACGAGCTCCGCGCCCGAGCCCGGAGCGCGCTGGCTCGCATGGGCGTCGACCTCGACGTGGACACCGAGGTTGCCGACCTGCCGATCGCGCTGCGCGCACAGGGGGCGATCGCACGGGCGGTGGCCACGAACGCCCGGCTGTTAGTGCTGGACGAACCGACGGCCAGCCTGCACGCTGGGGCGGTGCGCGACCTGTTCGAGATCCTGCGGCGCCTTCGATCCGAGGGCGTTGCCATCGTGCTGATTACTCATCGCATCGACGAGGTAATGGGAATATGCGACCGGGTCAGCGTGATCCGCGACGGTCGAACGGTGGCGACCAGAGACATCGAGGAACTCTCGGAGTCCGAGTTGGTGACGCTGATCGTGGGCCGCGAGGTGGCGCCGGTGTCAGTCGATGCCCACGCCGCAGCGCAGACGGATGTTCTGTCGGTGCGCCACCTGGAGGGTGGCGGTCTCGGGCCGATCTCGCTCTCGGTGCGGGAGGGGGAGATGGTGGCGGTGACGGGACTGGCCGACTCTGGTCATCACGCGTTGGGGCGGATGCTCTTCGGCTTGGCGCCGACCACGGGAGGATCCATCGAGGTGGGGGGCCGTGAGTTCCGGCCCAGCGGTCCCGCCGAGGCGATCGCCGCCGGCATCGCCTACGTCCCGGCCGATCGCGCCGAGGAAGGCGCGGCCACGGAGCTCACGCTGCGCGAGAACATCTTCATGAACCCCGACAAGCCGTCGTTGCGACGGATCCGCGGGCGCGCCGAGAGGGGTCAGGCTCAGACGCTGCTGAATCGTTTCGACGTCCGCCCGCCCGAGCCCGAAGCCGAGCTGTCGACCCTCTCGGGGGGGAACGCCCAGAAAGTCGTCATCGCCAAGTGGCTGCGGACTCAGCCCCGCCTGCTGATCCTTATGGAACCGACGGGTGCGGTGGACGTGGGGGCCCGCGCCGAGATCTACACCAAGAACCGGGCGGTGCTGCGGGAGGGCACCAGAGTTCTTATGATCAGTTAGGACTACGAGCAGATCTCGCAGGTTGAGGACCGAGTCTCCGACCA
>VXNF01000090.1 GCA_009840735.1 Acidimicrobiia bacterium | reverse complement strand
CCGCCGCGGGGCCGGGCGGCGCGGGGCGGGCCTCGCGCGGGCGGCGCTGCGGTTCGGCGCGCGGCGCGGGCGGTCTCGGCGTGGGGCGCGGGCGGCGGCCGGGCGGCCTCAGGCGACGGCAGCGGGCGGCGTCCGTCGCCGGTGGCCTTCTGCAGTACGGCGTAGGCGGCGGTCAGGCGAGCGGTCCGGTCGGCCGCGCCGGGATCGGATGTGAGGTCGGGATGGTGCGCGCGCAGCAGCCTGCGGTACCGGGCGCGGATCTCATCCCACGTCGCACCGGGCCCCAGTTGCAGGGCCGTCAGGGCCTCAGCGACCTCCACCGCCCCCCGGCCCCCCGCAGCAGGCTCAGACGAAAGCCGAGGCGAAGATGAGCGACACGATGGTCATGACCTTGATGAGGATGTTCATGGAGGGCCCCGCGGTGTCTTTGAAAGGATCCCCCACCGTGTCGCCCACGACGGCGGCCTTGTGGGCCTCCGAACCCTTGCCGCCGTGGTTGCCGGCCTCGATGTACTTCTTGGCGTTGTCCCACGCCCCGCCAGCGTTGGCCATGAAGATGGCCAGCGCGAACCCCGACACGAGTGCCCCGGCCAGGAAACCGCCGAGGGCGTCGAGGTCGATGAAGCCGATCACGAGCGGCGCCGCGATCGCTAAGGCGCCCGGGACGAGCATCTCCCGCAGCGACGCACGCGTCGAGATGTCGACGCAGCGGGCCGAGTCGGGCCGCACGCCCTCGGCGCCCTCCCGCAGACCGGGAATCTCACGGAACTGCCGGCGCACTTCTTCGATCATCTTGTTGGCGGCGCGCCCTACCGCGTCGATCGTGAGGGCGGCGAACAGGAACGGCAGCATCACCCCCAAGAACAGGCCGATGAAGACGTCCACCGAACTCAAGTCCAGGGCCAGCAGCCCCCCCTCGGCGCCCACCGCCTGCTTGAAGGCGGCGAACAGGGCGAGCGCCGTGACCGCCGCTGAGCCCACGGCGAACCCTTTGGCGACCGCCGCGGTGGTGTTGCCGAGGGAGTCCAGCGAGTCGGTCACGCCGCGCACCTCGGCGGGAAGCTCGGACATCTCGGCGATTCCGCCGGCGTTGTCTGCGATCGGCCCGTAGGCGTCCACCGCCACGACCACCCCGGTGGTGGCCAGCATGCCGATGGCGGCGATGGCCACCCCGTAGATGCCCCCGGAGAGCTCAGCGCCCGCGGCGCCCAAGGTGGCGTCGCCGGCGAAGTAGGCCAGCCCGACGGCGGCAACGATCAGCCCGACCGAGGCGGCCACCGACACCATGCCCGCCGACAGGCCCGACAAGATCGTCGTCGCCGGCCCGGTCTTGGCCTGCCGGGCAATCTGGCGAACCGGCCGGTAGTGGTCGCTCGTCCAGATCTCCGCCACCCGGCCGATGGCGTAGCCCACGGCGATCCCGCACACCACCGCCAGCGGCAGGCCCCAGGAGGCGCTGCCTTCGAAGAGGACGGCGCCGACGGCGAAGACGCCGCCGAGGGTGATGACCATGGCGGCGTTGGTGCCGCGGTGCAGCGCAGCGGAGAGATCCTTGACCCGCGCCGACTCGCCGGCTCGCACGAAGAAAGCGCCGATGATCGAGGCGGCCATCCCCACGAACGCCACCAGGAACGGGAACAGCAGCAGGTCGCCCAGCAGCCCGTCGCCCGCGTCGGTGACCGAGGAAGCGCCGTAGGCGAACCAGACGTAGGCGACCGGGGCGATGATGGCGCCGGCGTAGCTCTCGAACAGGTCGGCGCCCATGCCCGCCACGTCGCCCACGTTGTCGCCCACGTTGTCGGCGATGGTCGCCGGGTTGCGCGGGTCGTCCTCGGGGATGCCGGCCTCCACCTTGCCCACCAGGTCGGCGCCCACGTCCGCGGCCTTGGTGTAGATGCCGCCGCCGACTCGGCTGAACAGGGCGATCGAGCTGGCGCCGAGGCCGTAGGCGGTGATGACCTCGAAAGCGTCGAGGTGCTTCAGCCAGACCACGAACAGGAGGTAGCAGAAGCTGAGCCCCAAGAGGCTCAGCCCCGCCACCGAGAAGCCCATCACGGCGCCGCCCCGGAACGCCAACGGGAGGGCCTTCTGAGGTCCGACGCGGGCCGCCTGGGTGGTGCGGGCGTTGGCCATCGTGGCCACGGTCATGCCGATCCAACCCGCGGCGGCCGACAGCAGGGCGCCCAAGAAGTAGGCCACCGCCCCCATCGGCCCCCAGTCCAAGAGCGTCACCAACAGCACGATCATGATGATCACGAAGCCGGCTACCCAGCGGTACTCCCGGCGCAGGAACGTGCGCGCCCCGCCGGCGATGGCGTCCATGAGCTGCACCATGCGCGGGCTGCCGGGATCGGCGGCGCGGACGTAGCGGAAGAAGAACCCGGCTAGCGCCAGGGCCGCCAGCGCGATGGCGCCGGCCAGATAAGGGACTGCCTGCACTCCGGTTACCTCCTCGGTTCCAAAGTCCTCCGCAAGCTAGCAGCCGACCCCTGCGGCTCGGTGACTCCGCCGAGGTGCCCTTGCCGGCGGCGGCGCCTCGCTAGAGTTCGATCAGTGGAGATTTCCACACGACAGGCTCGAGTGCGCCGGCAGCGGCGCGCCCTTGGCGCCGACGTGCAGGCCACGTCGGCGGCCGCGCTGGCGGCCCACATTTGGAGCCTCCCGGAGATGCGCCGCGCCGGGGTGGTGGGGACCTTCGTGGCCGACGACGGCGAGGTCAGCCTCTGGCCGGTGGTGGCGAGGCTGTGGGCCGAGGACGTCGCCGTCACCGTGCCGGCCATCGACGACGCCGACCGGCTGGTGTTCCTGCGCTGGCGGCGCGGCGGCGAGCTGGTGCCGGGCCGGTTCGGGATCCCGATCCCCGCGTGCGGCGAGGCGATCGACGTCCGAAACCACGATGTGATCCTCATCGCTGGGGTGCTGTTTGGCCCCCGCGGCGCCCGCGTGGGGCGGGGGCGGGGCTACTACGACCGCGCCCTGGCCTTGCGGATCGCCCCCGACGCGCCGGCACCCGCGGACGGCCCGATGCTGGTGGGTGTGGGTCACCTCTTCCAGTGGGACCCGCAGCTCGTGTGCCGGCCGCAGGACGTGGCCTTGGACGCCTTCGTTTCCCCCGCCGGCGTGCGGCGCTTCGGGCGCGACCTGGTGCCGTGGAACTGAACCGCCACGCCGCCGCGCCGGCGGCAGGCCGACCGCCGCCGCGGCTCCCTGACCGCCGCGTCCGCCGCGGGAGGCGCCGGCCGTGAAGGTCGTCATCGTGGGCGCTGGCGAGGTGGGGTCGTACCTAGCGGAGCGGCTCACCAAGGAGAGCCACGAGGTGGTGGTCGTCGAGCAGGATCCCGAGCGCGCCCGGCATGTGGAGCAGCACATCGACGCCCTCGTCGTCACCGGCAGCGGCAGCCACCCCGACGACATGGACGCCGCTGGCATCGGCGACGCCGACCTGCTCGTGGCCGTGACCACCGACGATGAGGCCAACCTCGTGGCGTGCATGCTGGCGAGCCAGGCGGGCGTGGAGCGGCGCATCGCCCGCATCGAGGCGGAGGCGCTGCGGGCGCCGGCAGCGGCCGGGCTGCTCAGCGCCGCGGGGGCGGATGTGGTCATCGATCCCGATGAGGAGACCGCCGTTGAGATCCTCCACCTCCTCGACTATCCGGGGGCCAGCGAGATCAACATGCTGGCCGAGGACCGCGTCGCCGTCGTCGGCACCGTGCTCAGCCCCGAATCGCCGCTCGTGGGCCGGCGTCTCTCGGAGAGCTTCGCCCCGTACGGAGCGGACTGGGACTTCCTCATCGGCGCCGTCTCCCGGGGTGACCGGACGGTGATCCCGCGCCGGGACATGGTGCTGCGGGCAGGCGACGTCGTGCGGATCGTGGACATCGGCAAGTCATCCAACGAGCTTCGGCGCCTGCTCGGCCTGACGCAGGCCCGACCCCACCGGGTGATGCTGCTCGGCGGCGGCCGAACCGGCGAGATGGTGGCCCGGCGGCTCGTGGAGATGAACTCCGAGGTGTGTCTCGTCGAGCGGGACGGCGAGCGCGCCCGGCAGATCGCCGAGTCTCTGGACGACGTCCTGATCCTCGAGGGCGACATCACCGACGCTGAGCTGCTCGAGGAGGAGCAGGTCGGCAATCACGACGCCGTCATCGCGGTGACCGGCAACGACGAGGACAACATCCTGGCCTGCCTGTACGCCAAGTCAGTGGGGGTCCCCGAGACGATCGCCCTGCTGCACCGGCTCGAGTTCCTGCCGCTGCTGCGCACGCTCGGAATCGACGGTGCCCTGTCCCCGCGGACCGCCTGCGCCAACGGCGTGATGCGGATCATTCGCGGCGGCGTGCGCGTCGCCACCTACCTCGACATGGACGTCGAGGTGCTTGAGTTGACCGTGGCCGAAAGCAGCAGCGTGGCGGGGCAGCGGATCTGCGACCTCCATCTACCCAAAGAAGTGCTCATCGCGGCGGTGCTGCGCGACGGCGCCGCGATGGTCGGTCGCGGGCACGTCGTGCTGCAGGAGCGGGACCACCTCGTGATCTTCGCCCGCCCCAAAGCGGTCGCCGCGGCCCGCAAACGATTCGAGTGAGACCCGCGGCGGACCCGCCGGCGAGACCCATCCCCACCGGTCGGCGGGCCGGTGCCCGCGCCAGCACCAACCTGGCCGTGTGGGCCGCGGGCTGGGCGACGCTGGTCTGCGGCGGGGCGATGGTGCTGTCCGGGCTGGTCGGTCTGGCCGACCTCGGCCCTGCGGCGGCGCTGGCCGGTCTGGGACTGGGATGCGCCGCCGCCGGCCGGCTCGGCGTGCGACGGGCGCGCCTCCCCGCCCACCCGCCGCCCATGGCGATATTCGCGGCGGCCTGCGGCGCCTGGCTCATGATGATCGTCACCTCGACGGCGGCGTACCTGCTGACCGGGGCGACAGGGTCGCTGGGCATCGCCGCCTTCGAGTCGGTCGCCGGATTCTGCACCACCAACCTCAGCGGCCTGACGGGGATTCAGTCGCTGCCGGCGGCGGTGCTGTTCTGGCGGGCGCTGACGCAATGGCTCGGCGGGTTCGCCGCCTTGGCGCTGCTGGCCGCGGCGCTTCCGCTGCACGTTCCGGCGCTCGTCCTGCCCGGCGACAGTGCCGGCGTTCCCGACCGCGCCTCGGCCCCGCCGTTCAAGACGCAGCTTCGCCGGATGGCCGTCGTCTACGGCACACTCGGGGGGCTGTGCGCCGCCTCCTACGGCCTGGCAGACATGGGTGCCCTCGACGCCTTCAGCTACGCATTCACGACCGTCTCCACCGGGGGGTTCGGCAACTATCCCGGCGGCCTGGGGCACTTCGACTCGACGGCCGTGGAGTCGGTGGCGACGGTGTTCATGGCGCTCGCCGGCGTGAGCGCAACGACACTCTGGTGGGCGGTGCGAGGCCGCTGGGGGGTGCTGTGGCACTCCTTTGAGCTGCGCGCCTACCTCCTCCTGCTGGCGGTGGGCACCGGCGCACTCACGGCCCTGACCTGGAGCGACGGCGGCGCCCACGCCCTGCGACGCGCCGGGGTAGCGGTGGCCGCGGCCTCAAGCAGCACAGGTTTCGAGCCCGCACGCTGGTCTGGTTGGCCCTGGGGGGCGCAGGCCCTCGCCTTGGCGCTGATCGCCACCGGCGGGATGGCCGGCACCGCTGGCGGCGGCTTCCAGATGCGCCGCGCCATCGCCGCGGCCCGTTACGCCTACCGCGAGCTCGTCACGGAGATCCACCCACACACAGTGCACGTGGTGAAGATCGGGCGACGCTCGGTGGCCGAGCGGCCTCTGGCGCTGCTGAACGGCTACCAAATCCTGTTCGCCGCCGCCGTGCTGGCCGGGGTGTTCGGGCTGAGCCTCGCCGGGATGGACCTCTGGGGCGGCGCTAGCGCCTCGATCAGCGCGCTCGCCACGATGGGTCCCGCGCCCGGCGCCGATCTGGGGGCGCTCGGCGGCGGCGAGCGGAGCGTTCTGGCGGTGCTGATGCTGCTGGGAAGGCTGTCCTTTTTCCCGCTGGTGGTGGTCGCCGGCGCCGCCGCCACCGGAGCGCGCCGCCTGCTCGACACCGAACGCCACGATGCCGGGCGGCGATCATGAGAGGGGCGCTGCGAGGCGTCTCGGAGCTGTCGCTCGTGCCGCGAGCCCGATATCGCAGGAATCTCCCCCTGCACGTCGTGGGTCTGGCCCTGCTGTTCCTGGTCCCGGGGATGCTGCTCGCGACGCTCGTGGAGTGGGTCTCGGCCACCTCCCACGGCGAGCGGCCGCTGCTGACCGCCGCGCTGATCACCGCCGGCGTCGGGGCGGTCCTGTTCAGCTGGTTCCGACCGCCCGACGACGTGCGGCCCTCCGACGTTTTCCCCGTCGTGGTCTGGACGTGGCTGTCGTGCTCGCTGCTCGGTGGCCTGCCGTACGTGCTGGACGCCGACGTCTTCGGCTGGGCGCAGTGGGACTCGGCGCTGTTCGAGTCGATCTCGGGGTTCACCGCTTCGGGCTCGACGGTGCTCACCGACATCGACTCGCACGGCCGCGGCATGCTGCTGTGGCGGCAGCTCACGCAGTGGTACGGCGGGATGGGCATGGTCGTGCTGGCGGTGAGCGTGCTGCCGCTGCTGGGCGTGGGCGGCCAGGAGTTGATGCGCGCCGAGGCGCCGGGACCCGACAGCGACCGCCTAGCGCCGCGCATCAGCGGCACCGCCAAGCGGCTCTGGCTGCTCTACGCCGGTCTCACCGCAGCGGTCGCCGTCGCGCTCTTCGCCATTCCCGGCGTGGGCCTCTACGACGCCGTGGCGCACGCCCTCACGGCGGCGGGCACCGGCGGCTTCTCGCCCCACGGCGACTCCATCGGCCACTTCACGTCGCTGGCGGCGGAGTTGGTGATGGCCGCGGGGATGATCGCCGGGGCGATGAGCTTCAGCCTCCACTATCGGGCACTGCGGGGGGACTGGCGCGCCTACCGCCGGGCCAGCGACCAGATGCTGTTCCTCAAGATCCTGCTGGCGGCCACCGCGACGATCACGCTGCTGCTCTGGCTGCGCCAAGGGGCCTCCTTCGGCCTCTCGCTGCGCGACGCCTTCTTCAACGTGGTGACCCTCGCCACCAGTGGCGGCTTCCACAACATTCGCCCCGGCGGGCTGGGGGACTTCGCCGCCTGGACGCCGCCCGCGCAGGTGATCCTGGGGGTGCTGATGCTGATCGGCGGGGGAGCAGGCTCGACCTCGGGCGGCATGAAGGTGTTTCGCGCCCAGATCTCAGCGGCGCACGCCCTGCGCACCGTCCGCTTGGCGCGGCGACCCCGCTCGGTGGTGCCGGTCAAGCTGGGCGGGGCGGTGATCCCCGAGCACGTGGTCGGGCGAGTGCTCGGCTTCGGGACCCTCTACATCATGACCTTCGGAGTGGGGAGCCTGATCGTCGCGTCGCTGGGCGCAGAGCCGGTCACCGCGGTCTCCGGGGTGATCAGCGCCCTGTCGAACATGGGCCCAGCGCTGGGAGAGGCAGGCCCGTCCTCGGACTTCACGGTATTCGCCCGACCGGCGCGCCTGGTGCTGGCCGCCTTCATGGTCGTCGGGCGCCTCGAGATCACAGCGGTGTTCTTGGGGGCCGCGGTGATTCTGCGCCACCTGCAAGGACGCCGCTGAGAATCCGGCGCTGAGACTCCGCCGGCGGCGCCCGACCGGGGCGTTGCGGGGGCGGGCGGCGACGAGCCGTTTCTTGGCCCCACAAGCCCCTCTAGGTAGGATGCAGTGCCCTGTGGGGATCGCACAGGGGATCGGTCGCCGACGGCGCCGGCCGCTCGGGCGCGCTGACAGAAGCTCATTCGGTGCGGGCGCGCCGTCAGGAACGACCCGCCGAGCCACGAGACGAAGTCAGACGACCAGATGCCGCCAACCCCCGACCTCCCGCCGCCGCAAGGTCTCTACAGCCCCGAGTTTGAGCACGACTCCTGCGGGGTGGGCTTCGTGGTGGACCTGCTGGGCAGGCCCAGCCACCGCATCGTGTACTCGGCGCTGCGGGCGCTGGGCAACCTCGAGCACCGGGGGGCGCTGGGCGCTGAGGTGAACAGCGGCGACGGGGCGGGAATCCTTCTGCAGGTGCCCGACGCCTTCTTCCGAGAGGTCACCGACTTCGACCTGCCGGCGCCGGGGGCCTACGCCACCGGCATCGCCTTCCTGCCGAACGAGGCGGCGCGGGCCGCTGAGGCCTGCGGCATCGTGGAGCGGATCGTGGCCGAGGAGGGCCTGACAGTGCTGGGCTGGCGGGAGCTCCCCACTGACCCGAGCATGCTCGGCGCCGGGGCTCGGCGCACGATGCCCCGCTTCCGGCAGCTGTTCATCGCCGGCGACGGTGAGGCGGGCATCGAGCTCGACCGCCGCGCCTACATCTGCAGGCGCCGGATTCGCCACGAGATCGACCGCGACGAGGTTCCCGCCAGCGGCGAGATGCTCGGGGCGATGAGCCTCGCCCACGAGGGCGTCTACTTCCCGAGCCTCTCGGCGCGCACTTTCGTCTACAAGGGCATGCTCGTCGTGCCGCAGCTCAAGCAGTTCTACCCGGACCTCCTCGATGAGCGCCTCACCAGCGCCTTGGCGCTGGTCCACAGCCGCTTCTCCACCAACACATTCCCCTCCTGGCCGCTCGCTCATCCCTACCGGATGATCGTGCACAACGGCGAGATCAACACGGTGCAGGGCAACCAGAACTGGATGCGCGCCCGCGAGGCGCTGCTGGCCTCAGAGCACTTCCCCGACGGGTCGCTCGAGCGCATCTTCCCGATCTGCACCCCCGGCGCCAGCGACACGGCGCGCTTCGACGAATGCCTCGAGCTGCTCTGCCTCGGCGGCTACTCGCTGCCCGAAGCGGTGCTCATGATGATCCCCGAGCCGTGGGAGAACCACGAGTCCATGCCGGCGGACCTACGGGCCTTCTACCGCTACCACGCCTCGCTCATGGAGCCCTGGGACGGGCCGGCCTCCATCGCCTTCACCGACGGCACCGCGATCGGCGCGGTCCTGGACCGCAACGGCCTGCGCCCGAGCCGCTATTGGGTCACCGACGACGACCTCGTCGTCATGGCCTCAGAGGTGGGGGTGGCCGACATCGCTCCGGAGCGGATCGTCGAGAAGGGCAGGCTGCAGCCGGGGCGCATGTTCCTCGTCGACGCCGCTGAGGGCCGCATCGTGCGCGACCACGAGATCAAACGCGACTTGGCTGGCGCCCGCCCGTACCGACGTTGGCTGGAGGAGAACCAGATCCGCCTGGGCGACCTGCCGCCGGTCTCCGCCGGGCGCAGCGCCGCCGAGGCGCTGCTGCGGCGACGCCAGCTGACCTTCGGCTACACCCACGAGGAGCTGCGGATCCTGGTAGCGCCGATGGCGCTGGAGGGCAAGGAGGCCCTCGGCTCGATGGGCACCGACACGCCAGTGGCTGTGCTCTCGAAGCGCTCGCGGATGCTCTTCGACTACTTCCAGCAGCTCTTCGCGCAGGTCACCAACCCGCCGCTGGACGCCATCCGCGAGGAGATCATCACCTCGGTCTACGGCTGGCTGGGACCGGAGGGCAACCTGCTGGACCCCCGGGCGGAATCCTGCCGGCAGATCCTCATCGACCACCCCGTCCTCACTAACGAGGAACTGGCGCGGCTCATCGACATCGACCACGTGAACCCGGCATTCCGCACCGCCGTGATCGACTGCCTGTACCCGGTGGCCGAAGGCGGGCCGGGGATGCACAGCGCCCTGGGCCGGATCCGCACCGAAGTGAGCGAGGCCATCGACGCCGGGGTCAACCTGGTCGTGCTGTCGGACCGCTTCAGCGACGACTCGCTGGCCCCGCTCCCGTCGCTGCTGGCCGTCGGCGCCGTCCATCAGCACCTGGTGCGCGAGCGCAAGCGCACTCGGGTGGGGCTGGTCGTCGAGTCCGGCGACGCCCGCGAGGTACACCACATGTGCCTGCTGCTGGGCTATGGGGCGACCGCGGTCAACCCGTACCTGGCGCTGGAGTCCATCGCCGACCTCGTCGCCGGCGGCGACTACGGGCTGGGCGCCCTCGAGGTGGCCGAGGCGCACCGCAACTACATCAAGGCCTGCGACAAGGGGATCCTGAAGGTCCTCTCGAAGATGGGCATCTCCACGGTGCGCTCCTACGTGGGGGCGCAGATCTTCGAGGCGGTCGGGCTCGGCCACCGCTTGGTCATGGACTGCTTCAGCGGCACCATCAGCCGCCTCGGCGGGATCGGCTACTCGCATCTGGCCCGCGAGGTCGAGCTGCGCCACCGCCTGGCCTATGCCCCCAACGAGATTCAGCGGGCGCACCGAGACCTCGAAGCGGGCGGCGAGTACCAGTGGCGGCGCGAGGGCGAGTTCCACCTGTTCAACCCCGAGACGGTCTTCAAGCTGCAGCACGCCACCCGCGCGGGCCGCATGGACATCTTCCGGCAGTACTCCCGCGCCGTGGACGAGCAGTCCCAGAACCTGGGGACCCTGCGCGGCCTGTTCCGGCTGCGCACCGAGGGCCGCGAACCGGTGCCGTTGGAGGAGGTGGAGTCGGTCAGTGAGATCGTCAAGCGGTTCGCCACCGGGGCCATGTCCTACGGCTCTATCTCCGCTGAGGCGCACGAGACCCTCGCCATCGCCATGAACCGCATCGGCGGTAAGTCCAACACCGGCGAGGGCGGGGAGGACCCCCGGCGCTACGTACCGGACCCCAACGGCGACTATCGCCGCAGCGCCGTCAAGCAGGCGGCGTCGGGCCGCTTCGGCGTCACCAGCGAGTACCTCGTCGAGGCTGACGACATCCAGATCAAGATGGCCCAGGGCGCCAAGCCCGGCGAGGGGGGCCAGCTCCCCGGCCACAAGGTGTGGCCCTGGATCGCTGAGGTGCGCCACTCCACGCCGGGCGTGGGGCTGATATCGCCGCCGCCGCATCACGACATCTACTCCATCGAGGACCTAGCCCAACTCATCCACGACCTCAAGAACGCCAACCCGCGGGCGCGCATCCACGTCAAGCTGGTCTCCGAGCTGGGGGTCGGCACGGTGGCCGCCGGCGTTTCCAAGGCGCACGCGGACGTGGTGCTGATCTCCGGCCACGACGGCGGCACGGGCGCCTCGCCGCTGACCTCCATCAAGCACGCCGGGACGCCCTGGGAGCTAGGCCTGGCCGAGACGCAGCAGACCCTCCTGCTGAACGACCTGCGCGACCGCATCACCGTGCAGGTGGACGGCCAGCTGAAGACCGGCCGGGACGTGATCGTCGCCGCGCTCCTGGGCGCCGAGGAGTTCGGGTTCGCCACCGCGCCCCTTGTAGTGATGGGCTGTGTCATGATGCGCGTCTGCCACCTGGACACCTGCCCGGTGGGGATCGCCACCCAGAACCCCGAACTCCGCAAGAAGTTCGACGGACGGGCCGAGTTCGTCGTGAACTTCATGGAGTTCGTGGCCGCTGAGGTGCGCGAGACGCTGGCCCAGCTGGGCTTCCGGCGCCTGACCGAGGCCGTGGGCCGCGCCGACCTGCTGGATGTGACCGACGCGGTCAACCACTGGAAGGCGGAGTGCCTCGACCTGAGCCCCATGTTCCACATGCCCGACGTGGCCCCCGGCAGCCACCGGCACTGCGTGAAGGGCCAAGACCACGGCCTCGAGCGGGCACTCGACAACGAGCTGATCCGCCTGGCCGCCCCGGCGCTCACCGAGCGGGAGGCGGTGCGCATCGACTTGCCGATCAGCAACGTGAACCGGACCGTGGGAACCATGCTGGGCTATGAGATAACGCGCCGCTGGGGCCGCGACGGCCTGCCCGATGGCACTGTCGAGGTGCGCTTGGAGGGCTCGGCCGGCAACAGCTTCGGGGCGTTCGTGCCCCGCGGCGTGACCCTGCGGCTCTTCGGCGACGCCAACGACTACCTCGGCAAGGGGCTTTCTGGGGGCCGGATCGTGGCCCGGCCGCACCTGCGGGCGCGCTTCGCCGCGGAGGAGAACGTGCTCGCCGGCAACGTGATCCTCTACGGGGCCACCGGCGGGGAGGTGTTCCTGCGGGGCGTGGTGGGGGAGCGGTTCTGCGTGCGCAACTCGGGGGCGGTCGCGGTGGCCGAGGGCATCGGCGATCACGGCTGCGAGTACATGACCGGCGGCCGGGCGGTCATCCTGGGGCCCACCGGGCGCAACTTCGGCGCCGGCATGTCTGGCGGCATCGCCTACGTCTACGACCCCGACGGCACCTTCCCGCTGCGAGTGAACCGGGAGATGGTCGACCTCGAGGCGATCGGCGGCGACGACCGCGCCTGGCTCAGCGAGCGTCTTCAGATGCACCGCGCCGAGACCGACTCGGACCTGGCCGGCCGTCTGCTGGCCGACCCGGACCTGCACCTGCCGATGTTCGTGAAGGTCATGCCGAAGGACTACAAGCGGGTTTTGGAAGCCACCGAGCGCGCCGCGCAGACCGGCGGCGACGCGCAGTCGGTCCTCATGGCCGCGGCCCACGACTAGGGGCGCCGATGCCCCCGGAGACCGGACATGGGTGACCGCACCGGCTTCATGCGCCACGTCCGCGCCGTGCCCGAGCGGCGCCCGGTGCCGGTGCGGCTACAGGACTGGCGCGAGGTCTATGAGCCTTTCGACGGCGACTCGGTGCGCACGCAGGCGTCGCGCTGCATGGACTGCGGCATCCCGTTCTGCAACAGCGGCTGTCCGCTCGGCAACCTGATCCCCGACTGGAACGACCTCGTCTACCGGGACAACTGGCGGGAGGCCATCGAGCGGCTGCACGCCACCAACAACTTCCCCGAGTTCACCGGCCGGCTCTGCCCGGCGCCCTGCGAGGCGGCGTGCGTGCTGGGGATCAACGAGGACCCTGTAACCATCAAGCAGGTCGAGATGGAGATCATCGACCGGGCCTGGGACGAAGGCTGGGTGCGCCCCTTGCCGCCGGTGACCCACACCGGTCGCAGCGTTGCGGTGGTGGGCTCGGGACCGGCGGGCCTGGCCGCGGCCCAGCAGCTAACGCGCGCCGGACATGAGGTTGTGTGCTTCGAGCGGGCGGACCGCCTCGGCGGGCTGCTGCGCTACGGCATCCCCGAGTTCAAGATGGAGAAGCGCTTCCTGGACCGCCGGCTGGATCAGATGTCCGCCGAGGGCACCCGCTTCGTGACCGGCGCCGAGGTGGGCGTCGACATCACCGCGGCGGCGCTGCGGGAGCAGTTCGACGCCGTCGTGCTGGCCGCCGGCGCCACCGCCTGGCGCGACCTGCCGATCTCCGGGCGCGACCTGCGGGGCATCCACCAGGCGATGGAGTTCCTGCCTCCCGCCAACCGCGTCATCGAGGGCGACCTCCAGTCGCATCCGTTCCCCGCCACGGGCAAGGACGTAATCATCGTGGGCGGAGGGGACACGGGCGCGGACTGTCTCGGCACGGTCCACCGGCAACGCTGCGCCTCGGTGAAGCAGTTCGAGATCATGCCCCGACCGCCCGAGGGGCGCGCCGCGGCCACGCCCTGGCCGACCTGGCCGCTGATGATGCGCACCTCCGCGGCGCACGAGGAGGGCGGCGAGCGGCTCTACGCCATCCAGACCCAGGAGTTCACCGGCGACGGCGAGGGGCGCGTGGCGGCGCTGCGGACGGTGCGCGTGGAGCAGCGCTCCGACGGAGGCTCGCTGCGCTTCGAGCCCGTCGCCGGCAGCGAGGAGGACCATCCCGCCCAGATCGTCCTGCTGGCGCTCGGCTTCGTGGGGCCCGAGCGTTCCCGCCTGCTGGAGGACCTAGGCGCAGCCTTCGACGAGCGCGGCAACGTCGCCCGCAACGACCACTGGATGACCACTGCCGACGGCACCTTCGTCTGCGGGGACATGGGGCGCGGCCAGAGCCTGATCGTCTGGGCCATCGCCGAGGGCCGATCCTGCGCCGCCGCCGTCGACCAATGGCTGCAGGGCCGGACCTTCCTGCCCGCGCCGGTGACCCCCACGGACCAACCGCTGCGCTGACCGGGCTGCGTTGACGGACCGGCCGGGCGAAGCCGACGTGGAGCTCTACCGACGCCCCGACGTGTACCGGCGGCGCTGGCGCGTGCTGGCCGTGCTGAGCCTGGGTTTGGCGCTGGTGATCATGTCCCTCGCCGGGGTCAACGTGGCCCTCGCCAGCCTGCAGCGCGAGCTCGGCGTCTCCCTGACCGTGCTGCAGTGGATCAACAACGCCTACACGCTCACCTTCGGGGGACTGCTGCTCTCCGCCGGTGCCCTGGGCGACCGCTACGGGCGCAAGGGCGCTCTCGCCTGGGGGCTAGTGATCTTCATCGGCGCCGCGCTGCTCGGCGGCGTGGCGAACGACGCGGCCGTGCTGTTGGTCTCACGGGCGGTCATGGGAATCGGGGCGGCGTTCATCATGCCGGCCACACTGTCCATCACGACGAACGTCTTCGGGCCGGCGGAGCGGCCCACCGCCATCGCCGTCTGGGCGGGCGTCGCCAGCGCCGGCGGGGCGCTCGGCCCGCTGCTGACCGGCGTGCTGCTGACCGGCTGGTGGTTCATCCCACCCGGCGGCTGGGAACTGGCGTTCCTCTACAACGTTCCGCTCGGCGGCGCGGTTCTGCTGGCGTCGGTGCTATGGATCCCCCGGTCGAGCGATCCGGAGGCGGCCCGCGGGGATCCGCTCGGGGCGCTGACCTCGCTGGTGGCTCTCAGCGCCCTGCTGTTCTGGCTGATCGAGGGGCCCGAACGAGGTTGGACGTCGCCGCTGGTGGTCGCCGCGCTGGCGGCCGCGCTCGCTTTCGGTGCCGCGTTCGTCGCCTGGGAGCGGCGCAGCGCCCATCCGATGCTGCCGCTGTCGCTGTTCTCGGTGCCGCGCTTCCGGGTGGGCGCCGGCGTGAACACGATGTCGTTCCTCGTGCTGATCGGCTTCTGGTTCCTGCTGATCCTGTACGTGCAGTTCGCCCTCGGTTACAGCCCGCTGCAGGCGGGGCTGACGACCCTGCCCGAGGCGCTCAGCGGGATGCTCGTGGCCCCGTTCACGCCGAGGCTGGTCAGCCGTTACGGCGCGCGGCGCGTCATGGCCGTCGGGTTCGGCGTGCTCACCGTCTGTTTCGCCCTGCTGGCGGCGACCGACGCCACCACGCCCTACAGCTTCTTGGCGGCGCCGATCACGCTGGCCGGCGTAGGTCTCAGCCTCACGACGGTGCCGGCCACCAACGACATCATGGCGGCCACGCCCCTAGCCAAGGCGGGGGTGGGTTCTGCTGTCAACGACGCCACCCGGGAGCTCGGCGCGGCACTGGGCATCGCCACCTTGGGCACGCTGTCGGCGGTGCTGTACCGCCGCAGCGTCGAGGGTGCCGACCTGCGCGAGGATCTGGCCGAGGCGGCCGCCGACTCACCGGGCGCCGCGCTGGAGGCGACGAGCGAGCTGGCCGACGCCGGCGAACTGTCTGCGAGCGGGGTGGAGACGGTGGCCTCGGTCGTGGCGGAGGCGTTCAGCCGGGCCTTCAGCCTCAGCATGCTGGCCGCGGCCATCATCGCGGCGCTGTGCGGCGTGTGGGTGCTGCTCGCCCGGCGCGAAGCCGCCTCCAGGCGCCGCCAGACCCACGACGCCGCCGAGGGCGCCCAGGAGGAGTGACAGCCGCCTCTGCGGGTGTCGAGGCAGCGGGTTGGAACCGTGGCTCACCGCAGATAGAGTTCGGGAATGGCAACCATTCTCATCATCGCCGCCCAGTTCAAGCGCTACGCGGCGGGCCTGGCCCTGTGCGGATTCGCTGTCACCCTGCTGGCGGTGGCCCTCGCCACCGGCCCGACCCAGGCCCAGGGCGACACGCCGACACCTGCTCCGACGCCGACGACCCCACAGCCGTGCGGCGAAGGCGCCGCCATCGCCTTCCAACCCGAGCCCCACGAGAGGACCTCGGGGCACTACGCCCTCTTCGACGCCTACTGGGAGCGGACGGAACCAGACCCGGCGGAGACTCCAGGCATCGAAGGTGAACGGCGGAACACTGGCCTGCTGCACACCAACGAGTGTCCGCCGCTGGTGAGCAAGACCGAGAACGATGAGGGAGAAACCGTCGTCACCTGGACCGCATCCGGCGTCGACATCGATGATCTCATCATCCATGTGGAGGACTCGCGTCAGGTGACTGTGGTGCAGGGCGATCCAGATGATCCCGACAGCCAACACGCCACGTCACAGCTGCGTCTGGACCAATACCCCGAGGTCGAGAAACACGCAAGCACCGGCGACAAGGTCTGGTGGCTGCAACTGGACGACCCGGGCCTCAACGGGGAGCAGACTTCAGACCTTACCCTCGGCTTCTCGACGCACCGCTTCGACGAGACGTACTGGACGAAGATCCGCTACGAGTTCAGGCTCGAACGCAACCCCGGCTTTGACCCGGACGAGCATCCCCACCTTCTCGCTTACCGGGCGCGCCAGTCGGATAGGCCTCGAACGGAATTGGTCTGGGACAGCGCCCAAGTCGGCGTCACAGCCGTAGAGATGGCACCCGGCGTACCCGTCAATGACCTGCAGTGGATCTTCACCAAGGCCGGGACCTATAAAATATATGTTCAGCCCGTCGGATACGTCCGCCAAACGAATCCTCACCGACCTGGCGAGGAGGGTTACGACGCGAACTGGAGGCCGATAAGCGCAAACGAAACCGAGCCCGGCGAGGTCAAGACGTACGTCATCCATGTGGGGCCACTCAAGGAGGTGGAGCCGCCTCAGCTCGGCATCGGACGCAGCGTTCCGGAAAACTCCCCGACCGGAGCCAACGTCGGCGACCCGATCCTCGTCTTCTCCGAAGCGAGCGACCTAGAATACAGCCTCTTCGGCGACGGCCACGATAACTTCGCCGTGACCGCCACCGTCGACACCGATCCCTACTCCGTCCAAATCACAGTGGCCGAGGATGCCAACTTGGACTACGACACCAAGAGCATCTATGATCTGACCTTGGCGGTGACCAACAAGATAGATCACGAGAGCAACCCCGACGCCAGCTTAGACGACACTTTGCTAGTCAGGATTGTCTTGGAGCAAACAGTCGAATAGCGCGATCTGCGTCAACTATCCCAACCGATTGGGAGTGGGTGTGCGAATGGCTTCAGCGAGCAGGGTCATACAACCCGCGTCTACGAAGGCATGGCTGCTCTTACTCAGTATGGTCGTGCTTATCGCAACAGCACCTGTTGCTCATAGTTCCGAAGCGCGCGCTCAGACCGGGCTTGCGAATCTATTTGTTACGTCCGTCCCATATGACGAAACCAGTGCTTCGAGGCAGCGATGGGTGATCACAGTCCACAATAACGGATTTCGCGAAGTGCGGAACGTGGAACTTCAGCTAACGCCGAGGACTACGGACACCGGTACTCCCGAAAAGATCACTGCGGGAACCTATGACAATGGTACAGGGGTGTGGAGGATCCCTCGCCTTGCGCCTCGGGGGACCGCTAGCCTGGCGATTGTCGCGCAGCGCTTTATCCGTGACCTTTTCGCTACGCGCACGGAAGCTACTCTCGTTCGGTTTCACGCTGAAATCATCGGGTCTGATCCCCCTCTCCTGAAAGACGCTGCGCGAGAAACCGAAGTTTGGTACATGCTTCCTGCTGGTGAATCACTCCGTGGAAAAGTTTTGTACTCGTTAGGCGATGCTGGCGTGTACCTGGAGTACTCAGGCGACTCTTCTCCCGAGCGCGGCGAACAGGTTGCTTTCACGGTGCGAGCCCAAAACGACTTTTTCGATCCCATATATACTGCAGGCTTTGAGGAAGCCAGTCACCAAGATGAGGTAGAGATTAGGCTTCGACTTACGGGCCTGACCTTCGCCGATCAGTGGCAGCAGCCGGAAGGCATCATCCTTACCGGGCCAAAGACGGCGGTTTGGAGGGTCGGCCACTTGGGCGACGGAACGGTCGGATTTAAGGAGGGTCGCACAACACCCGCCGCGAACTACCTCTCATCTATCTCGGTGCAGGCCATCGTCACCCCTGATGAGGTTCCCACACGTGATCGTTGCATTACGGCAGCGGTGACGAGGGCACTGCCTTGGTTCGGATTGGACCCCAGCAAGCGAGACAACGATGTCGATACCCTGTGCCTAGACAAACGCCCGCCGGTAAGTGACGGCCAGATTATTTTGTGGTGGCTTCACGACTGCGTAGGCGTTACGGCGCCACCTTGCGGGAACGATGGCGACCTGAAGCTGTATGCACAGCTCAACGAGGACTTCATGGTGCCCAACATCCAAAATGTTGGGAATTTGTACTTGGAGCCGGATGATTTGGTCTTCCAGCTTCCCGATCCTCGAAATCGTCGCTATGATGGAACCGAGTACAGCCTTACTCCTGCAGATACCGTGTCGTGGCAGACTGGCCGAGATGACGTTGGCATTCATGCGGGCGTACTGATCTTCTATTCTCGGCTCGGTTTCAATGCAAACATTTCTGATTGGAGAGATTTGGTCCGAACTGTGACAGTAAGCGGGCAGGACGGCTCGCCGGCTCCCGGACGGTTTAGAGTACGCCACGACAATCAGAGCACGAGCACCTTCTTTGATCCCAACCCGCGTCACACAAGAGCGCCATTCAGGCTAAACTCTCCCACCAGCACACACAATGACTATATCTTTGAGTTCGATAGCCTGGGAACATATATCATCAACTTTCATGTTCTGGCAACGCGCACAGACGGCACCGAACACGAAGCCGAAGGCGACTACACCTTCCATGTGGGGCCGATGGCCGAGTTGGGGGTGCGCGACGCCAGGGTCGCCAGCCCACTGGCACCAGCGGGTCGGACTGCCTACACCATAGAGGCGATAAACAATGGTCCCGACACGGCGAAAGGCGTTGCGGTAATCCTCGCCAGCGTGCCCGAGGGGGCAGATGCCACCTCTAGCGAGGGAACGTACCGGGAATTGTCTTGTACGGACGGCATTTGTGAAGGTGTCTGGGATATCGGCGAGATGCGCCCCACCTCCCAGGGCGCTCGGCTGACCAGCGGTGAAATCGAGTTCCCAACGCTAACACTTGTCGCGCGGGCTGGCAGCGCCGCCCCAGACCTCACCGCCACTGTCAGAGCCACCCGGCCCTACACCGTGGTGATCGACGGGACGACTCACAGCACCGACTACTTCGACTACATCGACGAGAACAACACGGCCGCAATCGTGGCGCGGCTCGGCACGGGCGCGGGAGCGCCGGGCCAGCCGCAGCGGCTGAGCGCCCGGGTCTACCCCGATCTGCGCTCGGTCCTGCTCCGGTGGGATGAGGTGGAGCGGCTGAACGAGTATCCCGTGTCTCACTACGAGGTACACCGGTCGACACCAGCGCCGGGCTGCCGGCGCCCGCCGCTGGACCCACCGTCGCGTGAAATCTCCATCGTGCGGGACAACATTTTCTTGGACACCGCGGTGCGAGTCGGAGAAGATACGTGTTACGCGGTGCGAGCGGTCAATTGGCCGGGGGCGAATAGCCACTGGTCGCACTCGGCGGGCACGCAGCGCAGCCTGATCTTGTCGACGTCGGCGGTCACCGTCGCGGAGGCGGCGGGCCACGCGGACTACACCGTCGTTTTGTCCAGCCAGCCCACCGACGACGTGACCGTGCGACTCGACGCCAGCAATCGCGACGCGCCCGGCTCGCCCAGCGCGGTCTCGCTGAGCCCTCACGTGCTCAGGTTCACGCCCCAGAACTGGAACACTCCCAAGACGGTGCGGGTGATCGGCGTGGACGACGACGCAGACAACCCCTCCAACCGGCGCACGGCGATCATCACCCACACCGCCTCGGGCGGCGGCTACGGCACTGCGCCGACGGCGACGCTGGAGGTGACGGTGACCGACGACGACGGGCCGCAAGGGGTGGCGCTCTCCGCGGAGCGGGTGACGGTCGCCGAGTCCGGCGGCGAGGGCCTCTACACCCTGGCGCTGACCGGCGCGCCCAGCGGTCCGGTGCAGATCGACTTGAGCGTCAGCACGATCGACGGGACGCCCGCGGCCACCGTCACGCCGACCCGGCTGACCTTCCTGCCCGAGGACTGGAGCGAGCCGCAGCCGGTGACGGTGACCGGGGTGAACGACGACACCGACAACGAGGGCGACCAGCGCACCGTCACGATCAGCCACGCCATCAGCGGCGGCGACTACGACGACGTCACCGTGCCCGACGTCATGGTGACGGTGGTGGACGACGACGGGCCGCCGCCGCTGGCGAACGTTCCCGGCGTCACGGTCTCGGAGACCTCGATCATCGTGCCCGAGAACGGCGCGGGCAGCTACAACCTCGTTCTCAACAGCGCGCCAACGGGCGACGTGCGGATCGACCTGTCGAGCGCCAACGACGCTTTGGCGACGGTGGCGCCGGACCACCTGATTTTCACCACGGGCAACTGGGACGACCCGCAGCTGGTCGTCGTCAGCGGCGTCGACGACTCCGTCGACAACCCGGGGGAGCGGCGCTCCACGAGGATCCACCACGCCGTGAGCGGCGGCGGCTACGACAGCGTCGTCGCCGACCCGGTGGACGTGGCCGTGACCGACGACGAGGCCGCCGGGATCACGGTTTCGGTGGCGGCCGTCGATCTGAGCGAGACGGGCGACGCCGGCGCGGGCGAGGCGCACGACTACACGGTACGCCTGGCCACCGAGCCGATTGGCGAGGTGACCGTGACGGTGTCCAGCGCCGCTCCCGGTGTGGCAACGGCGCAGCCGGAGCGTCTGCGCTTCACGCCCGACGACTGGTTCATCCCGCATGTGGTCACGGTGACCGGCGTGAACGACGCCGTGGCCACCCCCGACGGCGACCGCACAACCACCATCACCCATGCGGTTGAGGGCGACGGCTACGCGGCGGCACCGCAGACCGTGTCGGTCACTGTGACCGACGACGACAGCGCCGGCGTGGTCATCTCCGAGGCAAGGCTGTACCTGCCGGGCCGTTACGCAGAATCCACTTACACCGTGAAGCTGGCGAGCCGGCCCACCCATGACGTCACGCTGCAGATCGTGCCTGGCGGAACCGACAACCCCAGGCTGGGCATCGCCCACGGCGGGCACCAGACCCAGGGCCGGGTCAGCCACGAGCTGGTCTTCACCCCTGGCAACTGGAACAGGGCGAAGACCGTCGAAATCACGAACTTCAGCGAAGAGGGCGGGACGCTTCCCCTCCATCACCGGACCTCCTCAGACGACCCGAACTACCGTGACAGGTCCTGGTCGGACGTGACGGTCGAGCGGGTCGGCAATCCCAGCATCGCCCTAGCGGCGGTCTCGTCTCCGGTCAAGGCGGGCGAAGACGCGGAGTTCGCCATGAGCATCGAAGGCGAGGCGTTGCCCTACGACCTGCGCGTCAGCTTGAGGGTCACCGGTTCGAGCCTCGCAGAAGACGACCACAATTTCACGGTCGTCCTACCTGCCGGTCAGACCACGGTGACGATCCCGCCGTTGCAGACCAGCATCGGCAGCCTGCAGCCGCCCGACTACCGCTGCATCGTCGACTCGGGCAGCGTGTCTCTGTTCGTCTTGGCGGATCCGAACTACCGATCGGCCAATGTCTTGGCCCCCGCCACAGTCAGGGTGGAGCATCCGCAACCGCTGCCGCCGAGCTGCAACCCGTAGCGGCGCGGCACACCGGCGCGGGTTGCAGCCGGGCCGTTGCCGCCACCGACGCACACGCGAACCCACCGGGGCGCGGGTTGCGCGGCGAGGTCTGACGCTGAGACCGGCCATCTAGCATCGGGCCGTGCCGCGCCTCAGCCATCGCGAGGCCAGCGAGGAGCTCGCCTCCCGGTCGCCCGAGATTGCCCACCTCCGAGCCCTGCACGGCACGTGCCGGCTGGGGCCCCGACCGAGGGCCTCGGCGCGCTTCGCCTCCCTCGCACGGGCGATCGTCTATCAGCAGTTGGCGGGCGCGGCCGCCGGCGCTATCTGGGAGCGCCTGCTCGCAGCCCTCGACGGGGACTGCTGTGCTGAGAAGGTCCTGGCTGCCGGGCCGGCGGCGCTGCGGGCCGCCGGCCTGTCGGCGGCCAAGGCGGCGGCGCTGGGGGACCTGGCGGCTCGAGACCTCTCGGGTGAACTCGGCCTGGCGGGCCTGGGACGTCGCAGCGACGAGGATGTCACGGCGCGCCTCGTGGCGGTGCGCGGCGTCGGCCCGTGGACAGCGCAGATGTTCCTGCTGTTCACGCTGCACAGGCTGGATGTGTGGCCGACCGGCGATCTGGGAGTCCGCAAGGGATACGCCTTGGCGTTCGGGCTGGAGGAGCCGCCCTCGCCGGTGGCGCTCGAGGCGGCCGGGGAGGTGTTCCGGCCGTTCCGGTCCGTGGCGGCCTGGTACTGCTGGCGGGCCTGCGAGAGGGTGTGAGCTGCGAGCAAGCCCGAGCTGCCAGCGAGCCTGAGCTGCCAGCAAATCCGAGAAAGGGCGAGGCCCCGAGTAGCTTTCCGGCTTGCACCGGTCGGCTTCTCGGGGCCTCCGTGTCGAACCGTCTCCGAGCGGTCGGGCCACCCCGCAGAGGTGGCCCGTCTCCTCCGAGCTTTCCCGGTCTCTGCCGATGGCCGCAGCCTCCGACGGTTCCGGTTCAACTCGGATGCAGATCCGCCCGCCTTGCGGCTGGCGGTCCCGCGACCGGAGCCTGTTGCCAGCCTCCAGCGGAGCCGATCCTGGCCGAATCCTCTGTCTGTCTCCGCTCGATCCGCTTCGCTCCGGTTTCCCGTTTCGCTGCGTCTCAGCGGGCCCCTCTCCTCGCGGCGAGGCGCAAGACAGGTGATTCGGTTGAGTGAGAGTCTGGCGAGCGCTCCGGGTGCCTGCAATAGCGGAACAGCCGAATCGGGGGAAATCCCCAGAGTCTCAGGAGAAATCCCCAGCCGAGCCGGAGCTGTCACCAGGCTTGCCGACAGTTGTCAACCGATTGTTCAACAGGACGTGACCAACAGCACTGCTCACCAGGCGCCGCGGGCCTCTAGGACCCGCCGCAGGACGCTCGGGCGGTCGGTCATGAGGCCGTCGACGCCGAGGTCCAAGAGCCGATGCATGTGGACCGGATCGTCGACCGTCCACACGTGTACCTGTAACCCGCGTCGATGCGCCGCCTGCACGAAGCGCTCATCTACGAGGGTCCGCCCCTCAAGGCGCGCAGGCACCTGAACGCAGGCCGCGTCGCCCGCTGGGGCCGGCGCGGGCAGTCCCCGGGAGCGCAGCCACAGCCGGGCGACGCCCAGCGGTCCCAGACTCCGGCAGGTCGCCGGGCCGAGGAGCTTGGCGAGGCGCGCCGTCCGGCGGGCCTTGAAGGAACCGAAGCAGACCCGCTCCACCATGCCGAGGCTGCCCACTAGATCGGCGAGGGGTTCGACTACTTCGTCGCACTTCGGGTCGATGTTGAAGCGAACCGACTCCCAGGCGCCCAGCACGTCGGCCAACCGCGGCACCGGTTCGAGCCCGTGGACCCGGGCGGCGGCCACCTCCGCCCAAGGCAGTTCTGCGATCTGCCCGCCGCGGTCGGTCAGGCGCTCGAGGGCGGGATCGTGGAAGGCGACCACGACGCCGTCGGAGGTGAGCCGGGCGTCGGTCTCCAGATACCGGAACCCCAACCGCACGGCACGTTCGAAGGCCACAAGGGTGTTCTCTGGCGCCTCGTGCGCGCCACCGCGGTGGGCGAAGGCCAGAGGCCCGTCGTGGCGCAGGTACGGCGGCTGCTCGGAGATGCGGCGGAGGTTAGCGAGGCGGGTAGCCTGCAGGAGAGATGAGACGTAGCGGTCAGTTCCCTGCTCGCGGCCTCGCCGTCAGTCGGATCGCCGCTGGCTCCCCGCTATGACCGACGGGCGGCGGCGCACGAAGATCGTCGCCTCGATCGGGCCCGCCTCGGAGAGTCCCCGGGTCCTCGCCAAGCTCATGCACGCCGGCATGGACGTCGCCCGCATCAACCTCTCCCACGGCTCACTCGAATCCTCACTCGACCTCTACGAGCGCATCCGCCGCGTCGCCCGCGAAGAGCAACGCCAACTCGGCGTCCTAGCCGACCTGCCGGGGCCGAAGATCCGCATCGCCCCGCTGCCCCGCGGCGGCACGATGCTCGAGCAGGACGCCCCGGTCGTGCTGCGCATCGGCAAGACCGCCAGCGACGCCGGGTGCCTCGAGGTGGACTACGAGGGGCTGCTCGAGGACGTGCAGCCCGGTGACCGCGTCGGGCTGGCCGACGGGCAGGTCCTCATCGAAATTCACTCGGAGCGAGGCGGCGAACTGCACGGTCAGGTGTTGCACGGCGGGCTGTTGCGCGGACGGCCCGGCTTCTACATCCCCGCCGGCCGACTCAGCCTGGACACCCCGACCGAGCGGGACCTCCGCTATGCCGAGGCATTCGTCGAGGCGGGAGTGGACTTCATCGGCATCTCGTTCGTGCGCAGCGCGGAGGACCTCGCACGCCTGGGGACCGAGCCGGCGCCCAGCGGACCGCTGCTGGTCGCCAAGATCGAGACCCGCCCCGCGGTCGAGAACATCGACAGCATCATCCGCGCCGCCGACGCCGTCATGGTGGCGCGGGGCGACCTGGGCATCGAGCTCCCGATCGAGGACCTGCCGCATCTGCAGAAGGACATCATCCGGCGCTGCATCGCCGGCGGTCGCCCCGCCATCACCGCCACCCAGATGCTGGAGTCGATGACCGAGTCGCCGGTGCCGACCCGCGCCGAGGCCTCCGACGTGGCTAACGCCGTGTTCGACGGCTCCAGCGCCGTCATGCTCTCCGCCGAGACGGCGATCGGGGCCAACCCGGTTCACGTCGTCAGCACCATGGCCCGGATCGCCCAGGAGGCCGATCTCCGCTTCGATCACACCGGCTGGACGCAGAAGATCACGCAGCTGCACATGATCAACCCGGACAAGAGCTCCCTGTCGATCAGCGACGCCATGACGACCGCCGCCTCCCGGGTCCTGGAGGAGGTAGATCTCGCGGCGCTCATCTGCGTGTCCGGCAGCGGGTTCACGGTCCGCTCTATGGCGCGCTTCCGACCGCGCGTGCCGGTGCTCGGCTTCAGCGTCGACCCACGCACAGTGCGCCAGCTGACGCTGAGCTGGGGGGTCGAGCCCATCTGCCTCGCCAGCGAGGTGGCGTATGAGTCCCGCGTGGCGGACGCGGTGGAGGCCGCCGCCGAGTTGGGGCGGGTCCGCGCTGGGGACCTCGTGGCCACCTTGGCGGGCATCAACCCGGCGACGCGCAGCACCGACGTGCTGCGGCTGGTGCGAGTTCCGGAGGACTTGAGGGAGCTGCGCCATGCTCCCCAGCCCCATGCCGACGAGCCCCGCTGAAGCCGATGGCGAGACCGCGTCGAGCCACGCGGCGCCGGCGCGGCCCGCTGAGCCCCCCGAGGAGCGCCGATGAGTGACGTCCCCATTTCCTTGAATCCGTCGGGGCCGCCCGAGACGGTGCTGGACCCCGAGCCAACCGAGGCGCGCGCCCTGCTAGCGCAAGCCCTCGACGGCCCGGCGGCCGAACGACGCGACCGCATCAGCGAAGTCGTGGCTCGCTGGCCCCAGTTCTTGGAGGGTTGGGCGCGGCTGGGCGACGCGGCGCGGGACACCGTGGAGGCCTACGCCTGCTTCCGGGTGGGCTACCACCGGGGCTTGGACCGGCTTCGCCAAAGCGGCTGGCGCGGCTCGGGCTATGTCCGCTGGGACCACCCCGACAACCGCGGCTTCCTGCTGGCGCTGGCCGGTCTGGCGCGGACCGCGGCGGCGCTGGGGGAGCAGGAGGAGGCGCACCGCTGTCGGCAGTTCTTGGGTCAGCTGGATCCAAACTGGCCGCCGGAGGGGTTCGATTCTTGACCCTGCGGCGACGCCTTTCAGCGGCGCGGTCCTCGCCGGCGGCGCCAGTAGGCGCATGGGTTGCGACAAGGCGTTCGCGCTCTGCGACGGAGTGCCCCTAGCCGACATCGCCCGCCGCGCCCTCATCGAAGCGGGTGCGAGGGAGGTTCTCAGCATCGGCGGCGACGAGGCCCGTCTGGGTGGTCTGGGCTTCACGACGGTCCCCGACGATGCCGCCGGCGAGGGCCCCTTGGGGGGGCTAGTCACGGCGCTGCGGGCGGCGGTGGAGGAGTGGGTGGCCGTGCTGGCCTGCGACCTGCCGCGTGCCAACGCGGCGACTGTGCGGGAGCTGCTGGCGCACACCGGTCCGGGGACCGACGCGGTGGTGCCGCTGCTGGTGGGCCGACCGCAGCCGGACCACGCCGTGTGGCGGCGCGACAGCAGGGCGCTGTTGGCACCTCTCTTCGCCACGGGCGAGCGGAGGCTGGGCGCCGCCGTGAACCATGTGCGCGCCCGTCTCGTGACCGTGGCCGACCCCGCCACGCTGGCCGACGTGGACACGCCCGACGACCTCGCCGCGCTGGGTTCGGCGAAGTCGGCGACGTCGGGGCGCGGGGGCTTGCGGGTGCCCTCGGACCCAGCCGCCTGACGGCGCGAGCGACGCTGTGAGCGACTACGAACTCGTTGCCGACGAGGCGCGCCTCAGCGAGGTCGTCGCCGAGGCCCGGCGAGCCTCGGAGTACGCGCTCGACACCGAGTTCCATCGAGAGCAGACCTATTACCCCCGCCCCGGCCTGCTGCAGCTGGCTTGGGAGGAGCGAGTCGTCCTCGTCGATCCGCTCGCCACCCCGCTGGGGCCGCTGAAGGCGCTTCTGGACAGCGGTGCAACGGCGGTCATGCACGCGCCCGACCAAGACCTCGAGATCCTGCGCCACTGCCTCGGGCGCCTGCCGGGGCACCTCGTGGACACCCAGACCGCGGCGGGGTTCTGCGGTCTGCGGTCCGCCTCGCTGCGCGACCTGCTGGCCCGTTTCCTCAACCTCGAGGTGGCCAAGGGCGACCGTTTGACCGACTGGCTGCGCAGGCCGCTGCAGCCCGAGCAGCTCGCCTACGCCGCCGGCGACGTGCGCCACCTCTTGGCGCTGTGGGCCGCCCTGCGCGCCCGCTTGGCGGCGCTCGGGCGCTTGGACTGGTGCGCGCAGGAGTGTGAGCTGCTGCGCGCCCGGCAGTCCTCGGGGCGCCCAGCTGAGGAGGCCTGGCGGCGCGTACGGGAGCTGCGCAGGCTGCCGACACGCTCCCAACCCTTGGCCATGGCCGTGGCGGCGTGGCGCGACCGGCGAGCCGCGCGGCTTGACATTCCGGCTCGCTACGTGCTCAGCGACCTGGCTCTGGCCGCAGTCGTGCAAGCCGCTCCGGACACCCGGGGCGCCCTCGCGGCGGTGCGCGGCATCGACGCTGGCGCCGTCCGCGGCTCGACCGGCGCGGAACTGCTCGAGGTCATCCAACAGGCGCGACGCAACCCTCCGCGGGTAGTTCGCAACCCGAAGACCTCCGAGAGCTCGCACCTGCAGCCGGTAGTCGCCCTCGTGTCGGCGTGGCTCTCCCAGGTCGCCCGCGACGACGACCTGGATCCCGCGCTCGTGGCGACGCGGGCCGATCTGGCCTCGTTCTTGGAGGGCGAGCCGGGAGCGCGCCTGGCCACAGGCTGGCGCTACGAGCACTACGGCGCCCGCGTCGAGGAGCTGATGAGCGGCCGGGCCGCGGTGGCGATGGACTCGGGTGGCAAGCTGCGCATCGAGCAGCGATCCGGGCGTCCGCTATGAGGTCGGGCGGGCAGCGCCGTGCCAGCCGGACCGGCGAGGCGCCGGCAGTCCGAGGGCAATAGATCGAAGCGAGGGGCGCGTCGCACACTAGGATTCTTGATCCCGCGGGATCGCCCGGTGAGAACGGCGCTTCTCGTCGACCAACAGAGCCGGACGCCTGCCGTGGCGCTCGGCACATCGAGTTCGGAGTTCTGGTTGTGAAGAAGGGACGCCACCGGCGTTACGAAGAGGCCCGGGCGCTGAAGCAGACGAGCGACGGGTTCGAGGAGCTCTTCAAAGACGACGAGGAGCCGTGCCCCGAGTGCGGGGCGCTCCCCGGCCACGACTGCCGCTCCTGGTGCGCCCACAGCTCGGACTCCTAGCGGCGCGCCCGGGCCAGGATGCCCCTGCGTGAGTCCCAGGTCCCGCGAGTGAGGCCCGCCCTCGCGGTGCCTCACTGACTGGCGCCGGAGGGCGATTAGTCCCCGGTCTCCTCCAGGATCTCGTCCAGCTTCAGGATGTCGTCTTCGAGCACGAGCCCGACGAAGGAGCCGTCGGCGGTAACGACCGCCAGCATCTCCACGTCCGCCGCGTCCATCGCCGCTACAGCGTCGCGCAGGGTCCACGACGGGTCCGCCGACGGCAGATCGACCGCCGCCATGTCCTGCACGGTGACCGACTCCCACTCGCTGCGGGGCAGGTCGCCGATCTGATCCAGCCCGCACATTCCCAGATAGAGGCGTCCGTCCACCACGGCCACCTCGCGCTCGCGGCGTCCGAGGACGTGCATCGTCATCAGCTCGGAGATCGTGGCGTCGGGCGGCACGGTGAGGACGTCGGTCCGCAGCACCGACGTGATCGGCAGCATGAAGCGGCGCTCCAGGTGGCCGAGGCGCTCGGCTGCCTGGTGAGAGGAGACGCTGGCACGGCCCGCCACGAGCTGCGCCACCGCGGCGGCCACCAGCGCCGGCACCACGAAGGCGGATCCCTGGCTGGATTCGGCCACGAACATCACCGCGGCGATCGGGGCGCGGTAGCCGGCGCCCAAGAAGGCGGCGAGGCCCAGCGTCGGGTACAGACCGGTCTCGGTCTGGTCCAACAGCACGCCCACGACGGTGCCCATCAGGACGCCCTGGACAGCTAGCGGGATGAACAGGCCTCCCGTGCCGCCCGCTGTGACCGTGGCGAGCGTCGCCACGATGCGGATCCCGAACAGTGCCACGATGAGCCAGACGCCGCGGGGCACTTCGAGGACCCACTCGGCGGAGCGCACGCCCGGTCCCAGACTCAGCGGCAGTCCGAAGAGCGCGTCGGTGGCGAACGCCAGCCCGCAGAGCAGACCTGCGCCGGCGAGGATGCGCGGCGCCGCCCCGACGCGGGCCGCTAACGCCTTGGCCCAGCGAACCAGTGCCGAGAAGCCCCGACCGCCGAGGCCGGCGGTGACGCCCACCAACGCACCTCCCAGCAGGTCGACGATCGCCAGGGTCCGCACGTCGCCCGCTAGGCCGGGAAACACCGGGCTGGTGTCGCCCAACACGACCGCGAACATCAAGAAGCTGACGGCGGAGGCCACCAGCGAGGGCAGCAGGGCGCGGCGGGTCACGTCGTCCCGGTAGGGGGCCTCGAGGGCGAAGATCACCCCTGTGGCCGGGGCTCGGAAGATGGCCGCCACACCGGCGGCGGCGCCCGCGGTGAGCAGCATCTGCAGCTCCTCGCGGCGCAGGAAGCGTTCCAGCGGTCGTCGCAGGTTGTGCGCTAAAGAGGCGCCGGCGAAGATCGACGGCCCCTCCATGCCGAGCGCTCCGCCGCAGCCGATCGTGGCCGCCCCGGCGAGCAGCTTGGCGGGCAGCTGGCGCAGCGGCAGCCGAGGCGAGCGCTCATGGAACGCCCGGATGTAGTCATCCGAGGTGGCCGGCGTGGTGCCGCGCCCGCCCACGAGGCGCAGCAGCGCCGCGGCCGCGCACAGCCCGACCAGCGGCCCGAGGGCCTGCTGCCAGAGCGGCAACTCGAAGAGCCGCTCCAGCATCACCTCCACGACGACCTGCTCGAACAGGGCCACGAGAAGCCCGACGCAGACACCCACGCCGACCGCGGCGCCGAGCACGCGCGGCAGGCGGCCCGCCGGGCGGAACGAAGCGAGGAAGCGCACCGCAGGCGAGGCTACCGGGCCACTCCGACGACCTTGAGGGTCGCCCGCGCCGAGCGTTGTCGCCGCGCCGTCGCCGCGAGCCGCGCCGCGGGCGGCAGACTTCGGGGGTGAGCGACATCAACGAGCTGCTCGAGGGCCTCGCCGACCGGCTCGCCGGCATCGCCGCCGACTTGGACGAAGCCGGTTTCGAACAGCTGCGGGCCGCCGCCGACGGCGGCGATCCGGCCCATCTGGCTGCGGAGCGGCGGCTCCAGAAGGCCCGCCGGGCTGTCAGCCGGGCCGTCGCCGCGCTGCGAACACCAGACGACGACGCGTCGCCGCTCTGAGGTTCTGCTCGGAGGCTCCGCTCGGAGGCTCCGCCGGCTCAGGCGGTGAGTTCGGCCGCCCGTCGGGCGAGCGTCTCGAGCAGCTCGTCGAAGGACTTGGCGAAAGCGGCCACTCCTTCGGCCTCGAGTACCTCCGAGACCTCTGCCAGATCCACGCCTGCTTGGGCAAGGCCGTTCAGGACCGCGGCGGCGTCGTCCACTTCGGCGTCGATCGTGCGGGCCACGGTGCCGTGGTCCTCGAACGCCTCGATGGTGGCCTCGGGCAGCGTGTTTACCGTGTCGGGTCCGATCAGGCTGTCCACGTAGAGCGTGTCGGGGTAGGCAGGGTTCTTCGTGGAGGTGGAGGCCCACAGCGGCCGTTGCAGGCGGGCGCCGCGGGCGGCCAGCGCCGCCCAGCGAGGCCCCGAGAAGCAGCGCCGGAAGGTGGTGTAGGCCAGCTTTGCCTGCGCCACCGCGCACCGGCCCCGCAGGGCCCGCGCCGCCGGGGTGCCGATGGCCTCCAAGCGGCGGTCCACCTCGGTGTCCACACGGCTCACGAAGAAGGAGGCGACGCCGGAGACACAGCTCAGATCTCCCGGACGGCTCTCGAGGCCGCTCAAGTACGCCTCGATTACCTGCTCGTAGCGCGCCAGGGAGAAGATGAGCGTGACGTTGATGCTGTGGCCCTCGGCGGTGAGGGTGCGGAGGGCGTCGACGCCGGCTGCGGTGGCGGGCACCTTCACGTAGAGGTTGGGGGCGTCGATCCTCCGGTGGAGCTGCCGGGCGGCGGCGGCGGTGGCGTTGGCGTCGTGGGCCAGCTCCGGCGCCACTTCCACCGACACGTAGCCGTCGGTGCCGCCGCTGGCGTCGTAGGTGGGGCGCAGCACAGCGAGAGCGGCGCGGATGTCGCTGGTGACGAGGTGCCAGTAGCTCTCCTCGGCGCCCGCCCCGCCAGCGGCCAACTCGGCCAGCTCCCCGTCGTAGGCGTCGCCTGCGGTCATGGCCTTCTGGAAGATCGTGGGGTTGGATGTGATGCCGCGGCAGCCGCGCTCCACCCAGCGGCCCAGCTCGCCGCCGGTGATCCAGCTGCGCTTCAGGTTGTCCAGCCAGGGGCTCTGCCGGCCCACCTCGTGGAGTTCGACCAGCCTGCTCATGTCGCTTCGCTCCTTTCGGTCGCCGTCGCCCGGTCCGCCCGCGGCGCATCCTCGAGCAGTTCCCGCACGGCCGCCACGACGCGGTCGGGGTGCATGCCGAGTTCGGCCATCACGACCTGGCCGGGCGCGGAGGCCCCGAATCGCTCCACGCCCAGCGCCCGGTCCACCCAGCGTTCCCAACCCTGGGTGACGCCGGCCTCCACCGCCAAGGACGGCCGCCCCGGCGGGATCACCGCTTCCCGGTAGCGGGCCTCCTGCGCGGCGAACAGCTCCCAGGAGGGCATCGACACCACCGCGGCCGCCACGCCGTCGGCACCGAGCCGCTCGGCGGCGCGCACGCACAGAGCCACCTCGCTGCCTGTGCCCACGAGCGTCACCGCCGCGCCGGGCGGCTCGCTCAGCACGTAGGCGCCGCGCCGCACCGCTTCGGGGTCGCTGCCCGCCAGCACCGGGGTGCCTTGGCGCGTCAGGATGAGCGCCGTCGGGCCGTCGCTGTCGGCCGCCACCCGCCACGCCCCCAGGGTCTCGGGGGCGTCGGCGGGCCGGATGACCGTCAGGTCCGGGATGGCGCGCAGCGAGGCGAGCTGCTCCACGGGCTGGTGCGTCGGGCCGTCCTCGCCCACGCCCAAGGAGTCGTGGGACCAGCAGAACACTGCCTTGGCCTGTGACAGCGCCGCTAGGCGCACCGCCGGGCGCATGTAGTCGCTGAATACCAGGAACGTGCCGCCGACGGGGAGCAGGCCGCCGTGGCGCGCCATCCCCACCATCGCCGCGGCCATGGCGTGCTCGCGCACGCCGAAGAAGACTTGCCGCCCGCCGGGGTTGCGGCGGCTGAGAGGGGTGTCCTCGGCCAGTTTGGTGCCCGTGTTGCCGGTCAGGTCGGCGCCGCCGGCCACGAGGTGATCCATGGCGCCGGCGAGCGCGTTGAGGCAGGCCCCGCTGGCGGCGCGGGTCGCCACCGAGGCGCCGAGCGCCCATGGGCCCACGCCGGAGTCCCAGCCCGCCGGCGGCCGCAGCCCCCACAGCCGCGGCAGTTCCGGCCGAGACGCTGCCGCGGCGGACCAGCGCTCCTCCCAGGCGCGCCGCGCCGCGCCGCCGCGGCGACCCGCGGTCCGGTAGTAGGCCGCCACGTCGTCGGGCACCCAGAAGGTCTCCTCGGCTGGCAGCCCCATGGCGGCCTTGGCCGCAGCGATCTCCTCGTCGAAAAGGGCGTAGCCGTGCGCCGCGGGAGAGTCGGTGAGGTCCGGGGAGGGGTGGGCGATGCGGCTGCGCAGCACCAGCAGCGACGGGGCCTCGGTCGCCATGGCCCGGCGCAGCGCGGCTTCGAGCGCGTCGAGATCCTCCGCCGCCTCGCCGAGGGTCTCGACGTGCCAGCCGTAGGCGGCGAACCGGGCGGCCGCGTCGTCGGAGAGCCAGAGGTCGGTGGCGCCGTCGATGGAGACGCGGTTGTCGTCGTAGACGTAGACGAGCCGTCCCAGGCCCAGGTGGCCCGCCAGGGACGCCGCCTCGTGGCTGACGCCCTCGGCCACGTCGCCGTCGCTGCAGATCACGAAGGTGTGGTGATCGCACAGCTCGGCGCCGTAGCGGGTGCGCAGCCAGCGTTCCGCCAGCGCCATCCCCACGGCGTTGGCGAAGCCCTGACCGAGCGGACCCGTGGTGACCTCCACGCCGATGGCCGGCGCCGCCTCGGGGTGGCCGGGGGTCCGGCTGCCCCACTGGCGGAAGGCGCGGAGGTCCTCCAGGGTGAGGTCGTAGCCGCAGAGATGCGCCATGCTGTACAGCAGGATCGAGGCGTGGCCGGCGCTCAGCACGAAGCGGTCCCGGTCCGGCCAGTGCGGCGCCGTCGGGTCGTAGGTCATGATCCGGCTCCACAGCACATGCGCCAGCGGCGCCAGGGCCATGGCGGTGCCTTGATGGCCCGAGCGGGCCGCGTGGGGGGCGTCCATGGCGAGCCCGCGGACCACGTCGATGGCGCGGCGCTCCAGGCCGAGGTCGCGCGGCGCGCCCGCGGCCCCCACCTCGTGCGGCGGAGATCGGCGGCTCATCGGCCCGCGGCCCCCCCGAACAGCGCCACCGAGGCGGTAAAGCCGTGCAGGTAGCTGCGCGGCCCGACGGGGCCAATCTCGCCGGCGCAGAACATCCCTGCCACCGCACCGGGGGCGATGGCGCCCGAGACGACCGAGGCGTCGTGGTGAGCGGCCTCGAAGAGGCGCCGCCCCCTTCCGTTGCAGGTGAACAGCAAGGCGCCCTCGGCGCGCTGAGAGGCCATCAGGCCGGTGAGGTCGTCGCGTGCGCTGGCGGCGTCGCGCACGTGGAACTGCACCGTGGTGCCCGTCTCCACGATGTCGCCCACCGCGAGGGCGCGGGACTGCCGCTCCAGCCCCAGCACGCCCCGCACCAAGAAGTCGCCCCGGCCGAAGTCCAGTTTGTGCTCGTTCACGACGATTCCCACATGGAGGCCGCGCTGCACCAGGGCGCGCTCGGCGGCGTCGAGGCCCTCCACGATCTCCTGCAGACGCTCGAGGGCGGGGCGGCCCCCCAACTCGTGGATCAGGTTGCGCTCGCCGCGGGTCACCGCATAGGGCCGCCCGATCGGCCGGCACCCTTGGGACACCACGGTCTCGACATCGGTCGCCGGCGCCAGCAGGAGGCCGACGGCGCCGTCGTCGAACACCTCGCCGCCGAGCACCAACCGGTTGCCTCCCGCCGTCGCGGAGGCCGAGGCCAGACCGCCGACGGCGCGTACCTCAGGACGCTCGGCGGCAAGCTCTGCCAGGAGGCGGTCGGCGGGGAAGCTGAACGGATCGGCCAGCAGCACCAAGGTGCGCGGCTCGCCGCCCAGCGGCGGCAGGTCCTCTAGGGGCGAGCGCTCGCCGCCGATGCCGGCGGTGAGGCGGACCGGCACGGCACCGGCGAGGGGGGCGGCCCAAGCCGCCACCGCGGGCGTCTCCTCGAGCTCCTGGCCCCCGGCGATCACCGACACCGCGCCGCCGCCCAACAGCACCTCCGGCGCGAGCCGCTCGGCCAGCGTGCCGGCCAGGGTGTCCATGGCGTCGAGGTGCGCCGCGGTGGCGAAGAACACCACGGCGGCGAGCGGTTCGGCCTCGCACGCCGCGGCCAGATCGTCGGCGACCGCCGCAGCCGCGTCCGCGGTGGCTTCTGCCTCCGAGACGGCCACCGCGAAGCTCATCGGAGCGCTGCCTGCGTCGTCGGGCTCACGCGTCCGCCGCCGGTGGCAGCATCGTGTAGGGGACCACCACTGTCGGGCCGCTGCCGAGGCGGCAATGCGCCTCGACCGTGGAGTAATCCTCGAACTGCAGCTCAGCTCGCACGAGGCGGAAGCTGAACTTGCCCGGCTCCACCTGCAGGTACTGCACGTTGCGGGCGATCTGCTCGCCGTCGCGGGTGTAGACCACCTCAAGTACCTCGTTGCCGTCGCCGTCGGCGGGGCAACGCACGATCACCACGAGGTGCGGCGTCCAAACCAGCGGCAACGCGTCGGGTGCCGCCACCGAGAAGTGCGCCCCCGTGAGGTCGAGGCGAGTAGACGGGCCCGGCACCTGCCGGACATCGATTTCCTCGATGAAAAGGGCGGCCACGATCTGCACGCCCTGACCGTACCGCCTCTGTCGCGCCGAGCGCGGCTTCTGGCGCCGCGGGCGGTCCCTGGGCCGCGCCGCGCCGAGGGCGCGCCCAGCGGGCGTACAGTTTGGGCGGTATGTTCCGCGTCTTCGTGCCGTTGGTGCTGTTCGCCGTGGCGGTCGCCTCGTTGCTGGTGTCCAACCAGCTGGCCGACGAACCGCCGCCGGGTGAGCCCCTCGGGGTGTCAGAGGTCGCCATGCCGCTGCTGTCGGCGCGGCGGGTGCCGACGGTCACCACGAGCGTGGTACCGGTGACGGCGCCGCGCCGCGAGGTGACCCTGGAGCGCGACCTCACGGCATTGGCCCTCAACGCCCCGGCGCAGAGCTGCGTCGTCGTGCGCCAAGACGGCGAGGACCTGTTCGTGAAGGACCCCGAGGTGCCTCTCACCCCGGCCTCGCTGCAGAAGCTCGCCACGGCCCACGCGGCCCTCTCGGCCCTGGGACCAGACTTCACCTACCGGACCGCAGCGATCGCCGAGTCCGCGCCCAGCGACGGTGTCCTACCCAGCGACCTTTACCTGCTAGGCGGCGGGGACCCGCTTTTGGCGACGACAGAGTACGCCGCGCTGCTGGCGGCGCTGGGCGCCGAGGCGACCCCGCTGGACGATCTCGCCGGCGACCTGGTCGCCGGCGGCCTCACCCGCATCGACGGCGCGGTCATCGCCGTGGAGAGTCGTTACGACGACGCCGGTGCGGTCGCCTCTTGGCCCGCTGAGTGGGTGCAGGTCGGCGCCGTCGGCACCCTCAACCCGGTCGCCCTCAATCAGGGGTTCCAGACCCCGGAGGGAATCCTCGCCACGGCGGGCCTGCTGCCCGAGCCGGCGCCGGCGCTGCGCACCGCCGTGCTCTTCGACGACATGCTCGAAGCCCGCAACGTGCGGATCCCGGCGCGTCCCGGTGTGGCCGCTCCCGAGCGAGACTTCAGCGAGTATCTGGAGCTGGGCCGGATCGAGTCGGCGCCGCTGAGCAGCTATCTGCGATTCATGCTTACCGAGAGCGACAACACGACCGCCGAGCTGCTGCTGAAGGAGGTGGGCCGGGCCTGGTCGGGCAGAGGTTCGACCCTCGACGGCGCCCTGGCCACCCTGGAGCTGCTGGCCGAGGACGCCGGGCAGCCCGTGCTGGTGTTCCCGCCCGCCGACGGCTCGGGCCTCAGCCCCGACAACCAGCTCACCTGCCGTCAAGTCGGCACCATCCTCGAGATCGGCGGCCCTGAGGGGCCGTTGGCCTCCTACCTTCCCGTCGTGGGGGAGTCGGGCACGTTGCGCAATCGCTTCGCGGACTCCGCCGCGGTCGGGCGGGTGCGGGCCAAGACCGGCTCGCTGCCGGGCGTGTCCTCCCTGGCGGGGTTCGTGACCGGCAGCGACGACCGACCGATTACCTTCGCCGCCATCTTGAACGGCGAGACGCTCGCCGCAATCGACGCCGACGCCTTCCTGCAGCAGCTGCTGGAGATCCTGGTTGCCCACCCCAGCTACGCAGAGGCGGACGGCGACCTCGGCGCACCCGGCTGAGCCCCTTCGGGCGTCCCGCCTCAGAGCCTCTGAGGCGCAGCGGTAGACTCACCGGCGTGGCACCCGCGAGCGGCGATCCGGCACCGCCCTCCGACGGCGCCGGAGCGGATGCCGCCGAGGCACCGCCAGAGCCGGCGGAGGCTCTGGCCGACCTGCGTGAGACCGTCCTCGCCTATCTCCGCCAGGAGGCCGTCGATCCGCTCAAGCGGCTGGCGGCGTGGCTGGGCTTCGGGCTCCTCGGCGGCGTCTTCGTCTGCACCGGACTAGTCCTGTTGGCCCTCGGCGGGCTGCGGGCCCTGCAGACCGAGACCGGAGGGCACCTCAGCGGCAACCTCAGCTGGGCGCCGTACGGAATTGTGCTGGCCGCGGTGCTCGTGGTGTTCCTGTTCGCGCGGGCGGGCGCACGGGCGCGCCGACGCGGCTCGCCGGAGGAGGAACGGTGAGCGCCGCCCATACCGCTCCGATCACGCGGGACGATCTCCAGGCGCGTCTGCAGGCACTGGCCGACTCTCTGAACGCCGCCAGCGCACCCGCCCGGCGCAGCGGCTTTCGGGTCAGCGTCATCGGCGGGGCCGCTCTGGTCGTCCTGGCGTTCTTCCTGGGCCGCCGGCGCGGCCGCCTGACGCGCACCTTCGTCGAGCTGCGCAGGTACTGACCCGGTGATCGCCGCAGCCACAGCCCGGGCCCTGGCGCTGGGGCGACGGCGGGGCGTCAGCCGCGGGCTGCTCGGCCGCAGCGACCTGTGGCTCCTCGTCGGGGCGATGTCGTGGGGGCTGCGCGGCCTGCGCCGCGCGCTCTGGCCCGCTCGGCCCGCAGTTCGCACCAAGCTGCGGATGCGCCCCGGCGAGCGGCTCGCCGTCACCGCCGGCCCGCCGCGGCGGCGCCGCTGAGCGACGAGCGTGGCCGAACCGAACGACCCAACCGCCGGCGTCGGGGCGGGCGGCGGTTTCAGCGACGGTGACCTCGTGCTGCTGGTGGACGGGAAGAACCGCAGCTACCTGCGGCGCCTCACCGCGGGAGGGTTCTTCCACTCCCATTCCGGGCTCCTGGCCTGGGACGACCTCATGGGCCGCCCCGAGGGCAGCGAGGTGCGCTCTGTCGGCGGCACGCGCTTCTTGGCATTCCGCCCGACGCTGTCGGACTTCGTCGTGAAGATGAAGCGAGGCGCCCAGGTCATCTATCCCAAGGACCTCGGCCCGATGCTGCTGCTGGCCGACATCGCTCCCGGCCAGCGAGTCCTGGAGTCCGGGGTGGGTTCGGGCGCGCTGTCCTTGGCCCTGCTGCGAGCCGGCGCGGAAGTGTTCGGCTATGAGATCCGCCCCGACTTCGCCCGCCGCGCCAGCAAGAATGTGCAGGAGTTCCTCGGCCCGGAGGCGCTCGCCCGCTACCACCTCTCCGAACGCGACTGCTACGAGGGCATCGACGTGGAGGATCTGGACCGCGTGGCGCTGGACCTGCCCGAGCCGTGGCGGGTGGCGCCCCACGCCGCTGACCGTCTCCTGCCCGGCGGCATCCTCATCGCCTACACCCCCAGCGTGGTCCAGGCGGCGCGCCTGCGCGAGTCGTTGGAGCGCGGGCCCTGGGCGCTCGCCGCCACCGTGGAGGTGCTGCAGCGAGGCTGGCACATCGCCGGCGAAGCGGTCCGGCCCGACCATCGGATGGTCGCCCACACCGGGTTCTTGACCCACGCCCGGCGGCTGGGAGCCTAGCGGCGGCAGGACGTGAACCTTCTCGACTTGGCGGTGGCGGGCCTGCTGCTGCTCGCCGCGCTGGTGGGGCTGCGGACCGGGCTGCTACGACCCGGGCTGGCCTGGCTGGGAGTGGCGCCGGGTCTTATCGGCGCGGTCCGGCTGCTGCCGTGGGCGCTCGCGGAGGTCGCGCCGGCCGCCGAGGGCTGGCACCCGACGGCCTACCCCCTGGGTGTGAGCGCCGGCGTCCTGGCAACCGGGGCGCTGGCAGGCCACCTCGCCGGTTACGCGCTCGGGCGGATCCTCCATCTCGCCTTGCCGGGACCGCTGCGCACCGCCGACCGGATAGCCGGCCTCCTGGCGGCGACCGCGGTGGCAGCCGCCCTGGTGTGGCTGCTGGCGCCGACTGTGGCGAGCACACCCGGCTGGCTGACCGAGACAAGCGAGAGCTCGCATCTGCTGCGAGCGAGCCTGGAGCACCTGCCCCCGCCGCCGGAGGGCCTCGACCGCGCCGTGGCGTGGGTGCGACTCGAGCCGGGCTGACCGGGCCGGGCTGACAGGGCCGGAACCGGCGCACCGGCCCGGCGCCGCTCAGGCGTCGATCTCGATGAAGATGCACTCCCCGGGGCATTCCTCGGCGGACTCGATGGTCGCCTCTTCTTGGCCCTCGGGCACAACGGCCAGTCCGCTGGGTCCGCCCGGGTCGCTGAAGATGGTGTCGCCCTCGCGCACATACGCCAAGCCGTCGTCGAGCAGCGTGAACACGTCTGGGGCGATCTCCTCGCAGAGACCGTCTCCCGTGCAGAGATCCTGGTCGATCCAGACCTTCATCTTGCCGCTCCCGATTCACTGGACGCTGCGTGGCTGACCGGTATTCACCGCCTCGGTGAGTATAGCGCCACCCTGCACCCCTCCCGCATGGATCCGGCCCGGCGCCTTCGCCCAGCAGACCGCGCGGGCAGTCACCGAAACAGACAACGCCGCGTGTAGGGTCGCAGACGACCGCCCGGAGGAGGTGAGCACGATCGACGAGGCGCCCAAAGATCAGGCCGTCCAGCTGAAGCTCCTGCGCCAGGAGGTCGAGGCGCTGCGCAGGCGCCTCCAAGACACCCCCCAACGCATCCGCACCCTCGAGGAGCGCCTGCTGGAGACCAAAGGGCAGCTGGCTCAGGCCGTCTCGGCGAACGAGAAGCTGACCCACACCCTGCGCGAGAAGCGCGAGCACATCGGCGCGCTGCGGGAGGAGGTCGAGAAGCTCACCCAGACCCCCAACGCCTACGGCACCGTGCTGGCCCTCAACGACGACGGCACCGCAGATGTGTTCTCCTCGGGTCGCAAGCTGCGCGTGGCGATCCATCCCGAAGTCGAGGGCGCCCTCGAGCGGGGCCAGGAGGTGGCGCTGAACGACTCGCTGAGCGTGGTGCTGGCCCGCGGCGCCGACGGCACCGGCGAGGTCGTCACCCTGACCGAGGTGCTCGAAGGGGGCGACCGGGCGGTGGTCAGCTGCCGCGCCGACGAGGAGCGGGTCGTGGACCTCGCCGAGGGCTTGGCCGGCGCGGCCCTGCGGGTGGGCGATCCGATGCTCATGGACACCCGCTCGGGCCTGCTCATCGAGCGCCTGACCCGCTCGGAGGTCGAAGACCTGGTGCTCGAGGAGGTGCCGGAGGTCACCTACGAGGACGTCGGGGGCCTCGACGAGCAGATCGAGAAGATCATCGACGCCGTGGAGCTGCCGTTCCTGCACGCCGACCTGTTCGCCGACCACCGCCTGCCGGCGCCGAAGGGCATCCTGCTCTACGGGCCGCCCGGCTGCGGCAAGACCCTCATAGCCAAGGCGGTGGCCAACTCGCTGGCCACCAAGGTGGCCCGCGCCAGCGGCGACGCCAAGGCACGGAGCTACTTCTTGAACATCAAGGGCCCCGAGCTGCTCAACAAGTACGTGGGCGAGACCGAGCGGCAGATCCGCCGGGTCTTCCAGCAGGCCCGGGACCGCTCCGCCGAAGGCTGGCCGGTCATCGTCTTCTTCGACGAGATGGAGTCGCTGTTCCGGATGCGCGGCAGCGGCATCAGCTCGGACATGGAGTCCACCGTCGTGCCGCAGCTGCTCGCGGAGATCGACGGCGTGGAGGCGCTTCGCAACGTCATCGTCATCGGTGCCTCCAACCGGGAGGATCTGATCGATCCGGCGATCCTGCGACCGGGCCGCCTCGACGTGAAGATCAAGATCGAACGACCCGGCGCCGAAGCCGCCGCGGCCATCTTCGCCCGCTACCTCACCGTGGACCTGCCGATCTCCCACGGCGCCGTGGAGACCATCGGCGGCGGCGAGCGGGACAAGGCAGTCCGCGGCATGATCGAGCAGGTCGTGGCGGAGATGTACAGCGCCGAGCCGCGCAACGAGTTCCTCGAGGTCACCTACCAGAACGGCGACAAGGAGACGATGTACTTCCGCGACTTCGCCTCGGGGGCAATGATCGAGAACATCGTCCGGCGGGCCAAGACGCTGGCCATCAAGCGCGTGATCGCCGGCGGGCCGGCTGGCATCGCCCTCGAGGACTTGCTGCAGTCGGTCGGCCAGGAGCACACCGAGCACGAGGACCTGCCCAACACCACAAATCCCGACGACTGGGCCAAGATCGCCGGCAAGAAAGGCGAGCGGATCACGTTCGTGCGCACCCTGGTCCACCGCGACGACCTCAACGCCGGCGGACGCTCCATCGAGCGCGTCGCCACCGGCCAATACCTGTAGGCGCCCGGACCCGCCCGACGTGGTCGTCCCCAAGATCTGCGGACTCGAGACCGAGTACGGAATCGCCCATCGCGGCGCCGAGGAGTCCAACCCGATCACCGCCTCGTCCCTGCTGATCAACGCCTACCTGTCCGGCCTTCAGCACGCCCCCGGCTCGCCCATGGCGCGCGTCGAGTGGGACTTCGAGGACGAGATGCCGGGCCGGGACGCCCGCGGCGTCGGCGGCGGGGACCTCGACTACGAGCCCGAGACCCACCTCGTCAACGCCGTGCTGACCAACGGCGCCCGCTACTACGTGGACCACGCCCACCCCGAGATCTCCGGACCGGAGTGCGCTGACGCCCGCAGCGCCGTGGTCTGGGACCGCGCCGCCGACCTCATCGCGCAACGCTCCATGGAGGCGGCGCGGGCGCTGCTGCCGGCCGGTCAGGAGCTCGTCGTCTACAAGAACAACTCCGACGGCAAGGGCAACTCCTACGGCTGCCACGAGAACTACCTCATGGACCGCGCCGTCCCCTTCAGCCAGATCGTGCATGGGGCCACGCCCCACTTCGTCACCCGGCAGATCTTCTGCGGCGCCGGCAAGGTGGGCACCGAAGCGGCCGGCACCGAGCGCTCCTCGGTCCCGTTCCAGCTCAGCCAGCGGGCCGATTTCTTCGAGGAGGAAGTGGGGCTCGAGACGACGCTGAAGCGCCCGATCGTGAACACCCGCGACGAACCGCACGCCGATGCCCGGCACTACCGGCGGCTGCACGTCATCGTGGGCGACGCCAACATCTCCGAGGTGGCCACGTTCTTGAAGGTCGGGACCACGGTCTTGGTGCTGGCCCTCGTGGAGCGGGGCCTGTTCCCCGAGGATCTGTGCCTCGCCGCGCCCGTGGCGGCCATCCGGGCCGTGAGCTGCGACCTGAGCCTGCGCCGCCCGTTCCTCCTGGCCGACGGCGCCAGCGTCACCGCCCTCGACGTGCAGTGGGAGCTGTTCGAGCGCTGCGCCAAGTGTTGCGACGACCTCGGAACCGACGGGGTGGGCGGCGAGGTGGCCGAGCAGGTGCTGGCTCGCTGGGAGGCCGTGCTGGGCGAACTGGAGGCCGACCCGCTCAGCCCCGCCACCACCGTGGACTGGGCAGCCAAGTACCGGCTGCTGGACGCCTACGGCGCCCGCAACGGTTGCGACTGGACCGATTCCCGACTGCGGGCGCTCGATCTGCAATACCACGACCTGCGCCCCGAGCGGTCTGTGGCGAACCGCTTGGCGCTGGAGCGGCTCGTCGATCCCGAGGAGGTCTCCTGGGCCGCCACGAACCCCCCGCCGGACACGAGGGCCTACTTCCGGGGCCGCTGCCTGCAGCAGTTCGCCCCGCATGTGGTGGCTGCGAACTGGGACTCGGTGGTGTTCGACCTCGGCGGCGAGACGCTGCGCCGGGTCCCCATGATGGAGCCTGCCCGCGGAACCGAGCAACATACAGCTAGCTTGTTCGACGACTGTCAGACCCCGGCCGACCTCATCGGGAGGCTTCAGCAGTGACGGGTGGGCGCCAGAGCCATGGCTGAACGAGAGCGGATCCAAAAGCCGTCGCGGTCGAGCGCCGAGTCCGAGGCGGCGGCGTCGCAGCCCGGCGCAGGCCGCAGCGGCGAGCGCCTCAAGGCGGAACTGGACGACCTGCTCGACGAGATCGACGAGGTGCTCGAGACCAACGCCGAAGAGTTCGTGAACTCCTACATCCAAAAGGGCGGCGAGTAGCCCCAACGCCATGAGCCTGCTCGACGAGATCGACGAGGTGCTCGAGACCAACGCCGAAGAGTTCGTCCAGCCCTGCATCCAAAAGGGCGGCGAGTAGCCTCAACGCCATGATCATGCCGCGGCTGCCGAGCCTGCCTAGCTTCGTCGGCGGCGAGGACCCGGGCCCCAGCTTCACCGCTCTGCTGGCCGCCGCGGGACACCGCCTCGACGGCCTCGCCGGAGTCGACCGCGATCTGCCCGCCGTGGCCCATGCCACCACGGTGGTGGCGTTGCGTCACCGCGACGGCGTGGTCATGGCGGGTGACCGGCGGGCCACGGCGGGGAACCTCATCAGCCACCGCACCATCGAAAAGGTGTACCCCGCGGGCCGCCACGCTGGGGTCGCCATCGCGGGCGCGGCCGGCCCGTCTATGGAGATGGTGCGCCTGTTCCAGCTGCAGCTCGAGCACTACGAGAAGGTCGAGGGGCAGCCGCTCAGCCTGGAGGGCCAGGCCAACCAGCTGAGCCAGATGGTGCGGGCCAACTTCGCTTCGGCGCTGCGCGGCCTCGTCGTCGTGCCGCTGTTCGCCGGCTGGGACGAGCGCTGCGGCTGCGGGCGGCTGTTCCAGTACGACGTCACCGGGGGTCGCTACGAGGAGCAGGACTTCGCCGCCGGCGGCTCGGGGAGCCTTCACGCCGGCACGGTCGTGAAGCTGGGCTTCCGCCCCGGCCTGCCGCCGGCGGACGCCGTCGACCTCGCTGTCTCCGCACTCTTCGAGGCGGCCGACGAGGACGCCGCCACCGGCGGACCCGACCTCGTGCGGGGCATCTTCCCCGTCGTGGCGAACATCGACGCCGACGGCTACCAGCGGCTCGACGACGCCACCGTCGAAGCGCGCTTCCGGGCGCTCCTCGCCCCCGCCGACGGCCTCGCAGACGCCCCCTCCGACGGCCCCGCGGGCGCACCCGCAGGCAGGTCAGCCGACGCCCCGACCGAAGCGGTCCCCGACGATGCGGCCTGAGCGCCGGGCCGCCTCAGCGGGACCGCGACCAGCCGGGAGCCGGCCATGAACATGCCGTTCTACGTGGCCCCCGAGCAGATCATGAAGGACCGGGCGGACTACGCCCGCAAGGGGATCGCCCGCGGCAAGAGCCTCGTGGCGGTGACCTATCGAGACGGCGTCCTGCTGTGCGCGGAGAACGTCTCGAACACGCTGCGCAAGGTCAGCGAGATCTACGACCGCATCGCCTTCGCCGGGGTGGGCAAGTACAACGAGTTCGACCAGCTGCGCATCGCGGGCGTGCGCCACGCCGACTTGAAGGGCTACGCCTACAGCCGCTCAGACGTGGAGGCCCGCAGCCTGGCCAACCATTACGCCCAGATACTCGGCCAGATCTTCACCCACGAGATGAAGCCCATGGAGGTGGAGATCCTCGTGGCCGAGCTGGGCGAGGCACCCGGCAACGAGCAGCTGTTCCACATCCTCTACGACGGCACAGTCAACGACGAGAGCCTCTGGTCGGTGCTCGGCGGTGAGGCCGAGGCCATCTCGGAGCGCCTCGGCGACAGCCACGACCCCGGCGCGGGGATCGGGGCCGCGCTGGCGGCCGCGGTGGGTGCCCTCGCCGGGCCGGAGCGCACGCTCGTGGCCGACGACCTCGAGGTGGCCACCCTCGACGCCACGCTCGGCCGTCGCTGCTTCCGCCGCCTGCCCGCCGCCGAGGTGGACAGACTGCTGGACGCCGCGAGCTAGGCGGCCAAACCGTGCAGCGGCGCATCTACGGGATCGAGAACGAGTACGGCGTCACTTTCACACTCGGCAGCCAGCGCCGCCTCAGCCCCGATGAAGTAGCGCGCTACCTGTTCCGTCGGGTGGTGTCGTGGGGGCGCAGCAGCAACGTGTTCCTGGCCAACGGCGCCCGGCTCTACCTCGACGTCGGCTCGCACCCCGAGTACGCCACCCCCGAGTGCGACTCGCTGTACGACCTGACGGCACACGACCGCGCCGGCGAGCTGGTGCTGGTCCAACAGGTGGCCCACGCCCAGGAGCGCCTCAACGCCGACGGCATGCGCGGCGAGATCTATCTCTTCAAGAACAACACCGACTCGGCGGGGAACTCCTACGGCTGCCACGAGAACTATCTCACGGACCGCCGCGAGGACCTCTCCGAGTACAGCGAGGTGCTGATCCCGTTCCTGGTGACTAGGCAGATCTTCGCCGGCGCCGGCAAGATCCTGGTGACTCCCCGCGGCGCCAAGTACTGCATCAGCCAGCGCGCCGAGCACATCTGGGAGGGCGTGTCCAGCGCCACCACGCGTTCCCGCCCGATCATCAACACACGCGACGAGCCCCATGCCAACGCCGAGCTGTTCCGGCGCCTGCACGTCATCGTGGGCGACTCCAACATGAGCGAGTACGCCACGTTCCTGAAGGTCGGGGCCTGCAGCATCCTGCTGCAGATGATGGAGGAGCCGTCGATCGTGCTGCGGGACATGACCCTCGAGAACCCCATTCGAGCGATCCGGGAGATCAGCCACGACGACTTCGAGAAGGTCAGCGAAGGCACTCGGCCCTGGCGGCGGGTGCGCTTAGCCAACGGGCGGCAGATGAGCGCCCTGGACATCCAGCGGGAGTACTTCGAGCGGGCGCAGGAGTTCTCCGCCCGGTTCGACATCGGCGTGGAGCAGAAGCGCGCCCTGCAGATGTGGGGGCACTGCCTGGAGCGCCTCGAGACGGACCCTCTCAGCCTCGACCGGGAATGCGACTGGGTAATCAAGTACCACCTGATCAACCGGTACCGGGAGCGCAACGGGCTCACCTGGGACGATCCTCGCCTGGCGCTGCTGGACCTGAAGTACCACGACGTGAGCCGCGACCGGGGACTGTTCTACAAGCTGCAGGAGCGGGAGCTCGTCGAGTCGATCTGCCTCCACGAGGACGTGGTCGAGGCGATAAACCAGCCCCCTCAGACCACGCGCGCCCGCCTACGGGGGGAGTTCGTGCGGCGCGCCAAGGAGCGCAAGCGGGACTACACCGTGGACTGGGTGCATCTAAAGCTGAACGACCAGGCGCAGCGCACGGTCCTGTGCAAGGACCCGTTCAAGTCCCACGACGAGCGGGTCGAGAAGCTGATCGCCTCGCTGTGAAGGGGCAGCGGCGGTGAGCGCGCCGGCCAGCGCCAAGCTGGAGCGGCTCCTGAACCTGACCGCGGCCCTGCTGAACACCGAGCGGCTGCTGCCGGCCGCAGAGATCGCTTCAGCGGTAGCGGGCTACGCCAGCGGCAAGGCGGCCTTCCGGCGCACCTTCGAACGCGACAAGAGCGAGCTGCGCCAGATGGGCATCCCGATCACCACCGGGACGGTCCCCGGCAGCGATCCGCCCACCGATGGCTACCGGATCCACCCCCGCGACTACTACCTCGAGGACCCGGATCTGGCTGCCGATGAGCGTGCTGCGCTGCACCTTGCGGCCCGGACGGTGCGCCTGGAGGGTGCCTCGGTCGAGACCGCCTTCTGGGCGCTCGGGGGCCGCCCGCCCGACGGCGACCCGGCGGCGGAGTTGGCGGTCATCCCCTTCAACGAGCACCTCGCCGTCTTGTACCGGGCGATCAGTGAGCGCCGCGCTGTCTCGTTCCGCCACCGCGGCGAAGCGCGCGCCGTGGAGCCGGTGCGGCTGCACTTCACCCGCGGGCACTGGTACCTGGGCGGCCACGACCGCGGGCGCGCCGCCTGGCGACACTTCCGGTTGGACCGCATCGCGGATTTGACCGTCGGCTCAGCGGGGGAGTTCGCGCCGAGGCCGCGACCCGCCGAGCGACTCGAGCGGCCCCCGTGGGAGATCGGCGACGAGACCTTGACGGCGCAAGTCGAGGTGGACGCGGATGTGGCTGACTGGGTGCGGGGACAGGTTGGTCAGGACGCGGGCTGCGAGCGCCGCCCCGACGGATCGCTGCGCTTGGCCCTGCCGGTGGCCAACGCGGACGCCCTCGTGGACTTCGTCCTCGGTCTGTTGGACCGCGCCGAGCTGGTGGGTCCCCCGGAGCTGCGCCAGAAGCTCCTCCAGAAGCTGCGAGCTGTGGCCGCCGCGGGGTCTGCGCCGACTGCCGGCGCCGCAGCAGCCCGGCCGCCGCAAGCCGACAGCCCTCCGCCCACCCCGGCTGCCGGCACTCCGCCTGCGCGGGCGGACAGCGGCGGGGCGCCGCGACGGCTGAGCTCGGCTGAGCGCATGCAGCGCCTCCTGCAGCTCATTCCCTGGGTGGCGGAGCGAGGCGGCGCCACGCTGGCTGAGGTCACCGAGCGCTTCGACTATCCCGCCGACGGGTTGCTGGACGATCTGCAGCGGGTGGTGTTCATGGTGGGGGTGCCCCCCTACACCCCCGACGCCCTCATCGAGGTGGAGGTGGAGGACGGCTGGGTCCAGATTCACTTCGCCGACTATTTTCGCAGGCCGCTGCGCCTGACGCCGCCCCAGGCGGTGGCGCTGCTGGTCGCCGCGGCCGGCCTGCTGGGCGTCACCGGGGACAGCGCCCTGGGGCGCGGGCTGGCCAAGTTGGCGCGGACGCTCGGCGTGAACCTGGCCGAGACCCTCGAGATCCGCCTGGGCGACGCCACCTCGGCGGCACTGCTGCGGCTGCAAGAAGGCTGCCGAGATCATCGTCTCGCAGCCATCCGCTACTACAGCTACGACCGCGACGCCGTCACCGACCGGGTCATCGAGCCACACCGCACCTTCGCCCACGAGGGCGCCTGGTACGTGCGGGCGTTCTGCAGGCTCAGCGGCGGGGAGCGGGTCTTCCGCGTGGATCGGGTCATCGCCGCGGAGTTGCTAGAGGAGACCTTCGACCCGCCCCGCGGCCCGGTGCCCGCCACCGTCTGGGATCGGGCCGCGGAAGGACCCTGGGTGGAGCTGGCACTGGCGGAACCCGCTCACTGGGTCCTCGACTACTACCCGGCCAGCCAGATCGAATGGGACGGCTCGACCTGCCTGGCGCGGCTGCGCCTCGGCGGCGTTGCCTGGCTGGAGCGGCTCCTGCTCCGAGCCGGACCGTCCGCCCGGGTCGTCGCGGGCGAGGGCCTGCCGCAGGCGCCCGGCGCGGCGGCGGCTCGACGAATCCTGGCGCGCTACGGCGAATAGCCACGGGGCAGAGGGATCGGTCGGTTACGGTGAGCCCCGATGACCCGAGAACCGCCGCCGCGGGACCCGCGTCCCTCGGACCCTTCGGATCCGGCATGGGTGGATCACATCCTGGATCAGCTCACAAGCCGTCCGATGCCCGCCGGCCCCGACGTGGCGAGCGCTCCGGCGCCCGAACCTGACGACACCGCGCCGGCGGCCGCCCAGGACGACCCGCCCCCCGCTGCCGACGCTCCGCCGCCTCCGCCGCCTCCGCCGCCTCGGCCCGCAGCACCCCCACCGGCACCGGACGCCGGGCTGCTCGACGAGCTGCGGTCGCTGGACCTCGACCCGGCCGGGGTGACCGCCGGTACCTTCGCTGAACTTCCGCCGCCCGACCCAGCCGAGGACCTGACCCCCGACCCACCGCCACCGCCGCCAGTCCAACCCGAGCCCGCGCCGCCGCTGAGGCCGCCTCCTATCCCGGCGCCGCCGCGCCGCGCGCCGGGACCACCCTCCGCTCCGGCCTCGCGCCCCGCGGACCCCCTGCCTGGCTGTTAGACACATCTCCGAGCCCCCGCGACAAGAGGCAAT
>VXNF01000057.1 GCA_009840735.1 Acidimicrobiia bacterium | reverse complement strand
TCAGTGTCCAGCGATTCTCCTGGCGCCGACGGTTCGCGACGGCCTCCAGTGCCCGGCGACTGTAGTCGTTGCATATGGGGGCGTCATGAGCGGGTCCGACGCTCAGGTGGCGCGAGGGCGACCTCTGCGGCCCCGGTGCGCGCCCCGACTACCGCCACCGGCAGGAGCGGCACGGTGCCACGGGCGGGACGGCGCGGGCGGGGAGTACCGTTTCGGGATCGCCGGAGTGTGCGAGCGTGGCGCACTCCCGCGGTGGAGTTGGTCCCGCAGCGACGCAGGCAGGAGGGGATCACGTGGCCGAGTATGTGACCGGTGTGGGGGCGCTGCTGGGCGAGTGCCCGGTCTGGGAGCCCGACGCGGGATTGCTCTGGTGGCTCGACATCGAAGGGCGCAACATCCGCCGCTACGACCCGACCTCTGACGCCGAGCAGCTCTGGCCGACGCCCGACAAGCCCGGCTCGATGGCGCTCTGCGGCGACGGCCGGCTGCTCGTGGCGATGCGCAACAGCGTCGGCTGGCTGGACCCCGGCGACGGGTCATTCACTCCCTGGCTCGACCTCGAGGGGGGCGAAGCGGCGAACCGCATGAACGACGGCCGCTGCGACCGGGCGGGTCGGTTCTGGGTCGGCAGCATGCACGAACAGATCACCGAAGGGGTGTTCACCGGGCGGCTGCACCGCATCGACGCCGACGGCACGCTCACGATGCTCCGTGACGGCGTGGGCGTCAGCAACGGGCTGGCGTTCTCGCCTGAAGGCGACCTCATGTACTTCGCCGACTCGATGCGCTCCACGGTTTGGCACTACCGCTACGACCCCGACACCGGCGCCGCCACCGACCCGGAGGTGTTCTCGGACTGGACCGGGCTGCCGGGCGTGCCCGACGGCGCCGCGGTGGACGAGACCGGCTGCTACTGGGTGGCGTGCGCCTTCGGCTGGTCCCTGGCCCGCCTCACCCCCGAAGGCGAGATCGACCGCATCGTGGAGTTGCCCGTGGAGATCCCCACGATGCCAGCTTTCGGCGGCCGCGACCTCGACACGATCTTCATCACCTCCATCGGCCCAGGCGGCGGCTTCCCGACAGAGCCTGGCCAGCCGCAGGCAGGCGGCGTCTTCGCCGTGGACGCCGGCGTGAGCGGCCTGCCGGAGCCCCGCTTCGCCGGCGGAGGCTGACCGACCGCCGCCCGGCTAGTTTCTCGCCTCAGCACCGCTGCGGGCGCCCGCAACACGCCGCCCCCGAAAGCAGGAGAAGCCATGGCCCGCTGGCTCAAGACAGGGATCCCCGAGGACACCAAGCGCGCCCACCACAACCAGGTGCGCGACACCGTCACCAAGATCCTCGACGACATCGAGCGTCGCGGCGACGAGGCCGTGCGTGAGCTGTCGATCCGCTTCGACAACTGGGCCCCGGCGGACTTTCGGCTCAGCGACGAGCAGATAGCCGCCGCCCTCGACGAGATTCCCGACGAGACCCTGGACGACGTTCGCTTCGCCCAGGCGCAGATCCGCAACTTCGCCCAGATCCAGCGGGACGCCCTGACCGATGTGGAGGCAGAGACGCTGCCGGGGGTGATCCTGGGACACAAGAACATCCCCGTCGGCTCGGTTGGCTGTTACGTGCCCGGCGGAAAGTACCCGCTAGTCGCCTCGGCACACATGTCGGTGGTAACCGCCAAGGTGGCCGGCGTGGAGCGCATCGCAACCTGCGCCCCGCCGTTCGGCGGCCGACCCGCCTCGGCCATCGTGGCCGCCCAGCACCTCGGCGGCGCCGATGAGATCTACTGCCTCGGCGGCGTGCAGGCCGTCGGCGCCATGGCCTTGGGCACCTCTTCGATCGAGCCGGTGGACATGCTCGTGGGTCCGGGCAACCCGTTCGTGGCTGAAGCGAAGCGCCAGCTGTTCGGGCGCGTCGGCATCGACCTGCTGGCCGGCCCCACCGAGACGCTCGTCATCGCGGACGACACCAGCGACGGGGAGATCTGCGCCACCGACCTGCTGGGCCAGGCGGAGCACGGACCCACCTCGCCGGCGATCCTGCTCACCACCTCCGAGCAGTTGGCGGTCCAGACAATGGCCGAGGTGGAGCGGCAACTGGAGACCCTGCCCACCGGGGAGATCGCCGGGACAGCTTGGCGGGACTACGGCCAGGTGATCGTGGCTGACGACGACGACGAGACGGTGCGCATCGCCGACGAGATCGCCTCCGAGCACGTGCAGGTCATGACGGAGGATCCGGACTGGTTCGCCAAGCGGCTCACGAACTACGGATCGCTGTTCCTGGGCGACCGCACCAACGTGTCCTACGGCGACAAAGTAATCGGCACCAACCACACGCTGCCCACCCGCCGTGCCGCCCGCTTCACGGGCGGTCTGTGGGTCGGCAAGTTCCTCAAGACCTGCACCTACCAGAAGGTGCTGACCGACGAGGCCTCGGTGCTGCTGGGCGAGTACTGCTCCCGGCTGTGCGCCCTGGAGGGCTTCGCCGGCCACAAGGCTCAGGCCGACATCCGGGTGCGGCGGCTGTCGTGAGCCAAGACAGTGTCGAGAACGTGTCAGGGCGCCTGCCGGGCGGCGGGCTGCGCCTCGACGGGCAGCGGGCGCTGGTGACCGGCGCCAGCCGTGGCATCGGCTTGGCGTGCGCCGAGGCCCTAGCGGAGGCGGGTGCCGCGGTGACGCTGCTGAGCCGCACGCGCCGCGATCTGGAGGAGGCAGCGGCGAGCATCGTGGCCGGCGGCGGCCAGGCGGACGTGCTGGCCTGCGACTGCACCGACGCAGATGCCATCGCCGAGGTGATCGGCGGGGCGCCGGGCCATTGGGACGTGCTGGTCAACAACGCCGGCACGAACCGCCCGCAGGCGTTCCTGGAGGTGACCCGCGAGGCATTCGACGAGGTCATGCGCATCAACGTGACGGGGGCCTTCTTCGTCGCCCAGACGGTGGCAGCCAAGATGGCCGCTGCCGGCGAGGGCGGCAGCATCATCAACATGTCCTCCCAGATGGGCCACGTGGGCGGGGCGCGCCGCTCGGTCTACTGCACCTCCAAGCACGCCCTCGAGGGCCTGACCAAGGCCATGGCCATCGATCTGGCGCCGCACCGCATCCGGGTCAACAGCGTCTGTCCGACGTTCGTGGTGACTCCGATGACCGCGCCCTATTTCACCGACGAGGCCTTCCTAGCCGACACCCTAGCCCGCATCCCCCTCGGGCGCCTCGCCCAGGTCAGCGACGTGACCGGCGCCGTGGTGTTCCTAGCGAGTGACGCATCGGCCATGATCACCGGCTCAGCACTCAAGGTAGACGGAGGCTGGACCGCCATCTGACGGCCGCCCGCCGCCCGGCCCTGCGACAGCCGCACCGAGAGGCTTATCTACCTTTGTCTACCGGTGTCTATCAAGATCCGATAGATACCGGTAGACTTTGTTAGACTTATCGGGATGGACCCTGCGCTGAACCCTTACGCTCCGGGGGCCGGGCAGCGTCCGCCCGAGTTGGCCGGCCGCGCCACTGAACTGGCTGGCTTTGACGTGACTCTTCAGCGGTTGGCGGCGGGGCGGGCCGACCGCGGCGTCGTGTTGACGGGTCTTCGTGGCGTCGGCAAGACCGTCTTGCTGGAGGAGTTCCGCTCCGCTGCCGAGCGGCGGGGCTGGGTCTCGGCGTTCGTCGAGGCCGACCCAGGCAAGCCGTTTCGACTCCCTGTTGCCAGAGCGTTGACGGGTTCGCTGCGCGCCGCGTCGCTTCGACATCGGTCCTCGGCACGGCTCCGCAACGCCCTGCGCGCATTCCGGTCTTTCTCGCTGACGGCATCCCTTGACGGATCTGTCGGCATCGGCATCGATCTCGAACCCCTCGGCGGGCGCGCCGACTCGGGTGACCTGGAACTCGACCTCTCCGAATTGCTGGTCGATCTCGGCGAAGCCGCCAGCGAATTCGGCGCGGGGGTGCTGCTGCTCGTCGACGAGATGCAAGAGCTCCACCGGGCCGATCTCGCAGCGCTCGCCGGGGCGACCCACCGAGCGAACCGTCTTGGCTTGCCGGTCGCTGTCTGCGGCGCGGGTCTACCTAACCTGCCCACTCTTCTGACCGCGGCCAAGACCTACTCCGAGCGGCTCTTCGCGTACCGGCAGATCGGCGCGCTCGCCGCAGCCGAAGCCGAGGAGGCTCTGCGGCGACCCGCCGCGGCCCTGGGGGTCTCCTGGCAGGTCGGTGCGCTTGACCGCGCCGTTCGCTCAGCCGGGGGCTATCCGTACTTTCTGCAGGTCCTTGGAAAGATGATTTGGGATACAGCGCCCCCCGGCGAGCTCATCTCGGCCACCGCCTCTGAAGAAGGAATCAAGGCCGCACGAGTTGACCTTCGAGAGAGCTTCTACGGGCCTCGCTGGGATCGGGCCACCCCGGTCCAGCGCACATACCTGATGGCGATGGCCGCAGAAGCGGACACTGACGGCACAGTGCCGAGCAGAGCCGTCGCGGATCGGCTCGGCAAATCGCAGAAGGAACTGAGCACGACGCGCGAGAAACTGATCCGTCAAGGTCTCATCTACCCTGCCGGGCGCGGCCAAGTGGCCTACGCCCTCCCCGGCATGGCCGACTTCATCAGAACCAACGCCGACAGGTAGGCGACGGGCTCGCCGCGGACCGTGACCGTGAAGGTCTCACCCTGCGCCACGAGCCGAAGCCACCGGCTGGCATGCTGGCGCAGTTCACGTACCCCGATCGAGGTCATGTGCTACACGATAGCACCTAGGGCCGGGGCCGAGCCGTGCGACGAACGAATTCCCAGGTGGCGGAGCCATCCGATAGCCGCCGGTACCTGCCAAGCTACAGATTGTGAGCGACTCAGCCAACAGTTTATGAGTGTTCTGGCCTACAGTTTGAGATTATTGATTCGCTTTGGTGCGATTGAACTCACCGACCCAAGTGCCCGGCGAGAGGCGAGTCCCGACCTCAACAGTGACGGCTGGGCTGGGCTCAGGGGCTGCGCCAGTCAGTTCGACGAGAGACCAACCTGACCGATCAGTGGATGGTGCGGCCCCCGTCCACGGGCAGTGCTTGGCCGGTGATGAACGAGGCGTCGTCGCTGGCGAGGTAGGCGATGGCGGCGGCGATTTCAGCGGGGCGCGCCATCCGTTCGATGAGGTAGCCCTCGATGGCGCGCTGCCGCCGCGCCTGCGGGTCGTCGGCAGCAGCCACCACGGCGGCGATCATCGGGGTGTCCACCGAGCCGGGGCACACGGCGTTGACCCTGATGCCGTCGCTGGCGTGGTCCTTGGCCAGCGACTGCGTGAGCGCGATGACGCCGCCC
>VXNF01000120.1 GCA_009840735.1 Acidimicrobiia bacterium | reverse complement strand
CCTCCACGCAGATGCCGCAGTACATGCACAGCGCGTAGTCGATGTCGAAGCGGTCAATCTTGGCGCGCTGGCGGGGCTTGCCACCGGGCCGGCGCGGCGGGGCGAGTTCCTTGTGGCCCTCGATGTAGATGCACCAGTCCGGGCACTCTCGGGCGCACAGCATGCATACGGTGCAGTTGTCGTGGTGCAGGCCGATGACGCCCCGCGCCCTGCTCACCGGCGCCTCCTTGACGTGCGGGTACTGCACGGTGTGGGCGCCTCGCGACGGCGCCGGGACGGGCTTGCGGAGCCCGTCGGGGAACAGCGTGCGCAGCATGGTGCGCCCCGTGACCGCCATCCCTTTCAGCATCCCGGTGCCTCGCATGATCCGACCTTCCTCTCTGATTCCGTCGGGGCCCCGCTCAGACCAGGACCTTCAGCACGCCGGTCACCACGATGTTCCCCAGTGCGAGGGGCACGAGCACCTTCCAGGCCAGCTTCTGGAGCTGGTCCTCACGCAGCCGCGGGAACGTGAAGCGGAACCAGAATATGAGCGCGGAGACCGCCATGATCTTGATGAACATCACGAACGGGCCGATGAGGTTGAACCAGCCCGAGGCGGGGTCGAGGCCCGGCACGTACCAGCCGCCGAGGAACAGCACCGAGGCGATCCCGGCGAAGGCGAACGCGGTGCCGAACTCGGCCATGAAGAAGAACAGGAAGCGGAAGCCGGTGTACTCCACTTGGTAGCCGCCGACGATCTCGGACTCCGCTACCGGCATGTCGAAGGGAGGCTGGGTCAGCTCGGCCTGCACGGCCACCAAGAAGATGGCGAAGCCGAGGAACTGCGTGAGGATGTAGGGAAAGCCGATGGCGCCCCAGCCGAACAGCTCGCCGTTGGCCTGGGCCAGCACGATCTTGTTGAGGTCCAGCGTGCCGGCCTGGATGACCACGCCGATGGCGGCCAGCACCAGCGGCAGCTCGTAGGCGATGAGCTGGCCGGCGGCGCGCATGCCGCCCATGAGGGCGTACTTGTTGGCTGAGCCCCAGCCGGCCATCAGCACGCCGATGACCGACAGCGACGCCACCGCCAAGGCGAAGAACAGCCCGGCGTCGAGGCTGCTCACGACCGCGTCGGGGCCCATCGGCAGCACCGCGTAGAGCAGGAACGTGGAGACCAGCACCACCACCGGCGCCAGGGCGAACACGTAGCGGTCGGCCCGGCGCGGGAACACGTCCTCCTTCTGCAGGAACTTCACGCCGTCGGCTAGGAGCTGCAGGGTGCCGTAGGGGCCGGCCTCCATGGGGCCGAGCCGGCTCTGCATGAAGCTCATCATCTTCATCAAGAACACATAGCCCAGGATCAGCGCCGCGGTAGGAATCACCAGCGCCACGACCACCAGCTTGATGGCGGTCTGCTGCCAGTAGGCCAGCTCGAGGGCGAGGGTCCAGATCATCTCTCGGGCCTGCTCATCGGTCGATGTCTCCCAGGATGAAGTACAGGCTGGCCAGGATCGTGATCACGTCGGGCACGTACACGCCCCGCAGCACCCAGGGCGCAACCGAGATGTTGTTGAACGAGGCGGAGCGGATCTTCACCCGAAACGGACCCAAGTCGCCTTTGCTGACGACGTAGTAGCCCATGACACCCAGCGGGTTCTCCGTGGCCACATACGCCTCCCCGGCGGGCACCTTGATGATGACGGGGACCTTGGCCATGACCGGCCCCGCCGGCAGGCCGTCCAGCATCTGCTCCACCATGTAGGTGGCCTCGCGGGTCTCCTGCAGACGCACCCAGTAGCGGGCGAAGGAGTCGCCGTCGGGATGGGTCCAGACCTTCCAGTCGAGCTGGTCGTGGACGAGGCCGCAGGGGTTGTCCCGGCGCATGTCCCAGTCCACGCCCGAGGCCCGCAGGTTGGCCCCCGAGAGCCCGTAGGACAGGGCGATGTCGGCGGGGATGACCCCCACGCCGCGGGTGCGGGCCTCGAAGATCTCGTTGCCCATGAGCAGGTCCTCGAGCTCGTCGCAGAAGTTGCGCATCTTGGCCATGACGCCGCGGGTCTCTTCGATCCAGCCCTTGGGCAGGTCGTCCTTGAGGCCGCCGATGCGGTCGAAGTTGGGGTGGAAGCGCCCGCCGGTGACAGCCTCGATCTGGTTCAGGACGAACTCCCGGTCCCGGAAGGCGAAGAACACCGGCGTGAGGGCGCCGAGCTGCACGCCCATGTCGCCCAGGAACAGGGCGATGTTGGCCAGCCGGGACAGCTCGAAGAGGATGGTGCGGATCCAGGCGGCCCGCGGCGGCACCTCCACCTCCATGAGCTGCTCGGCGGCCAGGATGAACGGCACCTCGTTGGCGAAGCTGCCCAACCAGTCGATGCGGTTGATGAGGGTGGTGACCTGCGGGTAGGTGCGCACCTCGGCCAGCTTCTCATAACCCCGGTGCATGTAGCCCATGACCGGCTCGGCAGCCACGACCTGCTCGCCGTCGAGGCGGGCCACGATGCGCAGCGTTCCGTGGGTTGCTGGGTGCTGCGGGCCGATGTTGAGGGTCATGCCCTCGGTCTCGAGTTCGACGTTGACGCGGGCGTCGGCCGCGGCGGCGGCGATGAACGCCCGCTGCTCGCGCTCGGTGACGGTCATGGCGGGTTGCTTCCGAGGGCGGCGCTCCCCGCTCGGGCTGGGGGCCTGGGGCTCGGCGGCACCGGGGCGCTCATGACGGGGCCTCGGCGGCGGGCATGTCCTCCACGTCCACGAGCCCCGGCCACGGCTTCACCCTGCGGGCCAGCAGTGGGAAATCTTTGCGCAGCGGGTGGCCCTCGAACTCGCCCGGCAGGTAGATGTGGCGCAGGTCGGGATGGCCGACGAAGGCGATGCCGAACATCTCCCAGGCCTCCCGCTCGTGCCAGTTGGCGCCGGCGAAGACCGGGATCCACGTCTCCACGGCGGGATTTTCGTTCGGGAGGTCGGCCTTGAGCGTGACCGCGAGGCCCCCGCCGCCGGGGTTGTCCTCCACGGCCGCCGCCCGGGCGAGAAGCTGCAGTCGGGTCTCGCCGCCGGTGATGCCGTGCTCGATGGCGTTGTCCCGCGCCGGCGGACCGCTGGTCGGCCAGTCCTGCTCAGCGTCCATGTCCCGCCCGAACGGCGACGGCAGCCAGTCGATGGCCGAGAGGAAATCGAACCAGCGGCAGCCCAGGTCGTCGCGCAGCGCGTAGCCCGCCCGCTGCCAGGACTCGTGATGGACCCGGACCCACAGCTCGCCGCGCTGGGAATGGTGCTCCAGCACGGCCTCGCCGAGGCGCTCGCTGAGGGCGGCGACCGCGGCGAGATGGCGCGGCTCGAGCGGCTCGACCGGCTCGGCCGCGGCGTCGGCGCCGTCTGGCCCATCGCTCATGGCGGTCTCGGTCGCCTCGGTGTCGGCCACGGGGGGAGCCTCGCGCCTCAGCCGACGACGATCGGATCGCCGCGCCAGCGGGCCGACATGTCCTCATTGGCGATGCGCTCCTGCAGCAGGACGATGCCCTCCAGCAGGGCCTCGGGCCGGGGCGGACAGCCCGGCACGTACACGTCCACGGGGATGATCTGGTCGATGCCCTTGGTGACCGAGTACGAGTCCCAGTAGGGGCCGCCGCAGTTGGCGCAAGAGCCCATCGAGATGACGTATTTGGGGTCGGGCATCTGCTCGTAGAGGCGCAGGATCGACGGCACCATCTTGTCTGTCACCGTCCCCGAGATGACGACGAGGTCGGCTTGGCGGGGGCTGGCGGGGAACGGGATCACGCCGAGGCGCATCACGTCGTAGCGGGGCGAGCCGAAGGCCGCGCCCATCTCGATGGCGCAGCAGGCGAGCCCCCACTGGTAGACCCACAGCGAGTACTTGCGGCCGATGTTCAACAGCTTGGTCAGGGGCGCGGGCATCTTGCCGCTCTCGACGAGGCCCATCTAGGCGTGACCTCCCGACAGGGCGCCTCGGCATCCCGCGGGCCGAGCGGCTGTTGGGATCGGCGCGTGCCCGCGACGGCGCCGGCCGGTCAGACCCATCGCAGGACTCGCTTGCGCCAGGCGTAGAACAGGCCCAGCGCCAGGATGAAGATGAAGATCGCCATCTCCACCAGCCCGAACACTCCGTAGACCTCCAGGCGGGTGGCCCACGGGAAGATGAACACGGCCTCCACGTCGAACATCACGAACAGCAGGGCGAACAGGTAGTAGCGCAGCGTGCTCTGCGACCAGCCGTCCCCGACAGGGTCGACGCCGCTCTCATAGGTAACGTACTTCTGGCGCTGAGGACGCTCCGGACGCAGCACGGCGCCGGCGCCCAGCATGAGCGCCACCATCAGCACCGCCAAGACGGCAAAGAAGCCGACCGTCAGGTAGCTGCGCAGGAAGTCCGACACCGGGCCAGAGCCTACCCAGCGGTCGCGGCGCGCTGACGGCTAGGGCCGACGACGGCTGTAGCGGGGCTGACCGATGAGGAGATCGCCAAGTTGCTATGGCGTCGCAGCGGACCTCGAGGAGGCGCCTGACGCACACGGTGCGGGTCTACCGGAATGATGAGGGCGGCACGCTGTGGTGGGCCGAGGACGATCTCGGTTTCGTCGGCGGCGCCGACAGCCGAGCCGACCTCGTGGATTGCGTTCTGGAGTGGACGCGGTGCGAAGGAATCCTCGATCGAGACGTCGAGTTCGTCTCCATGGCGTCGGGGGTCCTCACGGTCGCGCCCAGCATCGAACTCGAGGTCTAGCCCGAAGTCTCGGTAACCCCAAGCCCCTCGCGGCGGTCCCGCCCGCTGCGATACACGTCGTCACTCGCGGAGTCGGACGGGGTCGGCGCCGTCCCAGCCGTCTGCGGCCTGAGCCACCAGGGCGTAGAAGTCCCGCAGGCGTCCGGTAGGCACGTAGAGCTCCGTGAGATGTCCCAGGTCAGAGATCGTGTCGATGTAGCAGACCGGCGTCTGGCCGTAGGCGGTGCCCGACCCGGCGACCTCGTAGCCGAGCGCGGCGTACCCCGCCACCGCGGCGTCGAGGTCATCCACGAAGCAGGCCACGTGGTGCAGCCCCTCCTCGCCGGGGGCGTACAGGTCGCGCACGACCGAAGGTCCGGTGCCGTGGTCCTCGATCAGCTCGAGCATGACCGCACCCCACTGGCCGCAGGCGTTGCTGTGGTCGAAGCGCGCCGGGCGTCCCCGATGCACCGAGTCGTGCATCGGGATGTGATGGCGCACGAAGAATGGCCCTGCCCCGAACCGGTCTGCCCAGCGCCGCGCCGCCTCCACCACGTCGTTCACCACATAGGCGACCTGGACGATCTCCCCCAGCGGATGCCCCACGAGTGCGGACCTTAGCCAGCCAGCCCGAGCCCCGGCTCCGGCCCCGGAACGTGTCTCAGAAGTCGAAGTCGTCGGCGCTGACGGTCTCAAGGAACTCCGCCAGCCGGGCGGCCTGCGCCTCGGCCTCGTGGCGGCGGCAGGCGTCCTGGCCCGGCGGCGACTCGAAGTAGTCCGGGCAGACGTCGCGGATCTCTTCGTCGAGGTCGTCGGATATCTGATTGGCGTCCGCCACGTAGATGCCGCCGCGGGGGTCGCACGCCACGAAGCAGGCGGCCTCGTCGCGGTTCGCGAACACCAGCAGCTCGCCGTTCAGCACTGTCATACAGGTGTCGGCGGGGCTGTCGGTCACGCCCACGCGGATCCGGCGGACCGCCGCCTGCACCTGCTCCGGCGGCGCTCCCCACTCGAGCAGGAAGCGCACGATGTCCAGCGCCAGCAAGTCCGCGTAGGAGTACCGGCGCCGCCGCAAGCCGGGGGGACCGGGCAGGCTGGGATTGGCCATGCCCGCGATCTCCCACTCCGCTAACTGCTCAGGCGTGAGGCGGCAGATGTCGGCCGCCTCCTTCGCGCTGAACCCTATGTCCACCCCGCCTGGCCAATCATGATGCATGTCTGACCCCTCTATTGTGAGTCGATGAACCGTGCTGGACACAGTAGGCACCCCCTGTGACACAACAGTTCGGACAGCGAGAGGGACGACGGCCCTCGGACCCCGGAGCGGATGGCGAGGGCCCTAGGCGAGAATGCTGACCGGGGGTTGCCCGGCCAGCGAATTCTCGACCGCGGCGCGGCCCCGGTAAGACGGGCGGCGGCGGCCGGCGCGGGAGTCTGCTAGAGGTGGCCGGCGGTGGCGGCGGCCACGGCCGTGCGGACGTCGTCGATGGCCCGCATCACGCTCTGGCCGATGAGGTCGAGCCTCGTGACCTGCTCGATACGCGGGGTCAGCTCAGCCAACTCGCGCCCCGACAGCAGCGCCCGGAAGATGCCGCAGGCGTCAGCAAGGCAGATCAGCATGACGTCGCGGGGGTCGGGGATGTCGTCGCTCAGCAGCACCGCCATGAGGCGCAGTTTGGCCTCCTGTCGGACCTGGCCTTCGGTGGCGGAATAGCGCCGCGTCTTGAAGACCCACAAGAAGCGCTCGTCCTGCTCAGTCAGGATGCCCCGAGCGACCAGGCTGGCGAGCGCCCGCTTGCGGATGTCATCGGCGCGCTCGGCGGTGCGCTCGATCCAATAACGCGTGCTCTGCCGTTCGGCTGCGGCGATCTCCGCCAGCGTCGGATCCACGAGGGCGTCACCGGTCGGCGTGGCGTCCACGAGGAACAGATGCTGCAGGTCGGTGTCGATGCGGTTGGCGTCGGCTAGCTCCATCAGCACCGCGCCGGCGGTGGAGTAGCGCAGCGACACGGTGGGGACGCGCACGAACGACCCGCCTTCGTCGCGCAGCAACAGAAGGGTGATCTCTTCGACAAGTCCAACCATGGGCACCCTTTCGGTCGGTTCGGCCACAACTCTACGCCTCCTGGAACCTACGGGACGCGCGCTGCCTGCCGTGACGATTCCCCGGCTGTCGCAAACCGGCAGCGAACGCTGTCGCAAACCGGCAGTCAGAGCTGTCGTAAATCGGTAGTCGGACAGTGTGACGACGTATAGGGAGCGCGCTCAGCCGCCGCTGCTATGCCAGCGAGGTGAGGCAGTCGGCGCCGCGACGGGACATTTGCCGAGTGATGCCCGCCACGAGCGGCGCTACACGAAGGCTGGCCGGGAGTTCGTCGGCGGCTCGGGCGAACGCCTCGGGGATCAACTCGGCAATGCGCCCGGCGCGCTCGGGGCCGTCGGCGCCATCGATTCCCACGGCGCGTGCAGCGGCCCGCCAGGCGTCAGCGCTCTCGGCGGCCAAGATGCGTCGGTCGGTCAACACCGACATCGCCATGGTGTGAGATCGGATCAACTCCGGGTCGTAGGGCATCAACGACCAGATGTCGTACAGAGGCGCAAGCCGCGCCGCGCCGCGCGGTCCGAGGATGAGGCTGTAGTTCTTGGCGTGTGCGTCGGTGTTGCACACGATCCAGTTGAAGGCGAGCGCGTCGAAGAAGCGGTGCAGGTCGGCGTCGCGGTCGATGGAGTGATCGGCGAGGAGTCTGGCGAGCCGAGCAACCGAGTGGCCGCCGCCGAATTCATCCTGGTAGATAGGTTGATCGGGCTCGCCGCAAGCTTGATGGAAGTCCTCCTGGTGGACTCGGACAACGCTGGTCGGGGAGGCCTCGAGGCGGTCGTAGCGCTCCACCGCCACAACCGAGTGCGCGCCGACTCGCCGCGCTTCCGTGCGGACTGCAACCAAGCCGCAGTGGCGGGCCGCGGTGAGGCAGAGGTGCTCGTTGACTGCTTGGTCGGGCAGGTCGGGCATCGAGGGCTTGAGGATGTGGGTGGATGCCATTGTGCCCCACGGCTCGCCCCACCGGTCGCCCCGGCGGCACAGCGCGGTCTTGGCCTGCGCGCCAGCCAGACTATAGGCACCGCGCCCGGCGGCACGTTCCCAGACCTGGTTGCGGACCATGTCGGCAACCAGCTCACCGAATTCGGCCTCGGTCAGCCAATCCACGCCGCCAGGCCGCACAGCGAGGAGCTCCGCCTCGCTGTGCGGGCAGGTCTGGACCGCTCCGGGGCAGTCAAGGCCTATCGGCGTGGACAGCAGGTCGAACGCCGAAGGGGAACGTGCGTTGTGGCGGGCCGCCCAGCGCTGTCGAACACGCTCGTTGCCGGGCAGCAGCCCGTCTAGCCAGCCGGCGACCCCGGCACCGGTCATGACTGCCCGGTCCAGCGGCAGTGCGAGCGACAGCGGCACGGCGCCCGCCGAGGCCGCATAGTCAGCGTCGTAGGTCAGCCGCAGGCGGCCTCCGACGCGGTCGATCTCACCCGCGTAGCGCCCGCCGATATGCACGGCGAGCGGCTCAGCGCTCACGGTGATCCGGCGCTGCTTTCGGCGTTGGCGAACGGCCTGTCCGCGGCGCGCACCCGCTCGCCTCGGCCAGCCGGGGCGGAATCGCCGGCGGCGACGGCGGCGAACACTCGGTCCATGTCGGTCTCGGGTCGTTCGTGCAGCGCGACCGACAGCCCCAGCACCTCAACGAGGCGCAGCACGCGATGCGTGCCACAGCTTCCCTTGCCGTTCTCGAACCCCGACAGCCACTGCGGTGAGACCCCCGACATCTCCGCCACGGCGGCCTGGGACAGCCCGAGCGCGCGCCGCCGCGCCCGCAGCGCCCGCGAGATCTGAGGAGGGGTTCGCAGATCGGATGCGATGACTTCAACCGAATGTGCAATCACACGGCACTCCTTCGCAGATACCTGAAATCGCGCTTCTCGCCTAAGATATCAGTAATGTGCGATGTTCCTCGTGCGTCGCATGAGTTCAGCTATCGGCGAACAGCAGGGCTGTTCGGTTCAGCCGCCGAGGTGGATGGTGGCGTCGTTGGTGAGCTCGACTAGAGGGCCCGGGAGGATGCCGAAGACGAGGGTGAACGCGGCGCAGACGGCCACCACGAAGCCGGCCGAACGGGAAATCGACGGTCGGGACCGCTGCGCCGGGGCGGTGAGGTACATCCGAACCAAGATCCGCAGGTACAGGAAGGCCGCCACCACCGCGCCCAGCATCGCCAGGGCCGCCAGCCAGTAGGAGCGAGCCTCCACCGAGGCGCCGATGACCTCCAGCTTGGCCCAGAACCCCGTGGTGAACGGCACGCCGGCCTGCGCCAACAGCAGCACGGTGAAGGCCGCGGCCAGGGCAGGGGACCGCTTGGCCAGGCCGTCGTAGGCGTCGAGGCTCTGCCGTCCGTCGGTGCCGCAGCCGATGATCGAGACCACGGCGAAACTGCCGAGGGCCAAGAACGCGTAGACCCCCAGATAGAACAGCGACCCGGCGACGCCCGCCTCGGTGGCTGCCTCGGCGCCCACGAGGATGAACCCGGCGTGGCTGATGGACGAGTAGGCCAGCAGCCGCCGCACGTCGGACTGCACCGCCGCCAGCACAGCGCCCGCCAGCACCGTGAGGGCGGCGGTGGCGTACACGATGGGCTGCCAGTCGGCGGCGTTGGCGCCGAGCGCGGCGTTGAAGACCCGCAGCAGGGCGGCGAAGCCCGCCGCCTTCACGCCCGCGGACATGTAGGCCACCGCCACCGGCGGCGCCCCCTCGTACACGTCGGGCGTCCAGGCGTGGAACGGCACCGCCGCCACCTTGAAGAACAGCCCCACCAGCAGCAGGGCCATGCCGCCGAGCAGCAGGGCGTTGGAGTCCGGGCCGCCGCCGGCCAGGAACCCCGCCACCAGCGGCAGCTTCGTGGACCCCGTGGCGCCGTAGAGCAGCGCCACGCCGTAGAGGAAGAACGCCGAGGCGAAGGCGCCCAGCACGAAGTACTTGAGCCCGGCCTCCTGCGCGGTGCTGCGGCGCAAGTCCAGCGCCGCCAGCACGTAGGCGGCGATGGACAGGACCTCCAGCCCCAAGAACAGCACGATGAGGTCGTTGGCCGAGGCCATCGTGACTCCGCCCGCGCCCGACAGCAGCAGCAGGACGCAGAACTCCTCTGCGGGCAGGCCCTCTCGCCGCAGCGTGCCGGCGGCCAGCACCGCCGCCAGCAGCACCGAGACAGCCACCACGCCGGACAGGAACACCGAGAACCCGTCGATGCCGATGGTCTCGGCGATCGTCGTGAAGGCGCCCCGAGCCGGGTCTCGGACCCGGATCCACAGCCAGATCACCCCGCCGAGCGCCCCGAGGGCGGCGCCGGCGCTGAAGGCGGCGGGGAACCAGGCGGGCAGGCGCCGGCGCAGCAGCGACCCGAGCGTCAGCAGCACCAGCCCACCGCCGCCCAGGAAGAACTGCGGCAACAGCGCGGGCCAGTCCACCTGCGGCATCAGCACGCCGCCTCCCCGGCGCTCACGGCGCTGCCTCCGGCTCGGCTACATCGCTGCCCGCGGGGGCTCCGTGCAGCTCCACGTGGGCGACGAGGGCGTCCACGGAGGGTTCCATGCGGTCCAGCACGGGCCGCGGGTACACCCCTAGGAACACAATGAGCGCCAGCAGCGGCGCCAGGACCAGACCCTCCCGCCAACGCAAATCGGCCATCGTGGCGTTGTCGCCCCGAGCCGGCCCGTGGAACACCCGCTGGTAGGCCCAAAGCAGGTAGACGGCCGCCAGGATCACCCCGGCGGTGGCCAGGACCGCCCACCAGCGGTGCGCCTCGAAGGCTCCCAGCAGCACGAGGAACTCCCCCACGAACCCGTTGAGGCCCGGCAGCCCGACCGAGGACAGCATGACCACCATGAACGTCAGCGCGAAGACCGGGGCGGGGCGAGCCAGGCCGCCGAGGTCGGCGATGGCGCGGGTGTGGCGGCGCTCGTAGAGGTAGCCCACCAGCAGGAACAGGGCGCCGGTGGAGAGGCCGTGGTTCACCATCTGCAGCAGCCCGCCGCTGAGCCCCTCGGTGTTGAGGGCGAAGATGCCCAGCACGATGAAGCCCAGGTGCGCCACCGAGGAGTAGGCGATGAGGCGCTTCAGGTCGCTCTGCATGGTGGCGACCACCGCGCCGTAGAGAATGCCGACCACCCCCAGGGTCAGCATCAGCGGAGCGAAGAAGCGCGACGCCTCCGGGAACAGGTACAGCCCGAACCGAACGAAACCGTAGGTGCCCAGCTTGAGCATCACCCCCGCCAGGATCACCGACCCCGCCGTGGGGGCGTCAGTGTGGGCGTCGGGCAGCCAGGTGTGTACGGGGATGAGCGGCACCTTCACGGCGAAGCCCAGGGCGAAGGCCAGGAAGATCCAGCGCGCCGTGGTGGTCGCTAGGGACTGCGCCCCGGCGATCTCCACCACGTCGAAGGTGAGCGGGCCGCCGGTGGCGGCGGCGTGCAGGAACGCCGTCGCCAGGATGCCCACCAACATGAGCGCCGAGCCGAACATCGTGAACAGGAAGAACTTCACCGCCGAGTCGCGGGCGGCACCGTGGCCCCACTGGCCGATGAGGAAGTACATCGGCACCAGCACGACCTCGAAGAACAAGAAGAACAGCAGCAGGTCCAGCGCCGAGAACACGCCCAGGCAGCCGAACTCCAGCAGCAGCAGCCACATGTAGTAGGCCTTGTGGCCGTGGCCCGGGTCCACCGCCAAGGCGCCCAGCGGGAACAGCAGCGCCGTCAACCCGAGGAGGAACAGCGAGATGCCGTCCACCCCCAGCTTCCAGCTGATCCCCCAGGCCGCCACCCAGGGCTGATCGACGATCATCTCGAAGCCGCCCGAGGCGACCGGGTAGGAGGCGATCATCCAGCCCGCCGCCGCGGCGGCCCCCGACATGAACAGCACCGCCACGGGGCGCACCAGCTCGACGCGGCTGCGGGGCACCAGCAGCACCGCCGCGGCGCCCAGCAGCGGCAGCAGCACCAGCATTCCCAGCACCGGGAAGGCCTGCGTCGAAGCGGACGCCACGATCACCAGACCACCCGAGAGGCGAAGTAGGCGAGCAGCACCACCGCGCCGGCGGCCACGCCCAAGGCGTAGCGACGCACGAAGCCGCTCTGAGCCGTCCGGAGGCGCTCACCGGTGCGGCGCACCGCGGCGGCGACCCCCCGGACAGCGCCGTCCACAACCGCGGCGTCGAAGCGGGCGACCGACGCGAAGGCGCGCCGTCCCGGGCCTCCCACGAAGTCGCCGATGGCCTCATCGAAGCCCCAAGCCTCAGCGAAGAGCGGCCGCTCCACCTTCTCGGCGGCGACTCGGCGGCGGGCGTAGACGCTGACCGCCGCCCAGATGCCCGCGGCGGCGGCCAGGATCGCCACGCCGCCCAGGATCCACTTCGTGCCCCCGGCGTAACCCAGCGCCTTGGCGTGCGCCCCGGCGAAGACGGGCGCCAGCCACTGGCCCAAGAACTCAGTGTCGTGGGTGAACGGCAGGTTCAGCACGCCGGCCGTGGCAGCCAGCCCGGCCAGCGCCAGCAGCGGCAGCCGCATGAGCCACGGCGACTCGTGCGGGGTGACCCCGGCGGACCAGCGGGGACTGCCGCCGAAGGTCAGGATCAGCAGCCGGCTCATGTAGAAGGCGGTCAGCACCGCGGCCAGCAGGAGCAGCGCCCACAGCAGCTTGTTGGCGCCCCAAGTGTGCGCCAGGATCTCGTCCTTGGACCAGAACCCCGCCAGCGGGGGCACCCCGGCGATGGCGAAGGTCCCGACGGCGAACGTGGTCGCCGTGTAGGGCATGGCCCGAGCCAGCCCGCCGTAGCGGCGGATGTCCTGCTCGCCGGCCATGCCGTGGATGACCGAACCGGCCCCTAGGAACAGCAGCGCCTTGAAGAAGGCGTGGGTGACCATGTGGAAGATGGCGGCTGTCCAGGCGCCGACGCCGACGGCGACGAACATGAAGCCCAGTTGGCTGATCGTGGAGTAGGCCAAGACCTTCTTGATGTCGTTGGCAGCCAGGGCGATGGTGGCTGCCACCGCCGCGGTCGCCAGCCCCACGGCGGCGACGAGCTCGCCCATCCACGGCGAGGCCTGCTCGAAGAGCGGGTTGAACCGCACTAGCAGGTACACCCCCGAGGTGACCATGGTGGCGGCGTGGATCAGGGCCGAGACCGGGGTGGGGCCGGCCATGGCGTCGGGCAGCCACACATACAGTGGGAACTGCGCCGACTTGCCCGCGGCGCCCAGCATGAGGCAGGCCAGGATGGCCGTGGCGGTGCTCTGGGAGGCGTGGCCGTCGAGGATCCCGGCGTAGTCGAGCGTGCCGTAGGCGCCGAAGGCGAAGAACATCGCCAGCAGGAAGCCGAAGTCGCCGACCCGGTTGGTGACGAACGCCTTCTTGCCGGCCACCGCGTTGGCCTCGTCGCTGAACCAGAACGAGATCAGCAGGTAAGAGCAGGCGCCGACGCCCTCCCAGCCGAGGAACGTCAGCAGCATGTTGTTGCCGAGCACCAGCACCAGCATCGAGAACACGAACAGGTTGAGGTAACAGAAGAAGCGGGAGTAGTTCTCGTCGCCGGCCATGTAGCCGATGGAGTACAGGTGGATGAGGGCGCTCACCCCGGTCACGAAGAGGATCATGGTGACCGACAGGGGGTCCACGAGGAAGGCGGCGTCCACCGCCAGGTTGCCGGCCGGCACCCAGCTGAACAGGCGCACCTCCACGGCGCGGTGCTGCGAGTCGAGGCTCAACAGCCCGGCCAGCACGAGCAGCGAGGCCGCGAACGAGGCGGCGACGGCGGCGGTGCCCAACCAACCGGCGCGCGGTTCGCCCAGTCGGCGGCCAGCGGCGGCCAGCGCCACCGCAGCGGCCAGCGGCGCCAGCAGCACCAGCCAGACGAGCTCCGCCAGAACCATCGCTGCCCTGCCTCAGCCCCGCAGCACCGACACGTCGTCGGCGGTGGCACCGACCCGGCGGCGCATGATCGCCACGACGATCGCCAGGCCCACCACCACCTCGGCGGCGGCCACCACCAGCACGAAGAACACCGACACCTGCCCGCCCAGGTCAGCCAGGTCGCGGCCGAAGGCCACGAACGTCAAATTGACTGCGTTCAGCATCAGCTCGACGCACATAAACATGATCAGCGGGTTTCGCCGCACCAGCAGCCCCACCGCGCCGAGCGCGAAGACCAGCGCGGCGAGCGCCAGGTACCAGCCCGTCCCGACCATCAGGACCGCGCCTCCGGGGCCATCAGGACCGCGCCTCCGGGGCCATCAGGACCGCGCCTCCGGGGCCATCAGACCGCCTCCGGGGCCGTGTCGGGGGCTGGCCCAGCGGCCTCGTCGTCGCCGTCGGCACCCCGGCGGCCGCGGGCCAACACCACAGCACCGACGACCGCCACGGTCAGCAGCAGGCCGGTCAGCTGAAAGGCCCAGACGTAGTCGGTGAACACCCACCGGGCCACCTGGCGGATGTTGGAGATGGGCTCGGTGCCGTCACAGGCCGCGACCAGCGGCGAGGAGTCCTCCAGTGCCTTGGACAGGCCGGTGCAGCTGTCGCGTTCGGGGGCGACCGCCGCCGGGGCGCCCGTCGCCACCGAACCGTCGCCGAAGCCGCCGGTGCCCACGGCGATGGCGAACAGCAGCGCCAACACGAGCGTGGCGACGCCCAGGCCGACAGCCAAGGGCCGCTGGCCGCCCAGCGGTTCGGTGCGCAGGTTCTCGGCCCTATCGACTCCGAGGAGCATGATGACGAACAGGAACAGCACCACGATGGCGCCGGCGTAGACGATGACCTGCACGGCGGCGAGGAACGGCGCGTCCAAGGTCAGGAACAGAACGGCGACGCCGAAAAGAGTTGCCACGAGCGACAGGGCGGCGTACACCGGGTGGCGGGCCACGATGACCCCCAGCGCGCCGCCGATCACGATGACGGCGCAGACCGCGAAGACGGCGATCTCCATCAGGCCGGAGACTCCTTGGCACCTGGTGCGGCCATCGCGCTAAGGATGCTTGGCGGCATCGTGACCCGAAGGCTCCTCGGGGTCGGGGGCGGCTTCGGCGGACTGGCCCAACTCGGGCGCTCGCACCCCGTAACCCAGCTCCGCCGACCAGGCGGCCCGGCCCTCCCAAGCCGCCGAGCCGGAGGGGGAGGTGGCCCGCATCCAGCCCGAGGTGTGCTGATCGTCGCCGGGACGCCAGTCCTCCCAAGCCAGCCGCTGCGGCTGACCGTCGTCGCCCACTAGCAGCTCGTCCTTGGTGTAGACCGCGTCGTCGCGGGACGTGAAGGAGAACTCGAAGAGCTTCGACTCGGTGATGGCCTCGGTGGGGCAGGCCTCCACGCACAGGTCGCAGTGGATGCAGCGCAGATAGTTGATCTCGTACACGTAGCCGTAGCGCTCGCCGGGGGCCACCGGGCTGTCGGGCGGGTTGTCGGCGCCGCGCACGTAGATGCACCGGGCCGGACAGACCCCCGCGCAGAGCTCGCAGCCGATGCAGCGCTCCATCCCGTCCTCGTAGCGACCCAGCACGTGCCGGCCGTGGAAGCGCTCGGGCTTGGGGCGCTTGACGGAGGGGTACTGCGAGGTGACTCGGTCCTCGAAGAGCTTGGCGAAGGTCACTTTGAAGCCGCCGAAGAAGTTCACGGTCTCACGCCTCCTTGCGCCGGCTGTCCGGCGGCCGCGGCCTCGGTGGCTTGGCGCTCCGCCTGTCCGGCCCGGACCGCGGCCCGCAGCAGCAGGCCGCCGGCGGCGAGGGCGGCCACGCTCACCGCGATCACCGCGGCATCGGGCCAGCCCCGGTCGCGGCCGATGCTGAGCGCCCCGAGGAACAGCAGCCAGCCCAGCGACAGCGGTATGAGCACCTTCCAACCCATGTCCATCAGCTGGTCGTAGCGCATCCGCGGCAGCGTGGCCCGCAGCCAGACGAAGATGAACAGGAACACCATCAGCTTCAGGAGGAACCAGACTGTCCCCCACAGCCAGGCCGCACCCTCGGTGAGGATCGGGCCGTCGGGGCCGCCGAGGAACAGCGTCACGATGATGGCCGACATGGTGATGACGTTCATGAACTCGGCTAGGAAGAACAGGGCGAAGCGGATGGAGCTGTACTCGGTGTGGAAGCCGCCCACCAGCTCCTGCTCGGCCTCGACCATGTCGAAGGGCGGGCGGTTCAGTTCGGCTGTGGCGGCGATGAAGAACACGGCGAACGGCACGATGCCGGTGACCCAGAGGTTCCAGTCGTAGCCGCCTTGGCCCGCCACGATGTCGTGGGTGGAGAGGCTGCCGGCGCTCAGCAGGACGGCGGCCAGCGACAGGCCCAGGGCGGCCTCGTAGGAGACCATCTGAGCCGAGGCCCGAACCGAGCCCAGCAGCGGGTACTTCGAGCCCGAGGACCAGCCCGCCAGCATCACCCCGTAGACGGCCATGGAGGACATGGCCAACACCAGCAGGATCCCGATGTGCGGGTCGGCCACCTGCAGGTAGGTGGCGTTCCCCCACCAGCTCACCGTGCCGTCGCCGGTGGTGAAGTTGCCGCCCACCGGCACGACGGCGAACACGATCACCGCCGGCACCAGCGAGAGGTAGGGCGCCAGCTTGAAGACGAAGCGGTCCGACTGCGCCGGGATCAGATCCTCCTTGAAGAAGAGCTTGACCCCGTCGGCCAGGGTCTGCAGGATGCCCCAAGGGCCCGCCAGCGCCGGTCCGATTCGGTTCTGCATGTCGCCGATGAGCTTGCGCTCGAACCAGATCATCAGCATGACCGCCACCATCAGCATGGCGAAGGCGGCGATCACCTTGACGATCAGGATCAGCGCCTCATCGAGACCGAAACCGCCGATGTAGGCCGGATCCAGGGCGAAGACGTTCATGAGGTCGGCGGCTCCACCCTGATCTCACAGACGACGCTCTCGGCGTCGATGAGCTCGCCGGGGTCGACGCCGCCGGAGTTGACGGTGAGCGCGGCGACCGCGCCAGGGACCGCTTCGTCGGGGGTGGCCGTCACCGACACAACCCCCGCCGGTGAGGTGACTCGCAGCAGATCGTCGGGTCCGCAGCCCAGCCGCCCGAAGTCCCGCGGGTTGAGTCGGAGCGCGGCGGGCCGGGCGAACCCCGCCAGCGACGGGCAGTTCGAGAGCACCGTGCCGGCGTCGTAGGCCCTGCGGTCGGCCACCAGCCGGTAGGAGTAGCTGTCGAAGGCCACCGCCGGCGCGGCGGGAAGCTGCACGTCGCCGAGGCCTAGGCGGCTCGGCGGCTCGCCGACCCCAGCAGGGCTCGGCGCCCCGCCGTTGCCTGCGCTGCTGCCTGCCGCGACCGGGAGCAGCATCCCGTCGAGGTCGGCCCGCACGTCGTCCCAGCCCGCGCCCGCGTGCAGCGGCGAGAGGTCGGCCAGCTCGTCCCAGGCTTGGCGAGGCGAGGCGATCCCGAGGTCCGATCCGAGCAGCAGCGCCAGCTCGGCGGCGATCTCCCAGTCCCGCCGGCACTGCGGCGGCGGGGTGACCAGCTGGGTCTCGGCGGTGGCGCGACCTTCGATGTTCATGTGAGTGCCGGACCGCTCGCCGAACATGACCGCCGGCAGGACCACCTCGGCGCAGCTCACCGAGGCGGTGGCGAAGGTGTCGACGGCGACCACCGTGGCGACCCGCTCCAGCGCCCGCCGCGCCAGCTCCCTGTCGGGGAAGTCGGCCAGCGGGTCGGCGCCGATGAGGAACAGCACGTCGATTCGCCCGGCGGCCGCGGCGGCCAGGATGCCGGCGGTGTCGGTGCCGCGCTCCGACGGCACCGCGCCCCAAGCGGCGCCGTAGTGGGCGCCGGCGCTTTCGAGGGTGGTGCGCCCCGGCAGCAGCCCCGGCGCCAGGCCGGCGTCGATGGCACCCGCGGCGCCGCCGCGGCGCAGCAGCGGCAAGAACCGGGCGTGGGGGAAGCCGCCCGCGAGGCGCAGCGCGGCGGCAGCGGCAGGGATTGCCGACTCCGCCACGGAGCTGCGGCCCACCAGCACGGTCAGCGGATGCTCCGCTGCCAGAGCGGCGACAGCCCGCAGATCCTCGGTGGCGATGCCGGCGAGGGCGGCACCCTGGGGCGGATCCAGGATCGCCTCGGCGATCACGTCGGCGTCTCCGGGCCGCACGCGCAGCGAGCAGCGGGCTAAGGGCGTGAGGCTGCCGGCGAGCGGTGACATCTCCGCCAGGGTCACCGCGCCGGAGTCCACCGCCCCGCGCAGGCGCAGGAACAGGCTGCCGAACTCCTCTCGCAGGTCCCCGGCGATCGTGAGCACCACACCGCCGGGGGCACAGGCGTCGGCGATGGTGCCCCGAGGCAGCGCGCACACCACCTCGGCCGGCAGGCCGTCGCCCAACTGGGCGTCGACGTTGTCGGTGCCGATGACGCCCTTGGCCAGCTTGGCCCAGGCGTATTGGTCCTCCGCGCAGAGCCGGGCGCCGCCCACCACGGCGACCGAGGCGGGCCCGTCGCCGCCGAGCGCCTCGCCGACAGCAGCGGCGGCGGCAGCGAGGGCGGCCGACCACGAGGCCACCACGAGCTCGCCGTCGGAGCGCAGCATGGGCGCCTGCAGACGCCCCGGGCTCGCCACGGCCTCGAAGCTGAACCTGTCGCGGTCGGCCAGCCAGCCGTGGTTCACCGCCTCGGAGTCGACGCCTTGGATGCGGAGCAGGCGATTGCGCGAGGCATGCAGGGAGATCCTGTCGCCGGTGGCGTTGGGATAGGTGGAGGTCAGCTCGGTGAGGTCCCAGGGCCGGGCCCGGAAGCGGTAGGGGCGAGCCGTCAGCGCGCCCACCGGGCAGAGCTGCACGGTGTTGCCGCTGAAGTACGAGTCGAAGGGCCGGTCGGGGAACGTGTTCACCTCGGTGTGGTAGCCCCGGCCCATGAAGCCGATGAGCGGCTCGCCGGCCACCTCATCGGCAAAGCGGGTGCAGCGGTCGCAGAGGATGCAGCGCTCCCGGTCCAAGTAGACCAGGTCGCTGATCGGCAGCGGCTTGTCGAAGTGGCGCTTCTCCTCGACGAAGCGGCTCTCGCCGGGGCCGTACGCCATGGTCTGGTCCTGCAGCGGGCACTCACCGCCCTTGTCGCAGACGGGACAGTCCAGCGGGTGGTTCACGAGCAGGAACTCCAAGACCCCGTCCTGGGCCTTGCGGGCGGCCTCGCTGGCGGTCTCCACCACCATGCCCTCGCTCACGGTCAGCATGCAGGACGGCGCCAGGGCGGGGCCGCGGCCGACATCCACGTCCACGAGGCACATGCGGCACATGCCCACCGGCCGCATCCTCGGGTGGTAGCAGAACCGAGGGATGTAGGTGCCGACCTGCTCGCAGGCGTCGATGAGCAGCTGGCCCGAGGCGGCTTGCACCTCGCTCCCGTCCACGGTGATGCGCACCGGGGTCTCGCTCATGGAACTGCCGCCACAGCCGCCACCGGGATGCGCCGCGGCAGATAGGCCTCGAACTCCTCGCGGAAGTCCGCCAGCGCCGAGACGATGGGCGAGGCGGCCGACGGGCCGAGCGGGCAGATGGTGGTCATGCGCGGCGGCCAGGCGAGGCCGGGGCTGATGTTGTCGCAGACGTCTGTCAGCAGGTCCAGGTCGCCCGGCCGGCCACGGCCCGCCAGGATGCGTTCGAGGATGACTTCCAGCCAGCTGGTGCCCTCCCGGCAGGGCGTACATTTGCCGCAGGACTCGCGGGCGAAGAAGCGCACCAGGTTGTGGCAGGCCCGCGGGATGTCGGTCTCGGAGTCCATGACCACGATGGCGCCGGATCCCAGCATCGAACCGGCGGCGTCCACGGCGGCCTTCTCCAGCGGCAAGTCGAGGTGCTGCTCGGTGAACCAGGGGGCTGAGGCACCGCCGGGGATGAAGGCCTTCAGGTTGCGGCCGTCGCGGACGCCGCCGCCGTAGCGCTCGTCGCAGATGATCTCCCGGAACGTCGTGACCCCGAACGGCACCTCGAAGACGCCGGGGGTGCGGACGTGGCCCGACACGGCGAACACCCGCGTGCCCGCCGACTTGTCCCCGCCGCGGGCGACGAAGGCCGCCGCGCCGTGGAGCATGATCCACGGCAGGTTCGCCAGCGTCTCGACATTGTTGACGATGGTGGGCTTGCCGTAGAGCCCGACAGCGGCCGGGAAGAACGGCGGCTTCAGCCGAGGCATCCCGCGGCGGCCCTCGAGGCTCTCGATGAGCGCCGTCTCCTCGCCGACGATGTAGGCGCCGGCGCCGGAGTGCAACACGATGTCGACGCCGAAGTCGCTGCCGCAGATGCCCGAGCCTACGTAACCGTCGGCGTAGGCCTCGTTGAGCGCGCCGGCGATCCGCTCAGCGGCCAGGGCCATCTCGCCGCGCACGTACAGGAAGCACTGCGACAGACCCAGCGCGTAGCAGGCGATGAGGCAGCCCTCGATGAGCTGATGCGGGTCGCGCTCCATCAGCAGGCGGTCCTTGTAGGTGCCGGGCTCGCTCTCGTCGCCGTTCACGACGAGGTAGCGCGGCCAGACCTCCGGCGGGCAGAACCCCCACTTGACCCCGGCGGGGAACCCGGCGCCGCCGCGGCCCAGCAGGCTGGCGTCTCTGACTTCGGAGTGAACTGCCGACGGCGCGGCGGCCAGCGCTCGGCGCAGCCCCTCGTAGCCGCCGCTGCGCAGATAGCCCTCGAGTGTGTGGGCGTCGGCCTGGTGCCGGCGGGCGGTCACGATCAGCTCCTCTTGGGGGTCCGGCGCCCTCTGCGGCAGGCCACCGTGCTCCCCGCTGTCGGCGGCCCCGGCCCCATTGCTGTCGGCCCCGGCCCCGCTGCCGGCGGCGTCCAAATGACGCTGCCACCACTGCGGCGGTCCGCCGGCGGTGGGCAGGGACGGACCCGCGGCGCGGTCGGGCGGGATCTGCTGGCGAACCGTGGCGAGGGTGCCGTGGGGCGGCACGCCCGGACGACGTCCCTCGCGCAGCTCAGCCACTAGCCCGTCGAAGTCCTCGGTCCCCACCGCGTTCACGTAGCGGTAGTTCACCTGCAGGCAGGGGGCCTCTGTGCAGGCGGCGATGCACTCCACCGCCTCGAGGGTGATGGCGCCGTCGGCGGTGGTGCCGCCCACGGGCACGCCCAGCGACGCCGAAGCGTGCTCGATCAGCTCGTCGGCGCCGAGCAGGTGGCAGCTGATGCCGCGGCAGATGTTGACGCGGTAGGCACCGCCCGGCGAGCGCTTGAACATCTCATAGAACGAGCAGGTGCTAAGCACCTCCGATGGGGTGGTGCCGACGAGTTCGGCGATGTGTTCCATCGCCTCGTCGCTTACGTGGCCCTCCTGGGACTGCGCCACGTGCAGCAGCGGGATCAACGCCGATCGAGCCACCGGGTAGCGACCGATGATCTCGCCGGCCAGCTTCGCGTTCTCGTCGCTGAGCCGGGCCATCAGCGGTCCACCTCACCCATTATGGGGTCGACGGAGGAGATGATGGCGACTGCGTCGGCCACGAGGCGACCCTCCAGCATGTACGGCAGCGCCTGCAGATTCACGAAGCTGGGCGCCCGGATGTGCATGCGCAGCGGCTTGGGGCCCCCGTCGCTGACCATGTAGCAGCCCAGCTCGCCGCGGGGCGACTCCACCGCCGCGTACACCTCGCCGGCCGGCACCTTGAAGCCTTCGGTGAAGATCTTGAAGTGGTGGATCAGCGCCTCCATCGACTCGTCGATGCGCCCCCGCGGCGGCGGCGTGACCTTCTTGTCCTGGACGCGGTAGTCGCCCGCAGGCAGCCCCGCCAGGATCTGGCGCACCAGCCGGATCGACTCGCGGATCTCGTTCAGGCGAATGGCGTAGCGGTCGAAAGAGTCGCCATAGCTGCCGCAGATGACGTCGAAGTTCAGCCGGTCGTAGTCCAGGTACGGCATGTGGCGGCGCAGATCCCAGGAGTAGCCGGTGCTGCGCAGGATCGGACCCGTGACGCCCAGCGCCAGGCACTCGGTGGCGCTGATGACCCCGACGCCCTGCAGGCGCTCACGCCAGATCGGCTGGCCGGTCAGCAACGCGTCGTACTCGTCGAGACGGTCGCCGATGGCCTCCAGCAGCCCCAGGGTGTCGTCACGCCAGCCGTCGGGCAGGTCGGCGGCCACCCCGCCGGGGCGGATGTAGTTGTGGTTCATGCGCAGACCGGTGATCTGCTCCAACAGGCGCAGCACCTCCTCGCGCTCGCGCCAGCCGTAGAGCATCATCGACACTGCGCCGAGGTCCATCCCGTTGGTGGCCTGGAACAGCAAGTGGGAGCTGATGCGGTTCAGCTCGCACATCAGCATGCGGATCCACACAGCCCGGGGCGGCAGCTCGAGGCCCAGCAGCGTCTCGGTCGCCATCGAGAAAGCCAACTCGGTGAACAGCGGCGAGGCGTAGTCCATGCGGGTGACGTTGGTGGGGCCCTGCAGGTAGGTAAGCGTCTCGCCCGTCTTCTCCATGCCGGTGTGCAGGTAGCCGATGATCGGCTTGCAGCGCGTCACCGTCTCACCGTCGAGCTCCAGCAGCAGCCGCAGCACGCCGTGGGTGGAGGGGTGCTGGGGACCCATGTTGATGATCATGCGCTCCGGCGCCGAGGGGGGCGCCGTGGCCGCCTCCGACTCGCTGAGGCGCAGCACCGGCCCGCCGGCGCGGGCGTAGACGCGGCCCGGCGCGGAAGGGGCTTGGAGGCTCACCGCGCGTCCCCGGCCGCCTTGAACCGCACGGGCACGATCCCCACCGCATAGTCCTTGCGCAGCGGATGGCCTTCCCAGTCCTCGGGCATCAGGATGCGGGTCATATCCGGATGGCCGTCGAAGCCGATGCCGAACATGTCGAAGACTTCCCGTTCGGGGTTCTCGGCACCGGGGAACAGGTCGAACAGCGTGGGCAGCCGAGGGTCCTCCGCGGGGACCTGCACCCGCAGCCGCACCCGGCCGCGCTGGCGGTGAGAAATGAGGGTGACCACCGCCTCGAACCGTTCGGGCACCACACCGTCGGGGAGGTCCGGGCGGGAGTCGGCGCCCAGGTAGTCCACGCCGCACACGTCGAGGCACTGGTCGTAGCCAGCGTCTCGCAGCGCCGCGGCGACCTCGGTGAGTTGCGCCCGGTCCGGGTGCAACACCGGCCCGCCGCCGGGATCGATGCTGACCGCGACGCCGAGTTCGGCAAGTCCCCCCGGCAGCGGCGACGCCACCTGCTCACCCCCGGCCGAAGCGGCCGCGCTTGGGGCTGACCACCATCCGGGTTGCCGTCTGGCCGTCGCGCTGCTCGACCACGACGCCCGCGCCAGCGCCGGCCGCCCCCTGGCGTCGCCGGGTCAGCTCGCCGCTGCGGATCAGGCTGTGCAAGCTCAAGATTGCGTGCAGCAGCGTCTCGGGGCCCGGCGGGCAGCCGGGCGCGTAGACGTCCACCGGCACGACCTGATCGACGCCCTGCACGATGGCGTAGTTGTTGAACATTCCCCCCGACGAGGCGCAGACGCCCATCGAGATGACCCACTTGGGCGCCATCATCTGGTCGTAGATCTGCCGCAGCACCGGCGCCATTTTCTGCGACACCCGGCCGGCCACGATCATGAGATCGGCCTGGCGGGGCGACGCCCGAAACACCTCCATGCCGTAGCGGGCGATGTCGTAGTGCGGGCCGCCGGTGGCCATCATCTCGATGGCGCAGCAGGCGAGACCGAAGGTGGCGGGCCAGCAGCTGCGCGCCCGCGACCACTTCACGGCCTCCTCAAGTCGGCTCGTGGCGAAGTTGTGGGGGAGATCGGTCAGCCCGCCGTATGCGGGGCCCAGCGGCGCGGCCTCTTCCAGCGCGGGCTCGGGCGGCGGGGAGGCGCTCACGAGACCGGCGCTGCGGACGCGGGCAGTCCGGGTTCGGAGTCGCTGGGGGGAACCCGGCGGATGGTGCCGGCGGTCGTGCGGGCGGCGTCCACGGAGGGATCGGCGCGTGGTACACGCAGCGGACCCCAGTCGAGCGCGCCCTTGCTGATGAGATACAGGAACGACTCGAAGACCGCGAAGGAGAAGATTCCGATGGCCACCAGCCCGAACACCCCCAGGGCCTCGTGGGTCACCGCCCACGGGTACAGGAACACGATCTCCACATCGAAGACGATGAAGATCATCGCCACGAGGAAGAAGCGGACCGGGAAGCGCTCGGGGATCTCGGTCTGCGCCACGATGCCGCACTCATACGGCGCGTTCTTGGCCCGCGTCGGGCGCCGGGGGGCCATGAGCCGCGAGGCTGCAAAGCTCAGCGCGCAGAACACCACCGCCAGCACGCCGAGGGCGAGGATCGGCAAGTACTGGCCCACGCCGCGGTCCTGCCTACGCCGCGGCGCTCTCGAAGGCCTCCTGCTCCCGGCGGAACCGCTGGTCGCGCCAGTGCAGGCTGAGCACCAGGGTCAGGAAGATGAGGCCCGAGCCGATCGCCACCAGCGCCGGCACGAGGCGCAGGTCGCCCAGGTCACGGACCATGACGACCGAGAACGTCTCACCGTCGCGGTCCGGCTCCGGCAGGGGCGGCGCCTCGCCCAGAACCTGGACCTTCGGCACCGCCGGGCGAGCCTGCACCACGGCGTAGTGCGGCGGGTGGGTGATGCGCGCCGAGTTGCTGATCTTGTTGGCGACCCGAGACCACATGCCACCGGAGGGCGCCGGCTTGCCGCCGATCTCGTAGGTGTCCTCAAACACGTACAGCGGGCTGACCGAAGTTTCCTCGCTGCCGTCGGAAAGCGAGACCGTCGTCGGCACGAAGGCGAAGGTGTCACGCTCGGACAGGAAGGCCTCGGCGCTGGCGGTCGCCTCGCCGGACTCCGCGGTCGACAGCAAGTCCCAACCCCGTAGGTCCACGTAGCCGAGCGTCTCGGCCCACTCGAGCACCTGCGGGGCGTCGGCGGCCAGGGCGCTCAGCGAGAGGTTGTCGATGCGGTTGGCCTCCGCGGCTGCCTGCTCGGCGAAGCGGGCCTCCAGAGCCGTCTCGTCCAGGTAGCGGGGATCCTCGGGCGACAGCAGGCTGTTGCGCTCGAGCAGCCGGCTGCGGATGGCCTCGGTGTCCACGGTGGCGACCGCGGCACGCACCTCCTCGGCGTCTGGGCCGGCGTAGTGCAACGCCAAGGCGATTGCCCGCGGCAGACATCCCGGCACCGGCGGGGAGAACCGCCAGCCGGTCTCTTCGACAGGGAAGATGCGCCCGGTGTCGCAATTCGGGTCGGGCAGGTCGCCGACGGAGGCCACGTAGGCGTCCTCGATGCCGGTCCGCTCGATTCCCGCCGGGTCCGCGAAGGTCCCTTGGTACTCCCAGGTGGGCGATTCGCCGACGTAGCCGATGCCCTGCAGCCACCAGATGACCGCCATGATCGTGAACCAGCCGAACATTCCCGCCAGCGCCAGCAGCGAGCCGAGGCGCACTCCGGTGTTCAGCACCAGCAGCAGCCAGACGGTCCCCATCAGCAGGGCCGAGGCCAGGGCCACCGTCAGGATGCCGCGGATCTCCGGCTCCCAGCTGATCCCGCCGAATGTCACCAGCGCGCCGACTCCCATGGCTCGACCCGCTAGAGCTGCCGCTCGTAGGCCACGATGGCGTCGATCTGCGCGGGCGTGAGCATCCCTTCGTCGCCGTGGCTCAGGCAGAAGTCGGTCCGGCTGATGTACTCCAGGTCGCCGGCGTCACGGTCCGCCACGCAAGCGCCGAACGACGGCATCTGCCCGCCGCCGTCGCCCTGGCCGAAGTTGCCGTACTCGACGCCGTTCTGGCTGCCCGCCCAGATGAAGTCGGCGTGCTCTTGGGCCGTGTCGAACTGCCGGACAGTGGCGCCGCTGTTCAGCGGCGGGCCGAACCCGCCCCCGGCGGCGATCTCCGCCGGCACCAGCGGGTTCTGGGCGGCTACCTCGTCGGCGTCGTAGGACCAGCCCGGCGTGTGGCAGCGGGCGCAGCCGTAGACGCCGCCGTCCGCTTCGTTGTTGAACAGCAGCTCGCCCAGTCGGACCGGGTCGTCGGCGGCGTCAGCCAGCATCTGCTGTGCGGCGGCGGCCACGTCGGCGGTCGAGGCGTCCGCGCCTAGCTGCTCGGCTGCCATCTGTCGGGCGGTAGCGGCGATGCCGTCCTGCGCTCGCTGGCGGACCTCGGGGACGTCGATCTGCTCGTGCTCCAGGTAGACGATGATGTCCTCGATCTGCTGGGTCGTGAACGGGCCGCCGCCGGCGATGCCCCAGGCCGGCATGGGTGTGTTGGGCCGGCCGTACTCCATCACGTAGCGCACCTCTTCTGTGGAGTAGCGGTAGAGGACGGCGCCCAGCGAAGGCACCTTCCAATCCACTTGCGCCAAGAAGAGGCCGTTGTTGTCCACGAGCGTGTGCTCGCGCGGCGCGCCGGGGCCGTCGACGGAGCCGTGGCAGGTGGCGCAGCGCTCCTCGTAGAGGTGATGGCCGCGCTCGGCGGCCAGTTCGTCACTGACCTTGATGAGGCCGTCGTGGCGTCCCGGCTCGCCCAGCCAGTAAAGCGGCAGGGCGATGGCGATGACCACGATGCACACCAGCCCGGCCATGAGGCCCTGATCCAGCCGGCGGCCCTCCATCTCTTCGTCGTCGGGCAGCGGTTTGCGGTTGGGTGCCAGCTCGACCTCCGAACCGGTCTCGGCGCGGCCCACGAACCAGTTGAAGATCCAGTAGAGCAGGAAGCCGCCGATGGCCAGCACGCCGATGACGGTGCCGACGGTCCGCTGGGTGGACGCCGCGAGGACACCGAGGTCGCCCCATCCAGACGGCATCACTCGCTGGCCTCGCCGATGCAGTGCGCGCCCTGCGCCTCCTGGTTGGTCGTGTTCGTCCCGATGGGCGAACCCTGGATGATCCGGCCGGTGTCGACGAGGAACTCACCACGGTCGTTGACCGACGTGGCGAAATGGTCCATGCCTCGCGGGGCCGGCCCGCCGCGCTTCTCGCCCACCTGGTTGTACTTCGAGCCGTGGCAGGGGCACTCGAACCACTGCGAGCTGACGCATTCCGGCACGGTGCAGCCCAGGTGGGGACACTTCCAGTACAGGGCCACCAGCCCGGCCTCCATGCCTCCCAGCACCGCCGGCGAGTAGACCTCCCGGGCCGAGGCCAGCGCCCCCTCGGGATACTCCGTCACCCACATGCGCCCCTCGGGCAGCTTCAGGAAGCCGTTCTCGTCGCGCACCTGCGTCTTGAGGCCTTCCACGGTGCCAGCGTTGATGACCGCCCCGAAGCCGGTCACGAACGGCGGCCAGAGGAAGCCCAAGATGGCGGCCCCGAAGCCGGTGAGGCTGAGGCCCATGAAGCCGACTATCGAGCGGTTCAGGAACTGCCGGCGAGTGACGCCGACCTCCTCGGGATCGGGCGGCGTCCAATCCTCGTCGTCAGCGCTCGGGAACGCCGGGAGGTCGCCGGGCTGGCGCCGGGCCAGCACCGCGGCGCGCTCCACCTGGCGCCCGGTGGGCGGGGTGGGCTCGGCCGCCTCGGCCAGCCGGGAGCGGCGGTCGCGCCGCTGGGTCCGCCGGGACAGCCGGCCCGTCACCGAGCGCACTTCGCGGCGGCGGTAGGCGGCGATCAGCACGACGAGGGCCGCCGCGGCCAGGATCGGGATGACGATGGCGAAGACGATCACGGCACGTCTCTCAGAAGTCGAAGAACAGCCCGTCTTGCCACGGGAAGATGAAGTTGAAGCCCGGACCTCGGAAGAACGAGCCGATCATGACCAGGATCGCCCAGAACATGAGGTGAACGGTCATGAGCGAGACGGCGAACTTGCGGTTCTCGGGGGCGTTCGCCTTGTTCCGGTCGATGTAAGGGGCCAGGATCAGCAGGAACAGGGCGATGCCGGGAATGGTCACGCCGGCGACCATTGGGTGGAACATCGTCAACAGCTCCTGCAGGCCCAGGAAGTACCACGGCGCCTTGGACGGGTTCGGCGTCTCGTTGACGTTCGCCAACTCCAGCAGTGGGGCGTTGACGAACACCGAGAAGATCAGCAGGAAGGCCGTGATGAACAGCGCGGCCACGAACTCGCCCAGCAAGAGGTGCGGCCAGACGTGGACCCGGTCCTGAGGCATGGCCTTGACGTCCTGGATGGACCCCGATTTGACGACGGTGAGGAGCCGCTGGGTGTGCCCGCCGGGGCCGGTGGGCAGGCTCGGCTGAGCCGGAGCGACAGGCCCGCCGGGCGCGGCCGGGGCCATGGCAGCCTGCTCGGCGGCCGAGCGTGAGCGGTCCAGCAGGTGCGCCGGGATCTTCTCGCCGTCGTCTCCCCCGGGCGCCGCCGCCGGAACGGCGTCGGGGGCCTCGGCGGCAGGCGGCGCAGCGGCGGGCGTAGCCTCGCCCTCGGGAGTCGCCGCCGCGCCCTCGAGCCGCTCCCGCGCCTCCTTAGCGCGCCGCAGCAGATGTTCGGGGACTTCAGTCATGGCTCGTCGATCCCTGGCGCCGGCCTACAGCGGTCCGGAGATTCCGCCGTCCTTGCGGACCCGCCAGAAGTGGACCGCAAGGAAGATAATCAGAACAAACGGTAACATCAGAACATGTAAGACATACCACCGCAGCAGCGTGTCCGTGCCGATCTCCACGCCGCTGAGCAGCACGAACCGCACCTGGTCACCGAACACCGGGGTGAAGCCCATCATGTTGGTGCCGACGGTGACGGCCCACAGCGCCAGCTGGTCCCACGGCAGCAGGTAGCCGGTGAAGGACAGCAGCAGGGTGAGCGTCAGCAGGATCACGCCGATCACCCAGTTGAACTCCCGCGGCGGCTTGTAAGCGCCGTGGTAGAAGACCCGGGCCATGTGCAGGAACACCGTCAGCACCATGAGGTGGGCACCCCAGCGGTGAATGTTCCGCACCAGCAGGCCGAAGGCCACTTCGGTCTGGAGGATGTAGATGTCGTCCCAGGCCTGCGCGGCGGTGGGCCGGTAGAAGAACATCAGGAAGATGCCGGTCACCGTCAGCAGGATGAACAGGAAGAAGCTGAGCCCGCCGAGGCACAGCGTGTAGCTGACCCGCACGCCGTGGCGCTTCACCTTGACGGGGTGCAGGTGGTACAGGACGCTGTTCATGATGACGTAGGACCGGTTGCGGGGGCTGTCGGTGTAGCCCTTGCGGAAGATCGATCCGGGCCGGAATATCGAGATCCAGGCCTGCGACCCCTGCACCTGACCCATGAGGTCCGACGCCTTGTCGCCGAACTGGGTGCCCATGCGGCGCAGGTCGTCTGCTTTGGGGAGCCTGGGAGCCAACTCGTCTGCCTCTCTCGTCGCCGTTCGGTGCTACGCCAAGCGCATGCCGTAGCCGTAGCCGTAGCTGACGACCCGCTGGTGAGGATCGCCGTCGGGGGGCGCCTCGCCGACTTTGCCCATGATGATGACGCCGGTGGGGCAGCGGTCCACGCACAGGGCGCAGCGCGTGCAGACGTCGTCGTCGATCGTGAAGATGACGTGATCGTTAGGGTCGGCGCCCGGTCGCTCGGTGCCGATCGCCGTGTCGATGGCGTCGGGGGTGACCATGTGAATGCACTTCCACGGGCAGATGTCCACGCAGCCTTCGCACATGATGCACTCAGACTGGTCGATGTGGATGAACTGCTTGGGCTTGACGGCGGCCGAGAGCCACTCGGCGTCCACTTCGGCGAGGACGTAGTCGTCGCGGAACTCCGGCATGGGAGGATTGGCGTCGTTGGAAGCCATCAGGCCTGAGCGCCTTCTCGCACGAGCGGCCGGCCGTAGCGGGACGCCGGCTCGGGCACCGCCACCGGCGGACGGTCGCGGTTCTGCCAGATGACGTGGACGGCGATCTGGCCCACTAGGGCGAAGCCGTAGATGACCGTGGCAACGACGTCTCGGGCGACTCGATAGGTCAGATCGAACGGCAGCGCCCAGGTGAGCAGGTTCTGCTCCGGCGCCCACCAGCCCGGCAGCGGCGGTCCCACCAGCATGCGGTCGGCGCGCCAGTTCAACTCGCTGTCGGCGAACACCAGCCACCAGTGCGGCACCACCCCGTAGATCCAGAACATCAGGAAGAACGCCAGCGTGGCGCCCATCATGGCACCGCCCCAGGTCACGGGCGCGTCGGTCGGTCGCCGGCGGGCGTAGGCCAACACGGCGACGAACCCCAGGCAGGCCACCACCCACGAGGACGTGAATGCCACGTTGAAGTAGGGCGGGTCGGCGTCGCCGGTGATGCCCAGCCAGAGGGCCAGCACGCCGAACAGCAGAACCGAGCTGCCGATCATGGCGCGGTTGAACTTCTTGGCCGCTACGTCGATCGCTTGGATTTCAGCCACGCTGCTCCCTCTGGTTGACCAAGCGATGCTAGCCACGCGGACCGCTGGCGCACACGCACGAGATGACTGCGCCCGCAGTCCGCCCGGCGTCCGCTCGTGAAAGTGCTCGCAAGGAGTCTAGCCTGCTGCCAACATCCCCACGGCGGCCAGGAGAGCGGTCGCACCCGCCCGCGGAGGGCCCGACGCTAGGCTCAAGCCTGCGGCCGCGGCTTCGCACGGAGGACCATGACCGAAGTACCCGAGTATCTGCTCGAGCGGTCGCGCCAGCGGCGCCTAGAGCTGACCGGCGAGGGCGGAGAAGCCCCTGCCGCAGGCGCACCGGCCGCGGCTCCCGCGGCACCCGCCAGAAGCCCCCCCGCCGCTGCCCCGCCGCGCTCACCGCTGCCCGCGGTCCCCCCGGCGGCGCCGCCCCCGCCCCCGGCGCCGCCGAAGCCCTGGGTGCAAGCGGCGTTGGCCCGCAACAAGATCCCCTACTGGGTGATGCCGGTGCTGCTGTTCCTGCCCATCTGGGCGTTCATGTACATCGGGACCCTCGATGAGCCCACCAGAGCCGCCACCGGCATCGTGGCCGACGGCCAGGCGCTCTACGCCGCGCAGTGCGCTGTCTGCCACGTCGCCTCCGGCGCCGGCGGCGGAACCGGGCCCCGGCTGAACGACGGTGAAGTGCTGCTGACGTTCCCCGACGACGCCGAGAACCTGGGGCTGGCCCAGCACATGGCCTGGGTGGCCGTCGCCACCGACGGCACCGGCGAGGGCAACCCGTACGGCGCCCCCGAGCGGGGCCGCACAGCGGGCTGGTTCGCCAACATGCCCGGCCACTACGACGAGCTGACGGGCACGGAGATCTTGGCGGTGGTGCTCTACGAGCGGATCGCCCACGGCGAGAGCGACGTGGCCGCCACCCTGGCGCCGCTCATCGACGAGCTGCTGGCCGCCGGGACTCTGGAACTACCCGAGCAGTTCGACGAGAACACGACCCCCAGCGACGTAGCGGAGTTCTTGGCGCCCCTCCTGGCGGCCGGCGACGGAGCCTGACGATCGCTTACCGCCACGATCTGGTCGTCGTCGGCGGCGGACCAGCCGGCGCGGCCACCGCCTACTGGGCGGCGCTGCACGGCCTCGATGTCTTGGTGCTGGAGCGGAAGCAGTTCCCGCGTGAGAAGACCTGCGGCGACGGTTTGACGCCGCGGGCGGTCAAGCAGCTGCTCGACATGGGGCTCGGCAGCGAGATCGAGTCGTATCACCGGTTCGGCGGCCTGCGGGCGGTGGCCCACGGGCACACGCGGGAACTCCGGTGGCCCGAGCACGCGATCTTCCCGTCCCACGGCTACGTGGTCCAGCGCAGCATCCTCGACACCGCCGTGCTCCAGCACGCCCAGCGGGCCGGGGCGCAACTCTGGCACGGCGCCGAGGTTGTGGAACCGCTGCTGGCGGACAGCCTGTGCCGCGGCGTGCGCGTCCGGGACCGCGCCACCGGCGACAGCAGCGACGTGGAGGCCACCTACCTGGTCGTGGCCGACGGGGCGAACTCCCGCATAGGCCGAGGGCTGGGCAGCCGACGGGAGCGCAGCTGGCCCCAAGGGATGGCCATCCGCGCCTACTACGAGAGCCCCAACGCCGACGACCCCTGGATCGAGAGCGCCCTAGACGTGCGCGACCGCAACGGCGCCACCCTGCCTGGCTACGGCTGGATCTTCCCCCTCGGCGACGGCACCGTGAACGTGGGCATCGGCCTGCTGACCTCGTATCGAGACTGGCGCAACGTCAACACCAGCCACCTCATGACCGAGTGGGCATACGCCGCCCCCGAGCGCTGGGGCCTCGACCCGGCCGCGCCGCTGGCCCCGCCGGTCGGGGGCCGGTTACCGATGGCCGGCTCGGTAAACCCCAAGGCGGGCCCCAACTTCTTAGTGGTGGGCGACGCGGCGGGATCGGTGAACCCGTTCAACGGCGAAGGCATCGACTACGCATACGAGACGGGCCGCCTCGCCGCCGAAGTGGTGGCTGAGGCGGTGATCTGCGACGACGGCCTGGCGCTGTCCCGCTACCCCGAGCTGCTGGAGAGCACCTACGGCGCCTACTACAAGGTGGCCCGGCTCTTCGCTTACGCCATCGGCCGGCCCCGCCTCATCAGCCGGCTCGTGCAGTTCGGGATGCAGTCCCAGACGCTCATGGAGTGGGCGCTGCGGATCATGGCCAACCTCATGGACGCCGACGACCCCGGCCCCGCCGAGTACATCTACAAGGCCGCAGCCCGAGCCGCCTGGATCTGGCCCGACTGAGCGAGGTTGTGAAGTAGTAGGGCAGTAGCTTGCCTGTTACATCATGACACATACTGACAAGTCAGCAGAGAGACCGAGCCGATCCTCGAGCCGGGGGGCGACACCGTCCACCGGCGTGCGCCGCACCGCCCGAGCGGGCAAAATAGAGCCGTGAGCACCGCCGCCGCGCTGGCCGTCACCCTGCCCGCCACCGGGCTCATCATCGCCGTCGTGCTCGCCACGGGACGCCTCATGTGGCGCGGGCTCAGCGACCGCATCGAAGAGCAAGGCCGCGGGCTCACCGCGCGCATTGACGAACACGGGCGCCGGCTCGAGGCGATCGAGAACCAGATGGGCCAAGTCCTCCGTGCCCTCGGGCGGATCGAAGGCCGCTTGGGGATCGCCGACGACTCCGCCGAAGTCGCCTGAAATCAGATCATCTCGTCGCACAAGCCAGGGCCAGCGAGCGGCATCGACGGCGGGTAACGCTGGCGCCCCGCTGCGTGGCGGTTTAGGCCCCCGCGGCCGACGGAAGGTTCTGGATCGCTTTGCCGCTGGCTCGTTTGGCGACAGCGAGGTCGAACTGGGTCTGGAGATTCAACCAGAACTGGGCCTCAATGCCGAACCAGTGACCGAACCGCAGAGCGGTGTCGGCGCTCACGGACCGCTTGCCAGCGATGATCTGCCCGACACGGTTGGGCGGCACATCAATCTGCCGCGCAAACTCGCTGGGCGACACACCCAACTCCTGCAGTTCCTCCTGGAGGATCTCGCCGGGATGCACCAGCCGGTCGAACACAGCCACAGCCGCCACACTAGTGGTAGTCCACGATCTCAACAGCCGTCGGACCCTCGTCGCCGGACCAGGAAAAGCAGATGCGCCACTGACGGTTGATCCGGATTGAGTGCTGGCCTCTCCAGGCGCCTCGCAAGGTCTCCAGTCGGTTGCTAGGCAGTGCCCGCAACGTCTCCAGCGACGGGGCCGCATTGAGAATCGCCAGGCGCCTCGCGGCCTGCTGCGCGAATCCTTGGAATGCGGGGACAAACTCTCCAGCGGCAAACATCTCAGTCCTCTTGTCCCGGTATCCGGCGATCATGCCGCCACCAGGGTAGACGCCGGACGTCCAGCGTCTACCCTGCCGCGGGCCGATGCCGGCACACAGGTGCGCTTGTCGGCGCGGGTGGGCTTGCTTGGGCAAGACTGCTGAGCGAAGGCGAGTTCCACGGAACCCCGAAGCCCCACGGAACCCCGAAGCCCTAAGGAACCCCGACGGCACCTTCGAAGGCCACCGGCAGGATTCAGCAGTGACAGCTCTGAGCAACAAGCGCACACGCATTCCGCTCGCCGACACGCCCGTACACGCGGCCCAGACCCACAGCCAGAGCCGCCCCTTCGCCGGCACACTCATTCCGCTCGCCGCCCCGCCAGGACTTGCGGGACCGGCGGTCCGGTGATGGCCCTGCGCGAGGAATCCATGCTCATCGCGCCCTACGGCGGCGAGCTGGTGGACCTCGTCGTCCCTCACGAGCAGGCCGCCGAGCTGAAGGCGCGCGCCAATGGGATGCCCAGCATCCAACTCACCGATCGTGCCGCGTGTGACCTGGAGCTGCTTGCCACCGGCGCATTCTCGCCCCTCGACCGGTTCATGGGCGAGCGCGACTACCGACAGACCGTCGGCGGGATGCGGCTCAGCGACGGCACGCTGTTTCCGATACCGGTGACGCTGCCAGTCGAGGACCCCTCCGCTGTGCGACTCGACAGAGACCTGGCGCTGCGCGATTCCCACAACGAGCTGCTGGCCGTCATGCGCGTGCATGAGGCCTACGAGTGGGACCTAGACGAGTTGGCCACAGAGGTGTTCGGCACCCATGATCTGCGGCACCCGCTCGTCTCGGAGATGCACCGCTGGGGCCGCGTCAACATCTCCGGGCCGCTGCGGGTGCCGCAGACCCCGCCGCAGCGGGACTTCGCCGCGTTGCGCAAGACCCCGGCGGCGACCCGCGCCGCCCTAGCCTGCCACGGCTGCGCCAACGTCGTGGCCTTCCAGACCCGCAACCCGCTGCACCGCGCCCATGAGGAACTCACCAAGCGGGCCGCCGCCAGCGTGGGCGGCGTTCTGCTGCTGCACCCGGTGGTGGGGCTCACTAAGCCCGGTGACGTGGACCACTACACGCGGGTTCGCACGTATGAGGCGCTAATTCGCCACTACTACGACGCCGACCGGGTGCTGCTGGCGCTGCTGCCGCTGGCGATGCGGCTCGCCGGACCTCGCGAGGCGCTGTGGCACGCCATCATCCGTCGCAACTACGGGGCCAACTACCTCATCGTCGGCCGTGACCACGCCAGCCCCGGGCTCGACTCGGATGGCAAACCGTTCTACGGCCCCTATGACGCCCAGGAGATCGTCGACCGCTACAGCCATGAGACCGGCGTCTCGGCGGTCACCTTCGGCGAGATGGTGTACGTGCCCGATGAAGACCGCTACGAGGAGGCCGCGGCGGTCCCCGAAGGCACCCGCACAGCCTCGATCTCCGGCACGCAGGTGCGGGAGGAGTACCTGGGCCGGGGACGGCCCCTGCCCGGCTGGTTCAGTCGACCCGAGGTCGCCGAGATCCTGGCCGAGAGCCACCCCCCGAAGTACCGTCAGGGCGTCTGCGTCTGGTTCACCGGTCTCAGCGGCTCGGGCAAGTCCACCACGGCCGAGTCGCTCACCGATCTGCTCATGGAGCACGGCAGGCAGGTCACGCTGCTGGACGGCGACGTGGTACGCACCCACCTGTCCAAGGGGCTCGGCTTCTCCAAAGAGGACCGGGACACCAACATCCTGCGGATCGGCTTCGTCGCAGCCGAGATCGTCCGACACGGAGGCGCGGCGATCTGCGCGGCCGTGAGCCCATACCGCGCCACCCGAAGCGCGGTGCGCGCCATGGTCGGCGCTGAGCGGTTCGTCGAGGTGTTCGTGGACACGCCGCTGGAGATCTGCGAACAGCGAGACTCCAAGGGCATGTACGCCAGGGCTCGCCGCGGCGAGATCACCGGCTTCACCGGCATCGACGATCCGTACGAGTCGCCGGAGAGTCCCGAGATCACGCTGGACACCGTCGCCAACTCGGCGCGGGACAACGCCCGGTCGATCCTGGAGCACCTCACCGAGCAGCGGTTCGTGCGGCCCGCCGGCGGGGGCGCCGCGTGACCTCGACGGACTATGCGAACCCGTATCGCCCGGCGCCGATCAGGATCTTCAACCGCCTCGGGCGGGCGAGCCAGCAGCTCGGGCTTGCTGGTCGCTTGGAGGTGGGCTGGCTGATCGCCGCCGCACGGCGCAAGACCGGGCTCGCCGACGTCGGCGACGACCGACACCTGCCAGCGCTGCACACGCTGGTCGACTCCATCAACGACGAGGCCCGGCTGACCGCCACCGGCCGGCTGATCCAGCGGTCGCGGCTTGTCGCCGCGCTGGTGACACGGCTGCGGATCCAAGAGCTGCTCCGGCGGCGTCCCGAGATCCGCCAGATCGATCTCGGCCCGATCCTGCTCATCGCGGGCCTGCACCGCACCGGCAGCACGCTGCTGCAGCGCCTGCTTGACTCCCATCCGGGCATTGGGGGCATCACCGGGGCGGAGGTCCTGAACCCGGTGCCGACCTTGGACGACCCTGAGCGCGGCGAGCGGGCGCGCGCCCGGCACGCGGTCCTCGCCAAGCGAGCTTTCGCCTACCTGGCGCCGGAGTTCAAGGCGATCCATCCGGTCGACCACGCCGAGCCCGAGGAGGAGGTGCTGCTGCTGGACCTGACTTTCATGTGCCCGTCCGCCGAAGCCACGATGCACGTGCCCAGCTATGCGCGCTGGCTCGAAGGGCAGGACTTCAGCTGGACCTACGAGTATTTCCAACAGGTGCTCCGGGTGCTGCACTGGCAGCGCCCCCGTCGGGCCTGGGTACTCAAGGCTCCCCAGCACCTCGAGCACCTCGACGCCTTCCGGCGCGTGTTCCCCGACGCCGCCATCGTGCAGACCCACCGCGACCCGCGCCGGGCGGTGGCCTCGTTCTGCAGTCTGGTGGCCCACGCCCGCGGCATGCTCAGCGACCACGTGGACCCGCTTGAGATCGGGCGGCACTGGCTGCAGAAGACCCGCCGGATGGTGCAACGGGCCATGCGGGCGCGGGAAGCCGCCGAGGATCGGGGCTTCATCGACGTTTCCTACTACGACCTGACCGCCGCGCCGAGCGCCGAGCTGCGCCGCATCTGCGCAAGGGCCGGGATCGCCTTCGACGGCGAGGCCGAGCGCCGAGCGGAACGCTGCCTGGCGGCGAACCCGCAGAACCGCTTCGGGAAGCACAACTACCGGCTAGAAGACTTCGGGTTGAGCGAGCGAGCCGTGGATGCAGCCTTCTCCAGCTACCGGGCCGAACACTCGATCCCGTTCGAGAACGAATCCGGCCAGGTAGCAGCGGCGCCGCTGATCCAGGCCCGCTCCGGCTAGGGAAGTTCGGCGGCGGCCTCGGCTGCGGCGGCAACCGTTGCGTCGATGTCGGCGTCGCTGTGGGCCAGGCTGACGAAGATCGCCTCGTAGGGGCCGGGCGCCAGCGCCACGCCGCGGCGCAGCATGGCACCTAAGAACGGGGCGTAGAGCCCCCGCGCCACCGAGGCGGCGGCGCCGGCGAAGTCCCGCGGCGTCTCGGCGCCGAAGAACAGGCCCAGCAGCGAGCCCACCCGCGGCACCACGGCGGCTGTCCCCGCGGCGCCGAAGGCCTCCTCCAGGCCGCTGGCGAGCCTGGCGGCGACCGCTTCGAGGCGCTCGTAGGCGGCGGCGTCCAGCGCCTCCAGCGTCGCCAGCCCGGCGGCGGTGGCCAGCGGATTGCCCGACAGCGTGCCGGCCTGGTACACCCCGCCGAGCGGCGCCAGGTGCGCCATGAGTTCCCGGCTTCCGCCGAAGGCGCCCACCGGGAGGCCGCCGCCGATGACCTTGCCGAAACACCACAGATCGGGCCGCACCCCGTAGAACTCCGCGGCGCCGCCGCGCCCGAGGCGGAATCCGGTGATCACCTCATCGAAGACCAGCAGCGCGCCAGCCCCGTCGCAGGCGGCGCGGAGCCCAGCCAGGAACCCGTCCTGCGGCGCCACCAAACCCATGTTGGCGGCCACGGGCTCCACGAGCACCGCGGCGGTGTCCTCGTCGACTTTGGGCACGACGTTGTAGGGGGCGACGACCGTGTCGGCGACCGCGCCCGGCGTGACGCCGTCGCAGCCGCTGAGGCCTTGGTTGGCCACACCGCTGCCGCCGGCGGCCAGCAGCGAGTCGGCGTGGCCGTGGTAGCAGCCAGCGAACTTGATGATCTTGTTGCGCCCCGTGGCACCCCTCGCCAGGCGGACCGCCGACATGGCGGCCTCGGTGCCGCTGGAGGTCAGCCGCAGCGTCTCCAGTCCCGGCACGCGGGCGCGCATCTCCTCGGCTAGGCGCACTTCCGCCTCGGTGGGGGCGCCGAAGCTGGTGCCGGCGGCAGCGGCGGCGCAGACAGCCTCCACCACCGACGGCGGGGCGTGGCCCAGGATGGTCGGCCCGTAGCTCTGGACGTAGTCGATGTAGCGGTTGCCTTCGACATCCCACACATGGGCACCATGGGCGCTGGCGACGAAGTAGGGCGTGCCGCCGACTGCGCCAAAGGCCCGCACGGGGGAGTTGACCCCGCCGGGCAGGACGGCGCAGGCGCGCTCGAACAGCCCGGCGTTGCTGGGCTCTGTGTCGCCGCTAGCGGGGCGGGACCGCGGCTCAGCCACCGAGCGCCTCGGCCATCTCAGCGGCGAAGTAAGTGAGTATGAAGTCGGCGCCGGCTCGCTTGACCGCCGTCAGCTGCTCGAGCGCGACCGCGGGCCCGTCGATCCAGCCGCGGGCGGCGGCGGCGGCGATCATGGCGTACTCACCGGAGACGTGGTAGGCGCCCAGCGGCACGCTGACCGCGGCGCGGCTGCGGGCGATCACGTCGAGGTAGGTGACCGCCGGCTTCACCATGACCATGTCGGCGCCTTCGGCCACATCGGCGAGAACCTCGGTCATGGCCTCGCGGACGTTGCGCCAGTCCTGCTGGTAGCCCTTTCGGTCGCCGCTGCGGATCGTGACGTCCACGGCGTCCCGAAATGGGCCGTAGAGCGCCGAGGCGTACTTGGCGGCATAGGCCAAGATGGCAACTTCGGAGTGCCCGGCGCCGTCGAGGGCGCTGCGGATGGCCCCCACCTGGCCGTCCATCATGCCGCTGGGGGCGCAGACGTGGGCGCCCGCGGCGGCTTGGGCCACAGCGGCCTGCTGGTAGAGCGCCAGCGTGGCGTCGTTGTCCACCGCTCCGTCGGCGTCGAGGACACCGCAGTGGCCGTGGTCGGTGTACTCGTCGACGCACAGATCGGCCATTAGCACCAGCTCGTCGCCCACCTCCTCGCGCAGCTCTCGCAGGGCGACCTGGACGATGCCGTCGGGATTCCACGCCTCGGACCCTTCGACGTCCTTGCGGGCCGGCACGCCGAAGAGGATCAACCCCGGCACACCGAGGCCCAACAGCTGCTTCGCCTCGGCCCGCAGCGAGGGCACCGTGTGCTGGACCACGCCCGGCAGCGACGGCACCGGCTGGGGTTCTGCGATGCCTTCCCGCACGAACAGCGGCGCGATCAGGTCGTCGGTGCGCAGGGTTGTCTCGGCCACGAGCCGGCGAAGCGCGCCGCTGCGGCGCAGCCGGCGGGGGCGCTGGGCGGGGAAGGCCACGGGTTCGGAGTCTACGAACGACGCTCTGCTAGCGGACCTGAGCCGCCAAGGACGGCGTCGAGCGCGGCCGGTCTCAGCCGGCCTTGGCGACGAGTGCGGCGCTGAGCCCCTCGATGGTGTGCTCGGCGGCCTCGACGTGAACGGTCAGCCCCCGCCGGCGGGCGGCCGCAGCCGTGACCGGGCCGATGACCGCGACAGTTCTGGGCACCGGCAGCGGTTCGGGCTGATCGCAGAACGCATCGACGACCGACGGCGACGTGAAGATCACCGTGTCGCTGCGGGCTGCGGCGGCGCGCTCGGCCTCTGTCAAGACCCGCGCCTCGGTGCGGTAGGCGGCGACGACGTCGACCCACCAGCCCAGCTCGGCCAGACCGGCGGGCAGGACGTCCCGGGCCGCCTCGGCCCGGACGAGCAGCACCCGACCGGCCGGCGCGCCCGGCGACGGGAAGGCATCCACCAGGGACTCCGCCACGAACCGTTCGGGCACCAGGTCGACCGGCGCGCCCCGCTCGGGCAGAGCTGCCGCTGTGGCCGGACCGATGGCGGCGATCCGCAGGGCCGGCGGCAGCTCCCGGTCGCCGAGCGCGGCGGCGAATCGCTCCGCGCCGTTGGCGGAGGTCACCACGAGCCAGTCGAAGCGCGCCAGGCGGGCGACGGCCGCAGCCAGGGCGGCGCCGCCGTCGCGCGGCGGGAGCAGCTCGATGAGCGGGACGAGCACCGGCTCGGCGCCCGCGGCCCGCAGCAGGTCGGCGCTGGCTCGGCCCTGGGCGGCGGGCCTGCCGACGAGGATCCGCCGCCCCGCCAGGGCGCGCCCCTCAGGCATTGCCGGCTCGTTCTGCTGGGGGCTGTACCGCCGAGCTGCCAAGCAGAAGCTCGGCCAGCTCGCGGCCGGCCTGGGTGCCGTCGCCGGTCCGCACCACGGCGCGGCGCAGCGGCGCCCCGGCGGCGGGGGCCAGCACGCCGCGCAGGACGACGGCTTCGCCCACAAGGTTGGCGTGGGCACCCGCCGGCACGGTGCAGTCGCCGCCCAGAGCGGCCAGGAAGACCCGTTCGGCATCCACGCAACGGCGGGAGGGGGGGTCTTCGATCGCCGCCAGGCACCGGCGCAAGGCGTGGTCCTCGGCGCGGCACTCCACCGCCAGGGCGCCCTGACCCACTTGGGGCACCATGAGCTCCACGTTCAAGGCTTCGAGCACCGCAGGCCGCCGATTCAGACGCTCAAGGGCCACGAGGGCCATCACCGCGGCGTCGAAATCCGACGCCTTGGCCAGGCGCGTGTCGATGTTGCCGCGCAGGTCCGCGAATCGCAGGTCGGGGCGGCGGTCCGCCAGCTGGACCCGCCGGCGCGCCGAACCCGTGGCCACCACCGCACCCTCCGCCAGGTCCGCCAGCCGGGCGCCCACGAGGGCGTCGCGTACCTCGCTGCGCCGGGGCACCGCAGCGAGGCAGAGACCCTCGGGGGTCTGCGACGGCAGGTCCTTGGCCGAATGCACGGCCGCCTCCGCTCGACCCTCCAAGACCGCCGCCTGCAGCGCCGAGACGAACACGCCCTTGCCGCCGATTTCCGCTAGGGGGACCGTGGCGAGCCGGTCCCCGTCGGTCGTGATCGGCACGGCCTCGGTGACGAGTCCGGGATGCGCCTGCGCCAGCAGCCGGCCCACTGCCGCCGCCTGCCAGAGGGCCAGAGGGCTGGATCGGGTGGCGAGGCGCAGACGGCGCGGCCCGTCCCGGCGCAGCGCGCCGGCGGAGAGACGCTCAGATGTCGAAGAGCTTGCGGAGAGCACCGGCGAGATGCTCGCTCCCTTCGTCGGGGGCGGCTTCCTTCAGGCGCACGGTGGGCTCGTGCAGGACCTTGTTGACGATCCCGTGAACCAGCGCCTCGACGGTTCGGCGCTGCTCGGCGTCGAGGGAGGCCAGGCGGGTGTCGAAGCGGTCGAACTCCGCCTGGGAGATGTCACAGATGCGCCGGCGGAACTCCGAGATGAGCGGGGCCACGTCTCGCTCGGCCGCCTGTTCGCTGTGCCGCTGCGCCTCGGCCGTGACGATGGCCCAGGCCTGGCGGATCTCCGCCTCGGAGTGACCCCCGTTGGCGGCGGCGAAGGACCGCACGTCGGACATGTCACACAGCCGCAGGCCGTCGAGTGCGCCGGCGGCAGGGTCCACGTCGCGGGGCACGGCGATGTCCACCACCAGCAGGTCCCGACCGCCTCGCTCGGCCATGACCTTTTCCAGCTCGTCGAAGTCCATGACCAGCGAACTGGCGGCCGTGGAGGTCAGCAACGCGTCGGCCACCGCGAGCTCCGCCGCCAGCTCGTCGAGGTGGACGGCCCGCGCCCCCAGCATGCGCGCCAGCTCCTGCGCCCGCTGCCAGGAGCGGCTGGCCAGAACCAGTTCGGCGCCGCGGATCGGGGCGATGGCCTTGGCCATGCCGCCGCCCATCTCGCCCGCACCCAGGACGGCAATGCGCCGGCCGGCGAAGCCACCAAGGTGGTCTGACGCCAAGGCAACCGCCGCTTCGGAGACCGACGCCAGCAAACGGCCCAGCTGCGTCTCGGCCCGCACCCGCCGGCCCACCCCGAGAGCTCGCCGAAACAGGGGGCTGAGGTTGGCGCCAGCGGTTCCGGCCGCCTCGGCGGTCTGCCAGGCCCGCTTCACCTGACCCTGAATCTCGGCCTCGCCCAGAACGACCGAGTCCAGCCCGCTCACCACGGCGTAGAGGTGGCTCACGGCGTCGCTGCCGTACAGCGAGTAGACCGAGCCGCTCATGTCCGCCGTCGCCACCGAGGCCTGCTCGGCCAAGTGGTCGAAGATGTGCTCATACGCCGAGTGGAACTTCTCCGCTGAGGCGTAGACCTCCAGGCGGTTACACGTAGACAGCACGACCGTCTCGTCGACGTTCGGCAGCTCGCTGAGCCGGGCGAGGGTCTTCGGCAGGACGCCGTGCGGTGCGCTGATTCGCTCCAGCAGCTCCAGCGGCGCGGAGCGGTGACTCAGCCCGATGAGAAGGACAGACACGCCGCCAATCTAGCGACCGGTCCGGGCGACCGGCGATGAGCACCGGCCAGTCGTGGGTGAGCCCCAGCTCTCGGCTCACTCGTGGAGCAGGTGCTCAAATTCACAAAGTGTCGGGGAGCGCTCAGCGAGCGAGGATGAATATCTGCACCACGCCGGCCACGAGCACGGCGAGCAGGAGCAAGGCGATGACGATGGTGGTTCCGAGCCTCAAGTCATGCCTCCCGTCGGCGCTCCGGTGCCCGATCTGGACGCCCGCGCCGCTGCGGCGCCGGTGCGCCTCACTTCCCGCCGACTTTGCGGCCGGCGAGGCGCACCGTCACGGTACCCCCGCCACCGTGCGCGCCCGCGGCAGAATCGGCCGAGGGGGCGGCGGCTGGGTCCTCGGCGGTGTCGGGGCGGCTGAGCGTCACGGCGGAGCCCGCCTCGAGGGACAGCTCAGCGGCGCAGTTCCGGCGGTCCTGCGCCAGCGAGACGAGCCCGTAGGAGTCCACCACGAGGCCGGTCTCGCCGGCGGCGACGGCGGCGTAGGTCTCCGCCCGGTGCGCCGTCCGCGTCCCCTCAGCGGTGCGCAGAGCCACCGAGTCGCCCAAGTTAGCCAAGTCCTCGGGGCCGACGTTCAGCTGCGCATTGCCGAAGCGGTCCACCCACAGGACCTCCGCCTCGACCCTGTCGGGGTGGACCGCGGCGTTGGCGACGATCCCCGGAACGAGGCTGGCCGGATCGATCAGCGGGCCCAGCTCGGTCAGCGGCACGCCGGCGGCGAGATGGCCGGCCGCCGGCCCGAACACGTCGCGGCCGTCGAAGGTGTTGGCCTGCTGGCTGAGCCGGTACTGCTCGTTGCGCAGTTCCACCGCCCTTGTCGCGCCGCCCACGAGCGACACGGCGGGGGCCAGCAGACCGTTGTCGGGGCCGACGAGGACCGATGAGCCGCCGCCCACCTCCACGGCCACGGGCCGGCGGTCGGTGCCGACGGTGGGATCCACAACCGCCACCACGACGCCGGGGTTCAGGTACTGCGCCGCCCGCGCCAAGGTGAGGCCGCCGCCGCGGACGTCGTAGCGGGCGACTTCGTGGGTGATGTCGAGGATCCGGACCTCGGGGGCGACCGACCAGATGACCGACTTGACGACGCCGACGAACTCGTCGGTCAGGCCGTAGTCGGACAGGAACGAGACTGTGCGGTAGCGCAGGAGTTCAGACGGCTCGGGTGTAGCGGTCCGCCAGGTAGGCGTCCACGTCGGCCTCGTCGAGCCGGTAGGACTTGCCGAACCGGACAGCCGGAAGGTCGCCGGACTTGATGAGTCGATACACCGTCATCGTCGAGACGCGCATCAACGCCGCCACCTCTGCCACGGTCATGAACCGAGGCCTCTGTTGTACGTTGTCCATGTCGCCCCCTACTCCGCGCCGGACACAGTACGCAGGCGCAACACGGCGAACAAGTCGAACAGGGCGCACGGCCGCCACTGTGGCCCCAGGAGTGTGGCCCCAGCAGCGCTCAGGCGCGGCCCAACTCCAGCGACCGGCGGGTCGCGGCCGCCACCGCAGCGGCGAAGGCCTCCCGGAGACCCTCCTGTTCCAGAACCGAGATGCCTCGCTCGGTGGTGCCCCCGCGCGAGGTCACGTCGGCCCGCAGCGCCGCCGGGGCTCGGGCGGAGCGAACGAGCAGCTCCCCGGCGCCCCGAATGGTCTCCCGCACCAGGCCGTCGGCGACCTCCGTTGGCAGTCCCTCAGCGGTGCCCGCGGCGATGAGAGCCTCGGCCACGAGGAACACGTACGCCGGACCTGAGCCCGACAGCCCCGTGACCGCGTCGAGCTGCGACTCGGAGGTGACTTCGACGGTACCCACACTGGCGAGCACCTCGACGGCCCAGCGCACGTCGTGCGCCGAAGCGGAGGCGCCGGGGGCCACCGCCGAGGCGCCGCAGCCCACCAGCGCGGGCGTGTTGGGCATGGCGCGCACCACCCGGACGCCCTCGCCCATCCAGCGCTCCAGCGAGGCCGTCCGCACTCCGGCGGCGATCGACAGCACGCGAGACGGTCCTGCGGCGCTGAGCGCACCGGCGGCCGCTTCGATGTCGTCAGGCTTGACAGCGAGGACGGCGTCGACACCGGGCTGCGGCGCCTCACCCACCAGCGTCTGCGGGTACCGCCCGGACAGCTCGAGGCGACGAGGCGCCAGCGGCTCGACCACCGCCAGTTCGTCGGGCTGCGCCCAGCCGTCGGCGATGAGCCCGCCGAGCAAGGCCTCGCCCATCTTGCCGCCGCCGATGAACTGCAGCCGGATGCTCACGGGCGCACCCTAGCCCGGCTGGCGCGGCGCTCCGGAGGGCGAGGGGCCCCGGACCGGCCGCTTCCCCGAGAGAACCGGCCCAGGCACCCCCTCTTGTGGTGGCACCATGAAATATATGGGATCTACTTGTTATTGTCAACTACTCCCGTTGTTATTATATATGTTCGTGTTGTATGATGTGGCTCCAGTGGCCGTAGTCAGCCGCGGAACCGGCTGGCGAAGCCGATGCGCATCGCCGGGCGGAAGTGCCGCTCGGTGGCCTCATAGACGGTGCCCAGGATGCGGTCGAGCTCATCGTCGGCCACGTCGGCGACGGCGATCTCGCCCAGCAGGAACACGGCGTCCTCGGCGCCGATGGCGAAGCGGGCACCGCGCAGCTTGAGGTTCTGGCGCAGGCAGTACTCGTAGAGCCGGGAGCTGTTCTCCTCGGGCGCCGGCACGAAGTAGGTCTCGAAATGCAGCGAGCGCTGCCGCAGCGTGAACCAGACCGAGAAGACGGACTTCTCCTCGCCCACCAGCCGGATGTACCAACGGCGCAGGGGCGGCTCGGCCCGCTCCACCGAGGCGACCGCGGCCTCTTGCGCCGCCTGCCGGGCGGCCCAGGCGTCGATCCGTCCTTCGATCTCGTCGAGCTCGGTCGGCGTGGCCGGCCTGCGCCGCATCAAGCCAGGCACTCGACGAGCCGGCGGCGACGCAACGAGTCGTAGCAGCCAGCCACCAGCCCGGCAGTGGCGTTCCAGGAGTAGCCCCGAGCGACCGCTGCGGCCTCCAGCGCCAGCGCCGCGGCCGTGAGGCGATCCGCCAGGATCTCATCCACCCGCTGCGCCCAGGACCGGGGGTCGCGGTCGGCCACGAGGTAGCCGGTGCGGCCGTGGCGCACGAGCGTCCGGAGCCCCCCGACCGACGCCGCCACCACTGGCGCGCCGCAGGCCGCCGCCTCCAGTGCCACCAGCCCGAACGTCTCGCTGCGGCTCGGCACGAGCACTGCATCGGCGGCCCGATAGTAGGTGGCAAGACGGTGGTGCGGCTGCGGCGGCACGAAGAGCACCCGCTGGCCGAGGCCGCAGGCGGCGACTAGGCGGCGGGCTCGGGCCAGCTCAGCCCCGCCCTGCGGGCCGCTCGGGCCGCCCACGACGACCAGCCGGGCGCTGCGGCGGCGGTCGCTGAGCGCAGCCAGGGTTCGCACTGCGAGGTCCAGGCCCTTCAGCGGCTGCACCCGGCCGACGAACAGCAGCACGGGCTCGTCGCCGAGGCCGAGGGCCGCCCGGGACCCCTCGGGGTCACCGGGTGAGAACAGAGCGTGCTCCACGCCCGGCGCCACGATCTGCACCCGGTCGGCGGGCGCGCCGTAGAGATCCACCAGATGGCTTGTCTCGGCCTCGCCGGCGGCGCACACGACGTCCGAGCAGGCCACCACCTCCTGCTCGGCGCGGGCGCGCGCGGGCGACTCCGGCTCGCCGAGGGTCTGCTTCACCCGGGCGAGGGTATGGAACGTGGTCACGAGCGGTCGGTCGAGGGCGTGCTTGATCCGGTGACCGGCCACGCCGGACAGCCAGTAGTGGGCGTGGATCGCATCGACGTCGCCAGTCCGGGCGATGTCGGCTAGGACGCCGTCGGTGAAGGCGTCGAGCGTGCCCGCCAGCGCCTCCTTCGGCAGGTCGCACGGACCAGCAGGAACGTGGACGACCCGCACGCCGGGCTCCACGAAGATCTCCGGCGGCAAGTCGTAGCGGAAGCGCCGCACGTACACCGAGCACTCCAAACGGCGATGCGCCAGAGCGGCGGCCAGCTCGCGCACGTAGACGTTCATGCCGCCGCTGTCGCCCGATCCGGGCTGGACGAGAGGCGAGGTGTGCAGCGAGATGATCGCCACGCGCCCGGTGCCGCCGGAACCGCCGGACACGGGCGGCAGGGCGGCGATCTCATCGCCGGCGGCGACGGGCTCAGAGGGCTCGGCGGGCTCGCCGTTGCGCCAGATCCGACAGGCGCCCAGCTGCTCCTCGAACGTCGGGCCGAAGCGTGCCGCGGCCGCCTCGAGCACCTCGGCGACCGTAGTTCCGGGGACCTCCACGGCGCCGACGCCAGCAGCCTGGCGCACGGCGGCGAAGAGGCGCAGGGTGACCACACCATGAGCGTAGAAGTGGCCGCTGCCGGTGGCACCGTCGCTGGTGGCCCGGCGGCGGTATCGTCGCCGCTCGTGGCCAGACTCCTGCTGCTGCGACACGCCGAGAGCGAATGGAACGCCCAAGGCCGCTGGCAGGGTCAAGCCGACACACCGCTGACCGAACGCGGGCGGCGCCACGCGGCCGAGGCCGGGCCGCTGTTGGCGAGCTTCGAGATGCTGGTCTGCTCGGACCTCCGCCGCGCCCGGCAGACCGCCGAGATCATCGCCGCCGGCGCCGAGATCGAGACGATCGACACCGAGCCGCGCCTGCGCGAACGCAACGCGGGGCCGTGGCAGGGCCTCACCCGGGACGAGATCGAGCGGGACTGGCCGGGCTACCTGGCCAGCGGCCGACGGCCCGACGACTACGAGACCGACGAGCAGCTCGTCGTGCGGGCCGACGCCGCGCTGGGCCACATCGCCCTACTGGCGGACCGCCGGGGCACATCAGAGGTGCTGGTGATCACCCACGGCGGGGTCATCCACAGCCTGACGGTGCGGGCAGGATTGCAGCCCGTGCCCATGCCTAACCTCTCGGGTCGGCGGATGAGCGTTGAGGACGGCGCGCTGCGCGTAGGCGAGCCGGTCAGCGTGGGCGACGCCGAACATCACAGCTCCGACGCCGTCGAAGCGGGCAGTCCGCCGCCGCGACCCTGAGCCGAACGGCGCGGCGGGCCGCTCCGAGGCGACCGAGGCGACCGCTCCGAGGCGACCGAGGCGACCGCTCCGAGGCAACCTCGGGCAGCTGAACCGGGGAAACAGCAGCGAGGCTCGCCCAGAGGGCATGATATGGCCGTGAACCTGGAACTCTTAGACCGCCCGGTCTATTCCGACGCTGACGCGGCCGACATACTGCGGGTGCCCCGGTCGACCCTGCACTGGTGGCTCGAGGGCCGGTCCGACAACGGCCGCGCGTATCCGCCTGTGATCCGTCCTGAGCCCACTGGGGTCGGCAGCCTGACGTGGGGCGAATTCGTCGAGGCCGCCCTCCTCCGCCAGTATCGACGCGAACTGCACGTACGGCTCGACGAGATCCGGCAGTTCGTCCGGAAGCTGCGCGACGAGGAGGGGATCCCGTACCCTCTCGCCCATTCCAAGCCCTGGGTGGGCAACGGTCCTCGCCTGCTGCTGAAGGTGCAGGAGGAGTGCGGACTGGGAGGGGACTTCTGGCTTGTGGCCAAAACGAGCGACCAGCCTGTGCTCACGCCGCCCGCGGCGTCGTTCATCAGCCGGGTCGACTGGCGAGACGATCTCGCCGTGGGGTGGCGCCCCCATGAAGACCAGAACTCCCCGGTCCGGTGCCGTCCGACGCATCGGTTCGGCCACCCAGCGATCAGAGGTATCAGCACGTCAGCGATCTTCGAGCACATCGACGGAGGTGAGGACGACGCGGACGTGGCTGCACAGTTCGACCTCGGCGTCGAAGACGTGGGCTGGGCGCGCTCATACGAGCTGTCCCGTCGCAGCACCACTCGTGCGGCGTGAAACCAGCGGTCGTTCGATTCTACTTCGATGCTGACATCCTCGGCTTAGGCAGACTGCTCGCGAGCTTGCGGGCTGACTGCACGTACCCAGGGGACAGTGGCTCGGTCATCCATAGGCGCGAACGACCGCCCTGCCTGGTCACGACCCCTGACATTCCCGACCAGGACTGGATTCCCCTCGTGGCAGATGCCGGATACTTGATCGTCACACGAGATCGATTGATCAGCCGCCGAGTCGCAGAACGTCAGGCGGTCGTCCAGCATCGGGCACGAATGGTGGTGCTGGCCGCTCGTGACGCGCAGACGGTCTGGGCGCAACTCGAGGTCGTCATGAGCCAGTGGCGTCGTATTGAGAGCTTGCTGGGCAGGCCGGGCCCGTTCATCGTCCGGGCATCTCGAACAACCCTCAGCGACGTCGATGTCTGAACTAATCCTCATCGATCCCGACAGTCCCCAGCTCCGCGAGAGCGCCGGGCTGATGCTTCGGCGCCACGAGGAGGTGGCGCCCGAGGCGGATGTTCGGTCGGCGATCGCGGACTTCTTGGTCACGTCCGGACTCGCCTCCAGAGACGAAATCCGGATGGAGCAGAACCGGATCGATCTGCAGACCGGTGACTTCGTGATCGAGGTCAAGAAGCGAATCGGCAAAGGCATCAACCCTGATCCGCGTTGGATCGAGCAATTGGACCGCTATCTCCGCGAGAGGGCAAGGGCCGGAGAGCAGGAAAGGCTGGGGGTTCTCACCGACGGGCGTTACTGGATTCTCCGGCAGTCGGGAATCGAGGAGGTGCGGACAGCGGCGCCGTACGGATTCGAGATCTCTGACGCCGATGTGGCGTACCGGCTGTACGAGTGGCTGCGCAACGAGTCCGGTGCGTTCGAGGCGAGCGGCTTGCCGCCCACTGAGGAGGAGGTGCGA